>JBBITL010000030.1:0-49677 GCA_037440765.1 Solibacteraceae bacterium
GTGCAAGTACCGCGCAAAGCAAGAGTGGCCCGCTTTTTCCTCCATCCCGCGGGCAGGGTCGCCGTGTCGCTGGTGACCCTGCTGCTGGTCGCCGGCCTGCTGGTGTTCACCTACTACTACGCCCGCTTCGCCAGGCTGATCGACGCCAAGCTGCGGGCCGGCCCCATCCAGAGCACGGCCATGATATTCGCCGCGCCGCAGACCGTCTCGCTCGGCGACCGGATGACCAGCGACGAGGTGGTGGACCAGCTTCGCCGCAGCGGCTACACCGAATCGCGCGGCAATCCCATGGGCTGGTACAACGTGCGCGGCGAGACCGTCGAGATCTTCCCCGGGCCGGAGTCGTACTTCGACCAGGAGGGCGGAGTCATCGACTTCTCGGCGGGCTTCGTCAGCCGGATCGTCTCGACGCGCGACCACACCGAGCGGACGCAGTACATGCTGGAGCCCGAACTGCTGACCAACCTGTTCGACCGGAACCGCGAAAAACGCCGGCCCATGAAGTTTTCCGAGTTCCCGCCGGTGCTGGTTCAGGCGGTGCTCTCGGCCGAGGACAAGCGGTTCTTCCAGCATCAGGGGTTCGACCCGTTGCGTGTCCTGAAGGCCGCCTACGTGGACATGAAGGCATTCAGCCGCGAGCAGGGAGCCTCCACCCTCAGCATGCAGGTGGCGCGGATGTTCTGGCTGAATCAGGCCAAGACCTGGAGGCGGAAGGCGGCCGAGGTCCTGATCACCTTCCAGCTCGAGCAGAGGCTGACCAAGGAAGAGATCTTCGAGTTCTACGCCAACCAGGTCGATCTGGGCCGGCGCGGGAGCTTCGCCATCCGGGGATTCGGCGAGGCCGCGAAGGCGTACCTGGGCAAGGACCTGCGCGAGGTTACGCTCCAGGAGGCCGCCATGCTGGCGGGGCTGGTCCAGAGGCCAAGCTTCACCAATCCCGTCCGCTGGCCGGAGCGGGCGCGGGCGCGCCGCAACGTCGTGCTCGTGATGATGAGGGACAACGGCTACATCTCCGCGGCCCAGCATAAGGAGGCCGCCGAGGCGCCGCTGACTGTGGCCAGGGCTGGAGCGCAGTCGGCCGACGCCCCCTATTTCGTGGACCTGGTCAACAGCACCCTCCAGGACCAGTTCCAGGAACACGACTTCCAGTCCCGCTCCTACCGGGTCTACACGACGCTCGACATGGAGCTTCAGCGGGACGCCGCCGAAGCGGTCCGCATCGGCCTGAAGGAAGTGGATGAGCGGGTGCGGCAGCAGCGGAGGTTCCGCGGCACCACGCCCCCCGAAGCGCAAGTGGCGCTGGTCGCCCTGGACGCCCAGACCGGTGATCTGAGGGCCTACGTCGGCGGACGCAACTACGGAGTCAGCCAGTTGAACCACGGGCTCGCCAAGAGGCAGCCGGGTTCATCGTTCAAGCCGTTTGTCTACGCGGCTGCCCTTGAGACCGCGCTGAGCGACCCGCGCAGGCCGATTACCTCGCTCACCACCCTGCTGGACGAGCCGACCACCTTCTGGTTTGACGAGAAGCCCTATTCGCCGTCGAACTTCAAGGACCAGTACCACGGGATAGTCTCCTTGCGGCAGGCCATCTCCAGGTCGTTAAACGTGCCTACGGTGAAGCTGGCCGAGATGATCGGCTACGGCCGCGTGGTGGACGTTGCCAGGCGCGCCGGCATGAACCTGAACATCCAGCCCACGCCCGCCGTGGCGCTCGGCGCCTACGAGGTGACTCCGCTCGAGATCGCTGGCGCCTACACGGCGTTCGTCAACCAGGGCGTGTTCCGCAAGCCGTCGCTGGTCAAGCTGATCCGGGACGACAAGGGCAACATCGTGCATGCCGCCGAGCCGGTGACGGCCCAGGCGATGGATCCCCGGATTGCGTACCTGATGGTCGACCTGATGCAGGAGGTCCTGCGGAGCGGCACGGGCGTGGGGGTGGCGGCGCGAGGCTTCACGCTGCCGGCGGCCGGCAAGACAGGGACATCGCACGACGGCTGGTTCGCCGGCTTCACATCACGACTGATCTGCGTGGTCTGGGTGGGCTTCGACGACAACTCGGAGTTGTTGATTGAAGGCTCGCAGTCCGCCCTGCCCATCTGGACGGAGTTCATGAAGCGCGCTCACCGCCACCGCCAGTACAGGAATGTGGCGCAGTTTGAGCCCCCGGACGGGATCGTGATGGCCCGGGTGGACCCGGCCACGGGCGCGCTGGCGAACAGCGGGTGCCCAGGCGCGCAGACGCAGGCGTTCGTGGCGGGCACGCAACCGGTGGAGGTCTGCCGCCTGCACGGCGGGATGCTTGCCAGCGTCACTCAGGTCTCGGGCTGGGAGACGGCGTCAGAGGAGCCCGCCACGGTCGCCCTGAAAGCCGATGGCCTGGCCGGCTCGCCCAAACGCAGCCGACCGCCCGCCTCGGCGAAAACGGAGCAGGCGAAGACCGAGCCGGCCCCGCAGGCTCCGCAGAAGGGCTTGCTCCGGCGCATCTTGGATATGTTCAAATAGTAGCCGGAGGGCGGTCATGACTTTGCCATTGAGCCTCCACCTGAGCCGCGCGGCGGTTGCCGCGGCGCTGCTCATCGCCGCCTGCGCCGCGGCGCAGGACACGCCACCCGCCCCGCCGGTTCCGCTTACCGTCGAGCAACGCGGGGATCTGATGATGGCACGGAAGATGTACCGCGAGGCGATCGACGCCTATCGCGCCGGGCTCTCCGGGCCGACGAACTGGGTCTTGTACAACAAGATCGGCATCGCCTATCACCACTTGCAGGACTACAGGTCCGCCCGAAGGAATTACGAAGAAGCCCTTAGGAGGAACCGGAATTACCCGGAGGCTCGAAATAACCTCGGCGCCGTATATTACGCCCAGAAGGATTACCGCCGGGCAATTCAGGAGTATCAGCACGCACTGAAGCTGAACCCGTACTCCGCCACCACTTATAGCAACCTCGGTACCGCTTACCTCGCCCGGAAGAACTATGAATGGGCGGTTCAGTCCTACCGCTACGCCCTGCAACTGGACCGCATGGTGTTCGAGCAGCGGGGCACGGTGGGCTCGATGTTGCAGGAGCGCAGCGTGGAAGAGCGGGCCCAGTTTCACTACTTCCTGGCGAAGTCCTACGTCGTGGCGGGCATGGCGGATTACGCCCTGCGTCACATCCGCAGGTGTCTGGAGGAGGGCTTCAAGGAGCGGGAAAGGTTCCTCAAGGAGCCCGAATTCGCGATTCTGAAGGACCTTCCGGAATTCCAGGAGTTGATGGCTATGGAGATACGTGTCCTGTAGCCGTCCGGCACTCGCGGCGCTTATCTGCATAATGGCGGCCGGCTGCGGCGGACGGGCAACCCGCCAGGTGGAACGTCTGGCCGTCCCCCCTTTCGAGGATCTGAGCAGCGGGGCGGGCGCCGCCTGGGCGGGACAGGCAATCAGCGAGGCGGTCGCGGCCGGAGTCTCGGGGTCCTCCAGGGTGCATCCAGTGCGCGTGCCAGGCAGCCGGGAGGCCGCACTGGCCGGGGCGACGTCGGTTCTGAGGGGATACTTCGTTGTTTCCGGCGGCCGGATGCGCGTTCAGGCCGAGAGGCGGGATATTCCAAGCGGCCGCACGGTCTCCCGATTCAGCGTCGAGGAGCAGTTTCCGGAGCGCCTGCTCGAGGCGGCCGAGGCGGTGGCGCGCTGGATCGAGCCGGAGGCGCGCCCCTTCGATACTCGCAGTACGGAGTCTCTGCGCGCCTTCGCGCAGGGAATGAATTCCGAGGAGGTCGTGGCGGCTGCGGCGGAGTTCGCCCGGTCCGTCTCCCTGGATCCCGACTTCGGCGCCGCGTATGTCGCCTGGGCCCGCGCGCTGTTGCTGAGCGGGGACCGCGGGGGGGCCGCTTCGCTGATCGAGAAGGCGCGCGCGCGTGGGGCGGGGATCAGGGAGTTGCGCCGCATCGATCTGGACCTGCTCCGGGCCGCGGTCACCGGTGATGCGGCGCTGCGGCGGGAGTCGTTGCTGGCGCTGAGCCGGGCGACGCCGGCCGACGCCGAGGTGTTCCGCCAGTTGGCGCACGAGGACAAGGCAGCCAGGCGTTATGACAGCGCCGCGGGCTTCTACCGGCAGGCGGCGGCGCTGGATCCGGCTGACCAGTCAGCATGGAACCTGCTCGGCTATACGGAGGCGGCGCGCCGCAACCTGGGCGCGGCGCGAGACGCCCTGGAACAGTACCGGCGGCTTGCTCCACGGGACGCCAATCCTCTTGATTCGCTGGGGGACGTCCATTTCCACCTTGGGGCTTTCCGGGAAGCCGAGAAGTACTACCTTGAGGCCCACGACAGGGACCGGGCTTTTCTGGGGGGTGCGACGCTGTACAAGGCCGCCCGCGCCCGGCTGATGACGGGCGACATCGCCGGGGCCAACGGGATTTTCCAGGGTATCCAGGCGGCCGGCCCGCTGGCGGACTGCCGCAAGGCGCAGTGGCTGTATCTGACGGGAAGGAAGGCCGAAGCCGTGGCGGAGATGAGGCGCGTCACGGCTCCCGAGCTACAGCCCTTGGCCGCGGCTCAGCTTGCGGTCTGGGGGTGGCTGGGCGGAAGCCGCGGGCAGGCGCCCGCCGGCTCGCCTGCGGCCCGCCGGCTGGCGGTGGCGCGGGACCTGCTGGACCGGCGCTTTGCCGAAGCGATACCTTCGCTCAAAGAGCTGTCGGAGGCGGCGGATCCCGTGGGCAGCGATCGCGCCGGGGGGTTGCTGGCCTGGGCTCTGATAGAGACCGGGCGAATTCAGGACGCCGCCCCGCTGCTGGAAGTGTACGGGGTCCCGCCGGCGGGGCTGGAGGACCCGCTGGTCTACCTGGTCTTCCCGCGCGAGTTCGAGCTGCGGGCTGTTGTGTTCGACAAGCTGGGCCGGCAGGGCGAAGCGTCGCGCATGCGCGAGATCTACCGGAAGCTGGGCGGGGAACGGACCGCCCCTACGGCCTCCCCTTAAGGCGGTCGTAGTCGTGGCGGTTGAAGACCGTTCCCAGTGACTGGTTGTAAAGACTCTTCAGTCCGAGCGCCTCGAAAAGGTCCTCCTGGAAGGCGTGCAACTCGGTGAGCTGCCTGGCCAGGGCCGGCCTCCTGGACCCGGAAGCGGTCTCGAAGAACTTCTGATAGCCTCCGTCCACCAGCGCCGCGATCTGGTCCCCCGCAAGAACTCCGACCCGGGTTACGGCCGGCAAGCCCTCGGGCGTACGCTCGACGGCGGCGGCGCAGCCCCCGCGGCGGACGGACAGGCGGGCGGCTGGCTGAGGATCGACTGCGAAGCCGCTCCGGCGCAGCGCCTCGACCCTCTCCTCGAAGGTGAGTTCCTTGACCGGACTGCGGCGGAAGAACATGGTTACGATTATAATAGCGGTTTGGGCCGGGAACGCCCGGCGCCTATGACCCCCTGGAGGACTAGATGGCATACGTAATCATTGATACCTGCACGAAGGACATGGAGTGCATTGCGGCGTGTCCGGTGGACTGCATCCATCCCAAGGAGGATGAGGCCGGCTTCGCCGAAGCCACGATGCTCTACATTCACCCCACCGAGTGCATCGACTGCGGCGCGTGCATCCCGGTCTGCCCCTCGAACTCGATCTTCATCAAGGAGGAGCTTCCCGCCGAGCTGGCCCACTGGGCCGACAAGAACGCCGCCTATTTCGGGCTATGATCTTGGGGAGGAGGCGCTGAGCCTATGGAACTCAGACTGCCTGTCGCGGCCATCACCGACGAGTTTGCCTCCGACCTGGAGACCGCCGTCCGGGCCATGGCCGGGGCCGGTCTGACCGGTGCCGAACTCCGCGTCCTCTGGGACAAGAATATTCTGAACCTCGGCGATGAGGAGATCGACCGCGCGCGGTCGATCCTCGCCGGGGCCGGGCTCAAGGCCGTCTCTATCGCCTCGCCGCTGCTGAAGTGCGTGCTGCCCGGCTCGGAGCCGCTGGACCGCCGCTTTGAGCGGGACGTCTTCGGCTCCGCGCACACTTACGAGGATCAGCCCAGGCTCATGCGCAGGGCGTGCGAGATCGCCCACCGCACGGGTGCGCCGGTGATCCGCGTGTTCTCCTTCTGGCGGGCCATGGAGCCGGCCAGGTGTTTCGATCAGGTGGCGGAGGAGCTCCGGAGGTTCGCCGCGCAGGCGGCCGCCGAGGATCTGATCCTCGGCCTGGAGAACGAGCACGCCTGCAACGCCGCCACGGGCGCCGAGACGGCGAGGCTGGTGGCGGCGGTGAACCATCCCAACCTGAAGGTGGTCTGGGACCCGGCCAACGCCTTCGTCGCGGGGGAAGACGCTTTCCCCGGCGGCTACCGGGCGCTGGCTCCCGATCAGATTGTCCATGTCCATGCCAAGGACTGCCGCCTGGAAGACGGCAGACCGCGCTGGAAGGCGCTCGGGGCGGGCTCGCTCGACTGGAAGGGGCAGTTCGCCGCGCTGGTCGGCGACGGCTATCGCGGCTGGGTCAGCCTGGAAACCCACTGGCCCGGCCCGAAGCAGGACAAGCTCCAGGGCAGCGTGATCTGCGCCTGGCTGCTGGGCGAACTTCTGACCTGGTAGGCGTTCCACCTCGCGCGATAAGATAGTCTGTTCATGCGCCTGGCCGTAATCGGAGGGATGGGGGCGGGGCTTAGCGCGGCCTCCCGCGCGCGGCGCACCGACGCCTCGCTGGAAGTCGTGGTGCTGGAGAAGGGGGGCGTGGTTTCCTTCGCCGCCTGCGGGCTTCCCTACTACATCGAGGGCAGGGTGGCCTCGGCCGCCGACCTCCAGGTTCACAGCGCCGCGGACCTTCGCAGCCAGCGTGGCATCGAGGTCCGGACGGGAACGGCGGTCGAGGAGATCCGTCACGCCCGCAGGGAACTTCTTCTCTCCGGCGGGGAGCGGCTGCCTTATGACCGGCTGGTGATCGCCACCGGCGCCCGCCCGGACCGCTCCGTTCTGGGTGGCAGGCCGCCGGCCAACGCCTTCACGCTGCACACCCTGGCTGACGCCGAGGGGATAAGACGCTTCCTGGCTGAGTCGAAGCCCGCGCGCGCGGTGGTGATCGGCGCGGGGTATATCGGGCTGGAAGCGGCGGACGTGTTGCGCGCCAGGGGACTGGAAGTGGCGGTGCTGGAGGCGTCCGCCTATGTGCTGGATCGTCCGGACGCCGATCTCACCGCGTCCGTGCGCTCCGAACTAGCGCGCGCCGGTATCGAGCTGAGGCTGGAGAGCCCGGTTCGCAGCGTCGAGCCGGACCGCGTGAACGGCGTTCCCTGCGACATGATCGTCTCGGCCGCCGGCCTGCTGCCGAACGTCGAGATGGCCGCCGCGGCCGGGATAAGGCTGGGCGCCACGGGAGCCATAGCCGTCGACGAGCGGATGGAGACGAGCTTGCCGGGCGTCTTCGCCGCCGGGGATTGCGCCGAAGCGCTGCACCTGGTCACGGGACGTCCGGCTTACGTGCCGCTCGGCACGACGGCCAACCGCATGGGCCGGGTGGCGGGCGCCTGCGCTGCCGGGGCCCGCGCGCGGTTCCACGGCATCGCCGGCACGTCCATCGTCAGGGTTGCGAAACTCGCCGTCGCCGTAACCGGGCTATCGCAGGAAGGGGCGCGCCGGGAAGGCTTCGACCCGGTTGCCACAAGCGTCACGGCGCTCGACCACGCCAGATACTTCAAGGGGCAGCCCACCACGGTGGGGCTGGTTGCCGACCGCCGCAGCGGACGCCTGCTGGGGGGCACGGTGACCGGCGTGGCCGGCGTCCCCGGCAGGATCAACCTGATTGCGTCGGCCCTGACCGGCCGCATGCGGGTGGAGGACCTCGAACAGCTCGACGCCGCCTACACGCCGCCCTTCGCTCCGGCTTCCGAGCCGGTGCTGGTGGCGGCCCGCCAGTTGCTCAAGTTGCTAGACTGAAATCAGCCTCCGGGGGAAGCGCCAGAGGACGGAATGCCGGCAGGAGCCAGTGATGCATTGAAGTCGGCGGCGGCCATCGCCAAGGGGATGAGCACCACCCTCAAGGAGATGCTGTCGCCCACCATCACGGAGAACTACCCCGACGAGCCGCCCAAGTTGCAGGAGCGTTACCGCGGCGTGCACGTTCTCCAGCGCGATGAGAACGGGCTGGAGAAGTGCGTTGGCTGCTTCCTGTGCGCGGCTGCCTGCCCCTCCAACTGCATCTACATCGAGGCGGCCGACAACACGGATGAAGCGCGGTTCAGCGGCGGGGAGCGCTACGCCAAGGTCTACAACATCGACTACAACCGCTGCATCTTCTGCGGCTATTGCGTGGAAGCCTGCCCCACCGACGCCATCACCCATGGGCACGGCATCGAAGTTGCAGGCTACCACACCTCAGGCCTGATCTACCGCAAAGAGCAACTGCTGGCGCCGGCGAAGCGCCCCTAATCGACTGCGAACAACCTGACCTCGACGCGGCGGTTCTGCGTGCGCCCGTCGCGTGTCTTGTTATCCGCCGCGGGATTATCCTCGCCGTAGCCGACGGTCTGAACCCTGAACAACGGGACCTTGCCCTGGAGCGTGAGGTAACGCACCACGGCGTCGGCCCTCCGCTGGCTCAGGCGGAGGTTGGTTTCCGGCCCGCCGGTCGAATCCGTGAAGCCCTGCACCTCGAGCGTGTAACGCTTCATGTTCGCGGTCCTGGCAGCGAGCGTGTCAAGCTGCTGCTTGGCTTCATCCGTCAGGTCCGCTCTTCCCAGACCGAACAGCACGGTCTGCGACGTCACCAGCCTGAAGCTATCCAGGTTCTCAACTCTCGTGCCCAGAGTCCCCAGGTTCCGCTCCACGTCGCCTGCCCGGGCGATACCCTTCTCGGCCAGGCTGCGTGCCCCGGCGGCGTCCTTGATGCCTGCCGCCGCCTGTTCATTGGCCCTGGCGGCTTCACGGGCGGCCGCTCCGGCGCGCGTGTCGGCGCCCTGGGCGCGTTCGTCGGCCAGGGACACTCCCTTCTCCAGTTGGGCCAGCGTGCCGTCCTGCTGAGCGTTCTTCTTGTCTATGTCGTCAACCCGCTGCTGGACGGGAGCCACGGTCTCGCGTACGTACTTCTTCGTGGCGCATCCCACGCTAATGATCGCTGCGCCAGCGAGCGCGAACACCAGTGAAACTGCGTTAAGGCGCTTCATCATCGGTTATCTCCTCACAGAAACCAGTCTGCTTCTTCGGAAACTCCCGTTCCGAACCGTGCATTTTCTTCCATCTCGTGGTGGAAGCTACCAGGGTGCGTCGTGCAGCCCGTTGTCCGGATAGAACTTCCGCGAACTACAGTATACACTAGTGCAATCGAGGTTCCAGGGTTAGAATGGAAAGGATCGAAAGGAGCTTTTGATGTCGACAACGTGGGTCATCCTGGCCTTTGGTATTTCGGCCGTCCTGGCACTGCTTCTTCTTTACATTTCGGGTCCCAAGGCCTGGTATTGGCACGTGTTGGCCGGGGCTGTCGCACTGGGAGTCGGGCTTGTGCCCATCCCGGAGCAGTACAACACCCCTACGGGCACGCTGGTGGTTGGCACCGTGTTCGTGTTCCTCATGGTGTGGGCAGTGGCGGCGCCTTTCATGAGGAAGAAGCGGCATCAGGCCTAGTCCTGCCCGTGTGCGCCGGCCGGCGCACGGCCCAACCAAGGTTCCGGCGCAAGCTGATAGAATTGGTGTTCCCGTTTTTCCGAGGAGTGAGCCCGTGAATAGTCAGGTGAAATACCTGCTCTCTGAGCAACAGTTGCCGGCGGCGTGGGTGAACGTGCTTCCGTCGCTCAAGGAGCCTCTGGCTCCTCCGCTGAATCCGGCCACGGGGCAGCCGATCGGGCCGGAAGCGCTCGCGCCGGTCTTCCCGATGGCGCTGCTGGAGCAGGAGTTCTCCGGCCAGCCGGAGATCGACGTGCCGGGCGAGGTGCTCGACATCTACAGGCTGTGGCGGCCGACGCCGCTGCACCGGGCGCGCCGGCTGGAGGCGGCGCTCAACACCCCGGCGCACATCTACTACAAGAATGAAGGGGTCAGTCCCGCCGGGAGCCACAAGCCGAACACCGCCGTCGCGCAGGCTTACTACAACAAGAAGGCCGGGATGCGCCGCCTTTCGACGGAGACCGGGGCGGGGCAGTGGGGGAGCGCGCTGTCGCTGGCGTGCCGGATGTTCGGCCTGGAATGCACCGTCTACATGGTGAAGGTCAGCTACGAGCAGAAACCCTACCGGCGCATGCTGATGAACACGTGGGGCGCCGAAGTGTTTCCCAGCCCGAGCCCGAAAACCAACGCCGGCCGCGCCGTGCTGGCCGGGCACCCGGACTCTCCCGGCAGCCTGGGCATCGCCATCAGCGAGGCGGTCGAGGACGCGGCCACCCACCAGGACACCAACTACTCGCTAGGCAGCGTGCTGAACCACGTGCTCCTGCATCAGACGGTGATCGGCCAGGAAACCAGGCTCCAGATGCGGATGGCCGGCGAGGAGCCGGACGTGGTGATCGGGTGCTTCGGAGGCGGCAGCAGCTTCGGAGGCATCGTCCTGCCCTACGTTCTCGACAAGCTCAATGGATCGAAGGTGCGGCTGATGGCGGTCGAGCCGCTGGCCTGCCCCACGCTCACCAAGGGGTCGTTCGTCTACGACTTCGGCGACACGGCCAGGAGCACGCCGCTCCTGAAAATGTTCACGCTTGGGCACGACTTCGTTCCGGCCGGCATCCACGCGGGCGGGTTGCGCTACCACGGCGCCGCGCCCCTGCTGAGCCACCTGCTCAACCATGGTTACCTGGAAGCGCGCGCCTACGCCCAGACCGGGGTCTTCGAGGCCGCCGTGCAGTTCACCCGGACGGAGGGCATTCTGCCAGCGCCCGAGTCGGCGCACGCAATCCGCGCGGCCATCGACGAGGCGATCCAGGCTCGCGAGGAGGGCCGTGCGCGCGTGATCGTGTTCTGCCTCACCGGGCACGGCCACTTCGACCTGTCGGCCTACGACAGCTACCTGGGCGGGAAGCTCGTGGATTTCGAGCACCCGGAACAGGAAATCGCCAGGAGCCTGGCCGCGCTGCCCAAGGTCGGCTGAAGGCCGCCACGACCACGGCGAGCTTCTGGAAACGCACACGGCTCACCGGGCCGCCGGGCCTGATGCCGGGAGTCCCGGCCTCCGGGCGAAGGCGCCCCAGGATTTGACTTCCCCTCGGCCCTCCGGTATTCTGAGAACTCCTCTTGGTAGAGGCGCGGAGGTCATCAGTAGCAGGGCTTGTGATTCCGGGAGGCTCCGGAGGCCCCGGCGAAAGGGACCGGCAGCACATCCGCCGAAGCCGTGCCGGAAGCCCACTCCGGCAGCGGTTGGGGGGTGAGGATAAGACCTGCCCACTGTCATCCGTTGTGTGAGACGGGTGGAGCGCTATCGAGAAGCGAAGAAACGCCGGCCGTATCTCCGCGGTTCCTCCCTTCTTGCAACCTCCAGCCACAGAGCAGAACACCATGGATCTGTTTGATCTGACGCGCAGGCTGATCGATATCGAATCGATCACCGGCAACGAGAGGCCGGCGGGGGATTTCCTTTTCGCCCGACTCTCGGAGATGGCCCGCGCCCACCAGGGCCGGGTGGAGGCGATGGAGGCCGAGCCGGGCCGTTTCAACGTATTCGCGCACTGGGGCGAACCCGTCGTCACGCTCTCCACTCACATGGACACTGTGCCTCCGCATGTTCCCTGCCGCGAGGATGAGGAGAACATCTGGGGGCGCGGCGCCTGCGACGCCAAGGGCATCATCGCCTCCATGATCCAGGCCGCTGAAGAACTGCTCAAGGAAGGGAGGCGGAACCTCGGGCTGCTGTTCGTGGTGGGTGAGGAGAAGAACAGCGCCGGGGCCCGGCACGCGGCCCGGAACCCGCGCGGCTCGCGTTTTCTGATCAACGGCGAGCCCACCGGGAACAAGCTCGCCCTTGGCGCCAAGGGCGCTCTGCGCTACCAGATCACGGCGCACGGAAGAATGGCGCACTCCGCCTATCCCGAACTCGGCGAGTCAGCCATAGCCAAGCTGCTCGACGTGCTGGAGGCTCTCCGCGCCGCCCGCATGCCCGTGGACCCGCTGCTGGGGCCGGGCACGCTGAACATCGGGACGATTTCGGGCGGGCGCGCCCCCAACGTGGTAGCCGACCTCGCCTCGGCCGAAATCATGATCCGGCTGGTGGGGGACCCCGAACCTGTGCGCCGCACCGTGGAGCAGGCGGCGGCCGGGCGCGCGGAGGCCCGCGAGGCGCTGTGCATCCCGGCGGTCCTGCTGGGAAGCCTGCCGGACATCGAGACGACCGTTGTGGCCTATACTACTGACATTCCGGCCTTTGGCGGGGCCTGGGGCAAGCCGTATCTTCTGGGTCCAGGCTCGATCCACGTGGCGCATACGCTCGAGGAGCGCGTCCCCAAGCGAGAGCTTCTGGAGGCGGTCGAGGTCTACAAGAAAATGGTGAGGCGGTTGCTCGCCACCTGGTGAAAGGGAAAAGATGGAACGGCGGATAGACGTAGGAGTTCTCGGCGCCACCGGCATGGTTGGCCAGCACTTTGTCAGGTTCTTGCAGAACCATCCCTGGTTCAATCTCGCCTGGCTGGGCGCCAGTGACCGGTCGGTGGGCAAGAAGTACCGCGACGCGGCGCAGTGGCACCTGGGAGGGGAGACGCCCGCCGGCGTGGCGGATCTGGTGGTGGAGGAGTGCAAGCCGGGCAACGCGCCGCCGCTGGTGTTTTCCGCGATGGACGCCGGCGTGGCAACCGAGATCGAGCAGTCCTTCGCCAGGGCGGGCCATGCCGTGGTCTCCAACTCGCGCAATCACCGGATGGACGCGGACGTCCCGCTGCTGGTGCCCGAGATAAACCCGGATCACCTGAAGCTGGCGCCCGTACAGCGCGGCGCGCGCGGCTGGAAGGGACTTATCGTGACCAATCCGAACTGCTCGACGGTGGTCCTCACCATGGCCCTGGCCCCGCTCAAGCCTTTCGGCATCAGGCGCGTGGTGGTCACCACGCTTCAGGCCGTTTCCGGAGCTGGCTATCCGGGTGTCCCCTCCATGGACATCACGGCCAATATCATCCCCTTCATCGGCGGCGAGGAAGATAAGGTTGAGCAGGAGACCCGGAAGATCCTGGGCGAATTCGACGGCGAACGTGTCATGGATCTGGACGTGCGCGTCAGTGCCCACTGCAACCGCGTGCCAGTGGTGGACGGGCACACGGCGGCTGTGTCCGTGGAGCTGTCTGCAAGGCCCGCTGAAGCGGATGTGCTGGATGCCTTCCGCGGCTTCACGAGCGCGCCGCAGGAGCGCAGACTGCCCAGCGCGCCGCCCCATCCGGTCATCTACATGACCCAGCCCAACCGGCCGCAGCCGCGCAAGGACGTGGAGCGCGAGCGAGGACAGGCTGTGTTCATCGGGCGTCTGCGCGCCTGCCCGGTCTTCGACTACAAGTTCGTCGCCCTGGGGCACAATACGGTGCGGGGCGCCGCCGGCGCGGCGGTGCTGAACGCCGAGCTTATGGTGACCGAGGGTCTGGTGTAGGCGCCGGGCATGCCCGGCCCATGCGGCCGGGCGCGGAGGTCTGTAAATGATCGTGATGAAGTTCGGCGGCACGTCGGTGGAATCGGCGGCCGCAATCGAGCGCGTGGCTTCGATCGTCAAGGCCCGGGCCGCCCGGCGTCCCGTCGTGGTCGTCTCGGCTATGGGCAAGACCACCAACAGGCTGCTGGCGATCGCCGGTGAAGCGGTCGCCGGGCGGCGCGCCGAGGCCCTGGCGCAGCTCGACGAGCTTCGCGCATTTCACCTCCGGGAAGCCCGGCCCGCGGTCCTGGAAAACGACTGGCCGGAAGCGCAGCGCATCGTAGAGGAGCACGTTCAGGAACTGTCCGAGCTGGTCGGGGGCCTGGGCGTGCTGGGCGAACTGTCGCCCCGCTCGGTGGACGCCGTCTCGGCGTACGGGGAACGGCTCTCCAGCGCCATCGTCGCCCTGGCCCTCCGCAAGTGCGGCCTGGAGACGGCTCACGTGGATTCGCGCAAAGTTATTGTGACGGACGCGCGCCATACGCAGGCCGCTCCCATACTTCCCCTGACTTATTCACGCCTGGCCGAGGCTGTCGCGCCGCTGGCGAATGAGAGAGTCGTGGTCATGGGCGGGTTCATCGGCTCCAGCGAGCAGGGAGTTACTACGACCCTGGGCCGGGGCGGCTCGGACTTCAGCGCGTCTATTGTGGGGGCCGGCATCGGCGCCGAGGAGATCCAGATCTGGACGGACGTGGACGGGATGCTGACGGCGGACCCCACTATCCTGCCCGGAGGCCACAGGGTCAAGACGATCTCCTTTGCGGAGGCGGCCGAGCTGGCCTACTTCGGCGCCAAGGTGCTGCACCCGGCCACCGTGCTGCCGGCCATGGAGAGGAGCATTCCAGTGCTCATCCTGAACTCGCGGCGGCCGGAAATCGCCGGTACGCGCATAGTGGCCGATGCCGTGCCCTGCGCCAACGTCGTCAAGTCCATCGCCTGCAAGCGCCGGATCACCATCGTCAACGTCCACTCGACGCGCATGCTGATGGCGCACGGCTTTCTGCGGCGCATCTTCGAGGTCTTCGACCGTTTCGAGACCGCCGTCGACGTGGTGTCCACCAGCGAGGTGAGCGTCTCTCTGACTATTGACAACACCGCCCGGCTGGCGGATATTTGTCAGGAGCTGAGGGAGTTCGCCAACGTCGAGGCGGAGGAGAACCAGGCTATCGTCTGCCTGGTGGGCGAGAACATACGGCGCACGCCGGGGGTGGCGGGCAGGGTGTTCGGCGCGGCAGGCAACGCGAACGTCCGCATGATCTCACAGGGCGCCTCGCGGCTGAACCTGACCTTTGTGGTGGCCGAGCAGGACCTGGCGGAGGTGGTCGGGGCGCTGCACGCCGAGTTTTTCCGGGAGCCGGACCCAGCGGCGTTCGACTGAGAGGAGACCACATGAACCTGGTGATCGTAGGATACGGGAAGATGGGACGGCTGGTGGAGCAACTCGCCCCGGAGTACGGTTTCAATGTGCGGCTGAAACTGGACGAGTTCAACAACGCCAACTTCGAAGGGATCACCCCGGACGGCTTCCGGGGCGCGGACGTGGCCATCGACTTCTCGATCCCGTCGGCGGTGGCCGGCAACGTCGAGCGAATCGCCGCCCTGGGCGTCAATATGGTGCTCGGGACAACCGGCTGGAGCGGGCAGGCGGAGCGGGTGAGGGCGGCGGTCGACAACTCCGGCGTGGGCCTGGTCTGGAGCCCGAACTACTCCATCGGAGTGAACGTCTTCTTCCGCCTGGCGGCTGAAGCCGCGCGCCTGTTGAAGGACGAGGCCAACTACGCGGCCTGGGGCTGGGAGATACATCACTCTGCCAAGAAAGACGCGCCTTCGGGCACCATGCTCAAGCTCGTCCAGGAGGTCGAGCGGGCCGGCTACACGCGCCCGGTAAACGTGTCATCCAACCGCGCCGGCGCGCATCCGGGCACGCACGAGCTCGGCTTCGACTCGGCCGCCGACACCATAACCCTGCGGCACACCGCGCGCAGCCGCGAGGGCTTCGCGCGGGGATCGCTCAAAGCGGCACAATGGGTGGTGGGAAAGAAAGGCTTCTTCAATTTCGAGGAAGTGCTGTTCGGAGGTGGCACATGTTTGTAGGATGCGGCACCGCGCTGGTTACGCCGTTCAACAGGGACCTGTCGCTGGACGAGGCGACCCTGCGGCGGCTTGTGCGCCGGCAGATTGAGGCTGGCATCGATTTCCTGGTGCCTTGCGGAACCACGGGCGAGAGTCCGACGCTCAGTCACGCCGAGCACCTGCGCGTGGTGGAGATCACGCTGGAGGAGGCGGGGGGGAAGGTCAAGGTGGTCGCCGGGGCGGGCGGATACAATACGGCCGAAGTCATCCACCTGGCCAAGGAAATCGAGGCCCTGGGAGCCGACGGCATCCTCTCGGTCACCCCGTACTACAACCGGCCCACGCAGGAAGGGCTGTACCAGCACTACAAGGCCGTGGCCGCCGCCACGCGCCTGCCCATCGTGGTTTACAGCGTGCAGGGCCGCACCGGCGTCAACGTGGAGCCCGCCACGCTCAAGCGGTTGGCGGAGATTGACACCATCGTCGCGGTGAAGGAAGCCTCGGGCAACCTGGCGCAGGTCGCCGCCATCCTGAACCAGGTTCCGGAGCGCTTCTCGGTCCTTTCCGGAGACGATGCCGTGACCATCCCCGTCATGTCGCTGGGCGGAAAGGGAGTGATCTCGACCGCCGGCAACGAGATCCCCGCCGAGATGACCGAGATTGCGCGCCGCTGCCTGGCCAACGATTTTCCCGGAGCGCGGGCGGTCCACCGGAAGTATCTCCCGCTGATGGAAGTGAATTTCGTCGAGACCAACCCCATCCCGGTGAAAGCTGCGATGTCCCTGATGGGGCTGCTCGAGCCGGTCTGGCGCCTGCCTCTGGTGCCGCCGGCCCCGGCCAGCCTGGCCAGGATCGAGGGTGTGCTCGACGACCTGGGTTTCGTTGCGAAGACTAATGCTGCAAACTGACATCGAGAGACTTTTTGACTCCAGGCCGGAGACATACTCGGAGGCCGATTTCGCGCTCTTCCAGGCATTCAAGGACGCGCTCAACTCGGGCACGGTGCGCGCAGCAGAGCCCGACCCGGCAGCCCCGAGCGGCTGGCGCGTGAACGTATGGGTCAAGAAGGGTGTCCTGCTAGGGTTCCGCATGGGCGCGCTGGTGGACATGTCGGTCGACCGCAGCCGCCAGCCGTACTTCGACAAGTCCACTTACCCGGTGAAGCGGCTGACTCTGGACAGCGGCGTCCGCATGGTGCCGGGCGGGTCGAGCATCCGTGACGGCTGTTACGTGGGCCGCGGGGTAACCTGCATGCCGCCCATGTTCATCAACGCCGGTTCATACGTGGGCGAGGGAACCATGATCGACTCGCACGCGCTGGTGGGAAGCTGCGCGCAGGTGGGGAGGAACTGCCACATATCGGCCGCCGCTCAGATCGGTGGGGTGCTGGAGCCGGTGGGCGAGTTGCCCGTGATCGTCGAGGACGAAGTCCTGGTGGGGGGCAATTGCGGCGTGTACGAAGGCACGGTGGTGAAGCGGCGGGCGGTGCTTGGAACCGGCGCCATTCTGAACCGTTCCACGCCTGTCTACGACGTCGTGCGCGGCGAGGTCTACAGCTCCACCGGAGACGACCCGCTCGTAGTCCCGGAGGGAGCCGTCGTGGTGGCGGGTGCCCGCAATATCGCGCGGGGCAAGGGCAAGGAGTGGGGCATCTCGCTCTACACGCCGGTCATCGTCAAGTACCGCGACGCCAGGACCGACGCCAAGCTCCAGCTCGAGGACCTGCTCAGGTAGCGGCTAGGTTTCCAGGCGGTAGGTCCGGCGGGCCAGGTTGTAGGCCAGATCCACCGCCATCTCCTCCGCTTCCTCCAGCGTGAGTATGTGGCGCGCCACCAGGCCGGCCAGGAAGCTGGAATCCACGCGGCGGCTCAGATCGTGCCGCGCGGGGATGGACAGAAACGCCCGGGTATCGTCGTTGAAGCCGGCCGTGTTGTAGATGCCGGCCGTCTCGGTGACCCTCTCACGGAACCGTTTCATTCCCTCGACGCTGTCGTGGAACCACCAGGGCGGTCCCAGCCGCAGGGCAGGATAGTGGCCGGCCAGAGGAGCCAGCTCGCGCGCGTACGTGGATTCGTCGAGCGTGAACAGCACCAGCCGGTACCCCGGGTGGCTGCCGTACTTGTTCAGCAGCGCTCTCAGATTCCTCGTGTACTCGGTGGCGACCGGGATGTCGCAGCCTTTGTCCGGGCCGAAGGCGGCGTAGACCGCCTGGTTGTGGTTGCGCCATGAACCCGGGTGGAGCTGCATTACCAGTCCGTCCTCCGCGCTCATGCGGGCGAACTCCATCAGCATGTGGGCGGTGAATGCCCTCGCGTCCGCCTCCGTAGCACGGCCCTGCATGGCCCGGGAGAAGATTCTCCCGGCTTCAGGCGCGTCCAACTCCACGGTGTAGGGCTCCACCACCGCGTGGTCCGTGCTGGTGGCGCCCATCGACTTGAAGAAGGTCCGGCGATCCTCCAGGGCTGCGATGAAGTCCTTGAAGCTGGTGATTGTTTTGCCCGTGAGGCGGCCGAGCTTCTCGACCTCCGCCGGCCAGCCGGGCGAGAGGATGGCGACGGCGGCGTCTGGCCGGAACGTGGGAAGCACGCGCCCGCTCCAGCCCGAATCGCGGATCGTGCGGTGGTGCTCCAGCGAGTCTGTCGCGGCGTCGGTCGTGCACAGGACTTCTATGCGGAACTTCTTGAACAGGGCGCGGGGCCGGAACTCGGGCAGCTCCAGCTTCTCGCTGATCCGGTCGTAGATGGCCTGCGCGGTCTGCCCGGTGAGCGGCTCCTCGATCCCGAACACCCCCTCCAGTTCGTCCCTCAGCCAGCAGCCGGAGGGCGTGCCGCGGAACAGGTAAAACATGTCGGCCAGCCGCTGCCAGATCTTCCGCGGGTCGGCCTCGACCGCCGCGCCGTCCAGCCGGGGCACCCCCAGGTCCTCCAGCCTCACGCCCTGGGAATAGAGCATCCGGAACAGATAGTGGTCGGGGATCACCAGCAAAGAGGCAGGGTTCGGAAAAGGCCGGTCCTGCGCCAGAATGGCCGGGTCCACGTGGCCGTGCGGGCAAATCAGGGGCAGAGGATTGACCTTCTCATACAGCCTGCGCGCGATGGCTCGTACAGCGGGGTCGGCGTCAAAGTAGCGGTCGGGATGGCGCATGCGGGAATTATCCCATGGGTCGCGCGGGTCTGCTGGCCGTCCGCTTCCGCAAGACGTACACTTGATCCAGTGAACCCCAACCACTGAGGCCCGCCATGGGCCGGAGGAGGCCACGTGATGACAACCGCCAGGAACCGGCGGGACTTTCTTCTCGGCGCCGCGGGCTCGCTTGCCGCCGGCAGCCTGCTCACTGGTAGCGCCGCCGGCGCACCCGCCCGCAGGATGAAGACGTGCCTGCACACCGGCAACATCGGAGTGAAGGCCAACCTGAAGCAGCAGATCGATTACGCGGCCCGCTACGGTTTCGAGGCCGTGGACCCGAACATCAGCGAACTTGCGGCTCTTTCCGGTCCCGCGCTGAAGCAACTCCAGGACGACATGGCGGCCAGGAAAGTCGAGTTCGGCTTCCTGGCGCAGGGCGTCCCGGTGGCTCAGGCGGATGAGAAGTTCGCCGAGTGGATCAAGACCAGCCTGACCGTTTGGGCCAGGGCGATGCAGCGGGCCGGAATGACGCGCTTCTGCACCTGGATTTCATCCTCCGACAACCGGCTCACGTACCTTCAGAACTTCAGGCTGCACGTAAGGCGCATCGCCGAGGCCGCCACCGTCCTTGAGGATCACGGCATCCGCTTCGGCCTGGAGTACATCGGGCCGAAGACCGGCTGGACCCGGGGCAAGTTCCCGTTCGTCCACACCATGGAGGAGACCAAGGAACTGATCGCCGAGACCAAGAAGACCAACGTCGGCTTTCTCATGGACAGTTGGCACTGGCACCACGCGGGCGAGACTCCGGCCGACATCCTGACGCTTAACAACGCGGACGTCGTGGGCGCTCACCTGAATGACGCGCCCAAGGACATCCCCGCCGACCAGTTGCGCGACAACCAGCGCGAGATCCCCCTGGCCACCGGAGTGATCGACACGGCAGGCTTCCTGAACGCTCTGAACCAGATCGGCTACGACGGGCCCATCGCCGCCGAGCCGCTGGGCTCAAGCGTCCGTGAACTCCCCGCCGAGCAGGCGCTCGCCCTGGTGGCCGGCGCCATGAAGCGGGCGATGGCCCTCATCGGGTCAGGCAGCCTCTCTGGCGGCCTCGCGGGCGGGGCCCATCAGAACCGCTATCCAGTGGGTGCGCGGGCTTGACTCCAGCGCAATCCGAAGGGCCACTGTGAGCGGCACGGCCAGGAACATTCCCACCGTGCCCAGGATCCAGCCCCAGCCCAGCAGTGACAGGAAGACCACCAGCGTTGAGAGGCCCAGGCCCTGGCCCATGACGCGCGGCTCGATGAGGTTCGCCATGACGAAGTTCACGAGCAGGTAGCCGGCGATCACAATCCCGGCCGCTCGCGGCCCGAGTTGCACGAAGGCCAGCATCACGGCCGGGACCGCGGCCGCCACCGACCCGAGGTTCGGGATGAAGTTCAGAACGAAGGCCAGCAGCCCCCAGAGAACCGGGAAATCCAGCCCTACGGCCGCCACCCATATCCCCACGCCGAGGCCGGTGAACAGGCTGATCATGCTCTTCAGCGCCAGATAGTGAACAACATTGCCGGCAATCTCCCGGAGCCTCAGAATGGGCGCTTCGCTCCCCCCGAACGCCACGCGCAGCTTGACCGGGAAGCTGGAGACCTCGAACAGAGTGAACACGACGATCAGCACGATGAGGAGCGAGTTGCCGAGCACGCCGCCTATGGCTCCGAAGACGTTGCCGAGGATGCCCATGATGGCGCCGGGTTCGATGGAGAGCAACTGCCGCACGGTGGACTCTTCCACGCCTGCCTGGCGCGCCCACTCGACGATCTGCGCCATGCCTTCATCCAGCCGCTCCCGGTAGCCCGGCGCGGCGCGGATGAAGTTGTTGATCGAGGCGCCCAGCACCACGCCCAGCAAGGTGAAAACGCCGATGATGGTTGCCACCACCAGCAGAACGGCCACCGCCGGCGGCACCCGTCTCCTCCTGAGCCAGAACACGGCCGGAGCGCTGATCATGGCGATGAAGGCGGACACCAGCAGCAGAACGGCGATGGACCCGGCGGCTCGCAGGCCGGCCACCACGACGACGAACGCGGCTGCGTTTATGAGAATTCCTCGTGTGATCACAGCGGTCTGATTGAAGCAGGCTGGGGGCGCGGCAGTCAAGTGGGACCCCGCCTCCTGCCGATAGCGATTGAAAATGCGGTCCCGCCGCAGAGATCCGTGGGCCGGCGCTCCGCTGAATCCTGCTGCCTTTGTAGCGCAAACACACGCTTCACCTGTCTTGTTTAATTGCTCTGCCCGGAGGTGGTCTACTTTTCGACCGCCACGAGCCGCCGCTTCCAAGCGGCGATTCGAAAAATCGCGTGAACTCACCGGGCTCCGCGGCGGTTGCGCGGGCGCCTGAGCGGGAGGCTGCCCCGCCACGGGCGCCTGGAACATCTGAGTGGAGTCGCTCGCGGCCGCGGGCTGGATTGTTACAGGGAGAGCCGCTCCGGCCGCCCCCCGTGAAAACGCCGCTCACGGACGGCACCGGCGTGGGCTGGGACGCTCGGGGCGTCGAGAAACTGGGAGGAATCCGCCATGCGCCTTCCCGCGCAGCGTGGGAATGGGGCCGCCCGGCGGCGGTGGCAGAAGCAGGTGGACCAGTACGGCGCGCCCTGTCGCGCTCTCCCGGGCTGCGAAAGTGCGCGACTCGGCGTTCTCGGACACAACTTCCTTCAGTTCGTACCTTCCGCCGGGGAGCATGCCTGCTATATGTTCTGATACTGCTCCCGATGCCGATTAAGGCTGCGGCTCCGGCAGAGGGAGCCGGCCGGCTGCCCGCCGGTCCTCTCCCGCCGCGTAGCGGTACGTGGGTTGCGGCCTTCCCGGCGTCAGGCAGCGGAACGTGGTGGCGGAAGCCTTCACCGCCCCGCCCGAAAGACTCCCGATCGCCCGGCGCGCCACAGCTTCGAGATCCTCGGCCGGCATCTGCACGCGTGCGTTGAGAATCAGCCGCGCACTGGCGCCGGCAAGGGGCGACCGGTCCACCGCCAGGACCTCACCGGCCAGGCTCGTGAGGTTCGTCACCCGGTTGCTGCCGCCAGATTCCACGATCACCTTGACGTGGCCGATCTCGGCACTCCGTTCGCGGAAATCCTGATGCAGAGTCTGCATCAGCGCCAGCGCGGGAGCGAAGAAGTCCGTCTCGCCTTCCACGGCCTCCAGTTCGATGGCCGCGTTCAGCCATCCGAGGACCGCCTCTCCCTCCGCGTAGCGGTCGTAATCGACATCCACGATGTGCCTGCCCGGCTCGGCGCTGGAAAGGCCGGCCAGCCAGGTGTCCACGCCTTCGCCCGTGCGCGCGGAGATTTCCCCCACGGGCTTTCCCGGAAATGCCTCGCGCAACAGCGTCACCAGCTCGGCGCGCCCCGCCGCGCTCAGCAGGTCCACTTTGTTCAGCAGCAGATAATCGGCCTCGGCCATTTGCAGGCCCAGAATATAGACCGCGCTGTCGTGCATCGCTGAGCCTGTCTTGCCCAGAGCCTCGCGCACGTGATCGGGACTCGCCAGCACCGTCAAGGGGGCAAGGTCGACATCCGGCCGCCGGTCCTTGATCGGCTGCATGATGGTCGCGGCGAGGTCCGTGCAACTGCCCACCGGCTCGGCGAGAATGATGTCTGCCCTCTTGTCGATCAAGGACTGGATGGCGGCCTCGAAACCGTGGAAATTGCAGCAGAAACAACTGCCCGCCACTTCCAGCACGCCCATTCCGCTGCCGGTCAGTATGGCGGTATCGACCAGGTCCGGCGCCTGGTCATTGGTGATCATCCCCACGGCGCACCCTTGCTGTGTCAGTTTCCGGGCCATTTCCCTGAGAAGCGTGGTCTTTCCCGCCCCGAGGAAACCGCCAATCACGATCAGCTTCGTCTTCACTTTGCTGTTCCTTTCCAGGCGCTTCAGAATGCGTGCGGCGCCCCCTTCGGCTTCGCGCTCTCGGGCCGCCCCTTGGCCTTGGGCCCAGGTCGCGCGCCGGGTTCAATCCGGCTTGCGTCAGCGGCGCCAGCATCACGGCGATGCCCCAGGCAAGGGCCACCTGCATGAGGCCGGAGCGGGCTCCGAACAACACGGAGACCGCCGCCGATCCGCATCCGAAAAGTACCGGCATGACGGTTCCGGCCATTTCGCCGGTGAACTCGCGCATCGCGGCGGTCCTATTCCTCTTGAGTGGGGTTAAACGGCAGAAGCACTACTCAATGCTCCGGCAGGCGCACGGCTGGTGTATCATTGCGAGCTTCTGCGGCTCCGGAGCCGCCAGCGCGAGCAGTCCGTCAATGTATGCCCGGTAAGTCCCCAAAGTCGAGATCCAGCGCTCCAGGCACGCGGCGCCCTCCTGCGACATCTGGTAACGGCGCTTTGCCGGTCCCGTGTCGGCCAATTCCCATGTTGCGCTCACGAGCCCTTCCTTCTCCATTTCCTTCAGCGTCTTGTACACGCCGCTCGGATCCGGGTGATCGCCGGACAGCAGCCCGCATTCGGCGAGCCTCTGCGCCAGTTCATAGCCGTGACCGGGCGAGCGGGAGAGCAACGCCAGGATGGCGGGCCGCAACAGCCGGCCCAGCGATTTGCCGGAGCAGAGGCATTGGTCAAGGTCCACTATTGGAGCAACTCCACTATGAACCATATGCACATAGTCCTCCTGGTGATGTCAAGAGTCCAAGAGGCTCTCATGCATTACGGTTTGTCTGTCATGGCTTGGCGGCTGCTGCTCACGAAGGGGGCCATGCGATGACCGCTTCCGCCGGCTCGCTTTACGACCTGGTTCCATGCCGCGGTCTGCCGGTGGCCGACGCTCATCCCGACCGGCTGGCAACGGTTGCCTCCCTGTTCGGGTTGCGCCCGGCGCGAGCTGTCTGGTCCGAGGGCATGCGTCTGGCGCCGCATCATTTCCAGGCGCAGGCCCGCTATTCGAAAACAGCATCCGCTTTGCCGCTACGGCGCTCTCCTTTGCCGGTTACGGACCAGCGGCGCTGGAACCGGACGCCGAAACCATGTACAACGGGACGCTGCCCGGGCGCGGTGCGCCTCCGAGGCGTGCCAGGTCCCTGACCACAACACGGGCGGCGACGAAAGGGTTCAGTTCGGGCGCAAGAACCTTCGCTTCTGCCTGGAGAGCGGGCCGCGTGAGGACCTGGTCACGCTGCCGCTCGCCAGGGTGAAACGCAGCGGCGACGGCCAGTTCATCTTCGGCCCGGATCTCATCCCGTCCTGCCATAAGATTCCGGCCGGCGGGAGACTGACAGTCCTGCTCCGCAGGCTGCTGGACATCCTGGGGGAGAGGAGCGAGGCTTTCCGGCGCACCTCGCACCGGCGCCACAGGAGCCTCCCAGCCGGTCAGCGCCGGTTTTTGAGGCGTTGAGGGCGGGGCGAGGCCGGCTTCGAGCCGCGTGGGGTTAATGTACACTCAAAGGCAGGGGAGGCGCCGTGTCCGGTCCGCGGCCCAGCCGGCGGGATTTCTGTGTGCGGGGCGTGGCCTGCCCCGCGGCTTTCATCACCTCCTGCCGGGCAGCTCCCAATCGCGGCAGCGGCACGCCAAGGTGCCTGGTGTGCAGCAGCGACCGGCGGGACATCTCCGGCTTCCTGAGACTCTGTGGTCCCTGCGCCAGCGACGGCTCTTCAGAGGCGATGGATCTGATCTCCGCTGCCCATCGAACCTCCAGGGCCAGATTCAACCTGCCCCCCAGCCCGCCCCGGGCAGCCGGCGGCCTGGCCTGCGGCCGCTGTGGCAATGAGTGCCTCATTCCCGCCGGCCAAAAAGGGTTCTGCGGCCTCAGCGAAAATCGCGGAGGCAGGTTGCGAAGGCTGACCAGCCCCGAGGCCGGCATTCTATCCGCCTACTATGACCCGCATCCCACCAACTGTGTCGCTGCGTGGGTTTGCGCCGGCGGCAGGGGAACGGGCTTTCCCCGGTACTCGGTTTCCAGCAAAGGCCCGGAGGCCGGGTATGCCAACCTTTCGGTCTTTTACGGCGCCTGTCCTTTTGATTGCCTCTTCTGCCAGAACTGGCATTGGCGCGAAAACACGCGCGATCTTGGCCCCAGGATGTCGGCTGAGCGGCTGGCCTCCATGGTGGACGAGAAGGTCACCTGCATCTGCTTTTACGGCGGCGACCCGGCGGTCCAGCCCGAGCATGTCATTGCGGCCGCCCGTCTGGCTCGCGAGCGAAAACAGGAACTGTCCCGCAGGACGAACTGCTCACCCATACTGCGCGTCTGCATTGAATCCAGCGGCAGCTTCAATTCACGCCACCTGGAAACGCTCGCCCGCATTGCTTCTGAATCCGGGGGAGGAATCAAGTTCGATCTGAAAGCCTGGAACGACAACCTCCACCTGGCGTTGACCGGCGTCAGCAACCGCGCGACACTGGCGAACTTCAAGGGGCTCGGCCAGTACCACAAGCAGAGGCCGCAAGTCCCCTTTCTCCGCGCCGCCACCCTGTTGGTCCCGGGCTACGTGGATGTGCAGGAGGTTCGGCAGATAGCCGGGTTCATCGCCGGCATCGATCCCGCCATTCCTTACTCATTGCTGGCCTTCTCCCCGCAATTCGAACTCCGGGACCTTCCTCTGACGCCGCGCCGGCTGGCCCAGGACTGCCGCGCCGCGGCGGAAGCCGCCGGCCTCAAGAACGTGACAGTCGGAAACACCCACCTGCTGGTCTAGTCCGGCGGGTGCGGGGACGCCTGGCCCCCGGTGCGACAGGCCTCCCGGCCTGTCGGAAGCCCGCGGCTGTCACTGCTGGAGCCGGCACAGATGCTGCTCCAGCGCCTCGCGCTCCTGGGCCGTGTAGGCCGAGTTCCGCCGGATCAACTCGTCGAAGTCCACCTGGTGGGCGTCGAATTCGGGCCCGTCCACGCATGCGAACTTGACCTTGCCGCCCACCGCCACGCGGCAACCGCCGCACATGCCGGTGCCGTCCACCATAATCGGGTTCAGGCTGGCGTGAGTCGGGGTTCCCCACTCTTTGGTTAGCGCCGCCGCGGCACGCATCATGGGAATGGGCCCGATCACGTGAACCGCGTCCGGCGCGGCCGCCTGCCGGCTTCGCCACTCGCGCATCAGGTCCACCACGGTCCCGTGGAAGTCGCCCGAGCCGTCGTCGGTGGACCAGCGCAACTCGTCCACCACCGCGCGCAGTTCCTGATCCAGGATGATGTGCGCCGTGGAGCGCGCGCCGCACAGCGCCGTGACCCGGTTGCCGGCCTCGCGGAAAGCGCGCGCCACGGGCAGCAGTTCCGCCGTGCCCACGCCGCCCGCCACGCACACCACGCGTCCGACCTTCTCGATTGTCGCCGGCTGCCCCAGCGGGCCGAGCAGGTCGGCGACCCGGTCGCCCACCTCCAGCGCCACCGTCTGCCGCGAGGTCTTGCCGACCGCCTGCACCACCAGGTGGATTGTCCCGCCGACAGGGTCGCCACCCAGAATGGTCAGCGGGATGCGTTCACTCTGCTCAGTGGGGCGGACGATGATGAACTGGCCCGGCTTCCAGTGGGTGGCGATCTCGGGAGCCTCCACCTCCAGCCAGGCGATCTCCGGCGTGAGGCTGCGCTTGGCCACCACCCGCTGCCCGGCGGTGTCCATGATGCAGGGCCTGCTGACAGTGCCCGCCATCACGCCCGTGACGCGCTCCGCGGCGAGAGCCCGGTCGATGGCCTCGGCCGCCACGCGGCCGTCGTGCATCGCCTGGATGACGGTCGAGCCGCCTCTCACCACGTCCCCGCCGGCGAACACGCGCTTCATGCTGGTCTCTCCCGCGTGGTCGATAACGATCTTGCCCCGGTTAGTGATGAGCTGGGGAGTGGCCCGCTGCACCGTCGGGTTCGGGCTCTGGCCTATGGCCATGACCAGCGTATCGACCGGCACGATGTACTCGCTGCCTGGCACCGGAACCGGCGACCGGCGTCCCGACTCGTCGACCTCGCCGAGCTCCATTCTGATGCACTCCATCTCGCGCAGCGCGCCCTTGTCATCGCCGATCAGCCGTACCGGCACCGCCAGGAAGTCGAAGATGACTCCTTCCTCCTCGGCGTGCTCGATCTCCGCCAGCCTGGCTCGGAGCTCCGCGCGCCCGCGCCGGAACATGATCCGGGACTCGCTGCCCATGCGCTTGGCCCACCGCGCCGCGTCCATGGCCGAGTTGCCGCCGCCGATGACCACGGTGCGCCTGCCCACGCGCACCGGCGTGTCGCTGGCCGGGAATTCATTGGCGCGCATCAGGTTGATCCGCGTCAGAAACTCGTTGGCGGTGTACACGCCGATCAGGTTCTCCCCGGGAATCCCCATCAGGTGCGGCAGTCCCGCGCCCGTGCCCAGGAACACCGCCGAGTAGCCCTGTTTGAACAACTCCTCGACCGTGCCCGTCCGGCCCACGATGAAGTTCCGGCGGAACTTGACGTTCAACATCCCCAGCCGCTCGATCTCCTCGCGCAGGATGTCGCGCGGGAGCCGGAAGGGCGGAATGCCGTAGGCCAGCACGCCGCCCAGTTCGTGCAGCGCCTCAAAGACCGTGACGTCGTATCCCTTACGCACCAGGTCGAAGGCTGCGATCAGAGACGCCGGCCCGCTCCCCACCAGCGCGACCTTCTGCCCGTTGGGCGGCGGGATCTCAGGCAGCCGCGACTCGCCCGATTGACGGAAGTAGTCGGCCGCGAACCGCTCCAGCGAACCGACCGCCACCGGCTCCAGCTTCTTGCCCAACAGGCAGGCCTTCTCGCAGAACAACTCGTACTGGCACACCCGCCCGCAGATGCCGGGGAAGGGACTCTGCTCGTTGATCTTGTCGAACGCCCCCAGAATGTCGCCGTCCACTATCCTGGCGATGAGCGCCTTGATGTCGATGTGAAGCGGGCAGGCGTCGATGCACTTGGGGTCCTTGCAGTCCAGGCAGCGGATGGCCTCTGTCAGCGCCTGCTCCATGGTGAAGCCGAGGGAGACCTCCATGGGGGTTGTGGATCGCGCTTCGTGTTCCAGCAGCGGCAGTTGCTGCCGGGGCAGCTTGGGGTTGCGTCGCTTCTTCTTCGGTGCCACGGACTCGGAACCCGGGGCTGCTTGTGTCTGCTCGGCTTCTGGCATCAGTCTCCCCTGCAAGAGGCGAATCACACCGCGGCGGCCTTCAGCCGGCCCGCAAGTGGCTTATGTAAGTCATTCTAATGCATGAGGATCGGCGAAACAACAAGACGCGCCTAAGGCGCGGGTTCGCCCGGCCAGTGCCGCAGCACGCCCGAGCGGCTGACAATCTCCCTCCAGCGGGCGTCGAACCGGCCTGCGATGTCTGGCCGGCCGGCCAGAAGGCGGCCAAGGCCGAGCCGGACGTGAGGGGCTTCCTCATCCGCCTGCGCGGCCAGCCGCCTGTCCACCTCCGGCCAGTGATCCGTCAGGCCGCCCGAGTCCAGCAGGACCACGCGGTCGCCGGCCACGCCGTAGTTGTTCAGGTGGGCGTCCACCGAAAAAACGCCGTGCTGCCAGGCCGCCTGCCGCAGCTCCAGAAAACGGTTCAGCCACACCTCCATCTCGTCGAACCGTCCCTGGGCGGCCAGGTCCGCGAGGCGGCTCCGCAAGGTCCCCTCCACCCGCTCGCTGGCCTCGCTGACTGCAAGCCAGAACGGCCAGCCGGCCACTCTCAGCCGGACCCGTGGGAAACTCACCCGGTCCGGCATCAGCCGTGTTCCGGTCAGGCGCGCTCTGGCCAAACGCTCGCCGCGAACGTTCCGCGACTCGTACACCTGCCACATGTGTCCGGCGTGCGTGGCCAGCCAGACCCGGCGCGGGATGGCGTGGACCAGCGGCCGAACCATCACTCGCACCACGCGAATCCATCTTGAGGGGTGGCGCAGCAGGGGTGCGCCCAGGCGGGAGGGCAGTAGCCGTGCCAGCCGCCTCAGCACTCCCCATATCACGATCAGGGCGATGATGTCGGCCGCCGTCCGCTCCCGCTTGACGACCCAGTGCTCGGAGGCGTAGACCACCTTTCCCAGGCCCTCTCCCAACCGCCTCAACCTTCCGCTGGTCAGCTCCTGGGGAGCGCGGGACAGCAGGTGCTGTTGGGAGCGCATGTCACCGGATCAGCATCTCGTGGAGCACGCGGCCCACGCTGCCGCTGGGCGTCTCAATCTCGAGAATCGTGGCGAGCGTCGGGGCGATGTCGTTGACGGCCACTTCCCGGTCGTACTTCCCCGGTCGTATTCCGGGGCCCATGAATATCACCGGCAGGTGCGTGTCGTAGCTGTAGGCTGTGCCGTGTGTGGTGTCGGTCTTGCCGAAGATCCAATACGGCTTCAGGATTGTGAACACGTCCGCCGAACGGCCGGGGCTGTAGGAGTTGGCGACAGCCATGCCGAGGCGGTCCTGTATCAACTGCCCGCGGGCCACCTCCGAGCCGGTCAGGACGCGCGCAACCTCGGGTCTTCCGGCCACGGCCTCGGCGGCGGTCAGCTCAACTTCCGCCTGCCTGAGCCGCTTGCTGCGGATAGTGGCCCGGTTCAGCCAGTAAGCTCCGTGCGAGCCGTAGTCGATCCACTTCCCCTTGCCGTACCTGGCCGTGAGCGCGTCCTCGATGGCCTTGCGAAACTCAGCTTCGACGGCGCGCCCTCCCGGCATCCGGCGGCCCGCCTGGACCTCGGGAAGGGGAGCGACACCGTGGTCTGAGGTGAAGACCACCAGCACCGAGCCGGCGAATCGCTTGTCCAGCGATTGGAAGAACTTTCCAAGCGTCCGGTCGGTGTGGAGATTCATCTCCAGCATCTCCTCCGAATCGGGGCCAACTTTGTGGCCCAGCATGTCGGTCGACGACAGCGCGAGAACCAGCAGGTCCGTGGCATCGTCGGCTCCCAGTTTCTCCGCCTCGATTGCCCTCTCGGCGAAGGCCAGCAGCATTTCCGTCGCAAACGGCGTGCGTTCGAAGGCGTCGTAGTACTCCGGGCCCGGCTTATCCGCCAGCTTCATGAGGACCTTGCCGCTGGCGGCCTTCCACTCCGCGCCCAGCCCGCGGTCCGCCATCCGGCCCGCATTGAAGGTCTTCACCCACCCTGGCAGATCCGGAAAGTAAAATGTGCTGCTGATGAGGTTGCCGGTATCGGCCTCGAACCAGTATGCGCCGTCCGCCATGTGGCCCGCCGTCAGAATCGCGGCGCGGTCTTTCAAGGAGACGCTGATAACCTTCGACGGGCCCTTGCCGGCCATCTTCAATTCGTCTCCCACCGTGCTCACCAGCAGGCGGGCGGGGGAGGCGCCGTTGCCCGCGGGGACTCCCAGCAGCTTGACCTTTGGATCAAAGATGCTGGCCACGGAGCGTCCCGATTCGCGCTCGTACCAGTCATTGCCGATGATCCCGCTGAAGGCAGGTGTGGCGCCCGTCAGGATGGTGGCGTGGCCCACGGCGGTTGAGGTCGGCAGGTGCTGCAAGTGAGCATTGGTGTACACTGCGCCCTTGTCCCAGAGGGTCCGGAGTCCTCCCGTGTACCGGCCCATGAAGCGCGTCAGGTAGTCATACCGGAATTGGTCGATGACAACCACCACCACCAGGCGGGGCGGCTTTGGCTGCTGGGCTGCCCATAGCCCGCCAGACAGGAGGAGCCCCAGGACCACGGGGAGCAGTAAGATCCGTCTTCGCAATAACCGCATATCCTACATGATGACGCAGTTAGCGGACGGTCGCAGCCTGGGGGCCCTTCAGCTCAGGATGATTCCGAAACCCGGCACCGGCGCCGGCCTACGGTTTGCGCGCCGCGCCCGCCGCCTCGCGCGCCAGGCGGACCCTAGCCCCTTCCAGCTTCTTGTTGATCTTGGCGATTTCGGCCTCGTCCCTCTCCACGGGCGAACTGGCCTGCCATTCCCTGAGGGAGATCTGCCACTCCGCTATCGCCTCTTTCAGCTTGCCGCGCTCCGCCAGCACGTCGCCCATATGGTCACGAATGGTGGCGTCGCGCGGCTGCTGCTCCAGCGCCCGGCGCAGGTACGTTTCGGCTTCCTCCAGCCGTCCCATGCGATAGTAGACCCACCCCAGGCTGTCCAGGTAGGCGCCGTTGTCCGGATCAAGCTCCACTGCCCGGGCGATCAGCTTGTGGGCCTCCTCCAGCCGCACGTTGCGGTCGGCCAGCATGTAGCCCAGGTAATTCAGCACGCCGGCGTTGTCCGGCTCCAGGGCCATCGCCTTGCGGAACTGAGCCTCGGCGGCGTCGTAGTTCTTCATGCGCTCATACATTGCGCCGCGCATGAACAGGAGCATTCCCTGTTCTTCTTCGCCGGAAATCAGCTTCTCGTACTCGTCCAGCGCCCGGCCCATCCCGGCGTAGTCCTTGGACTTCTCGTTGATCTGGGCCAGTGAGAACCAGGCTTCCTTGTCGTCAACGCCTCTGAAGACCCTCTTGGCCTCCGCCACGGCCTGCGCGGCCTGACCCGTTTCGGCCAGCAGCGTGGCGCGCGTGAGGATCACCATCCTGTCGTCCGGGTGCTTCTTTGCGGCCGCCTCTGCTTCAGCCATCGCGCGCGTATAGTCGCGCGCCACACGATAGGTCTCCACCACCTGGGCCAGGGCTCGTGCTCCCACATCGGGGTCTGTGGCTGCCATCTTCTGGAAGGTCTCGGTGGCCTGCTGGTACTGCTCCTGCGACCGGTACATGATCGCGAGCCTCTCTAGCAACGCCACCCGGTTCGCGCGCTCGCCGCGGCTGTAGTAGCGCCTCTCGGTGGAGTCCGCCAGTTTCCTCATGGCGGCCAGGGCCTCCGGGCGCCTGCCTTCCGCCTCCAGCAGGGTCACTTCGTTGTACCTGATATCGATGCTCTCCGGCTCCACTTCCCGGGCGCGTTCCAACGCCTCGCGGGCCTTGCCGAAGTCCCGTTTCTCGCGGTGTATCTGGGAGATGCGCAGGAATGACTGTGCGTCCTTCGGATCGTCTGCGGTCACCTCGGCGTAGACCTCGAGCGCGTCTTCCAGCCTTCTGGCCAGCACCAGGTTCTGGCCCAGCATGCGCTTCAGGTCCACGTTGTCCGGTTCGGCTTCCACCGCCCGGCGGAGGACCTGGACTGCGTTGGCGTAGTCGCGCATGTCCTCGTAGGCCCCCGCCAGCGAGATCAGGTTGCGGCGGTTCGGGTTGCGCCCCACCGCCTTCTCCCACATCTCGAGGGCGCGGCGGCTGTCTCCCAGATTGCCGTAAACCAGGGCCAGCTCGATCATGGCGTCTTCGCTGGAGGGCTCCAGCTCCAGCACCCTCTGGAACGCCTTCTCCGCCTCCACCGAATCCTGGGCCACCCTGTTCAGCCGCCCCACCAGCAGCCAGCCGTCGATGTCCTTGGGGTCCAGTTCGACGATCTTCCTGTACTGGTCCAGCGCCCGCTTCAGCATCTCCCGGTTGACCTTGTTGGACTGCGGGTCCCCGATGCTGCGGGCGTAGATGCGCGCCAGTGTGCGGCGGGCGTCGATAGCGCCCGGGTCCTTGGCCAGCCTGGCCTCGATCTCGAGCACGGCGTCCCGGATCTTGCCGGCCTGGACGTAGAGCTCGGCCAGCGCCTCGCTGATCACCGCGGCGCCAGGGTCGGCCTTGAGCGCCGCCTTGTAGTGCTCGATCGCGCGGCTCAGATAGTCGCCCCGGTTCCCGAACTGGGCCGCCAGCTCGGCGTACACGTGCCCCATGGAGAAGTTGTAGTAGGCTTCGGCTCTGTTCGCTGCTGGTGCGGGCGCATCGGCGCCAACCGCTCCTGTTGCCGTCAGGCCCAGCACTGACAGCAGCGCAACCCCTAGTCTCAGTCGGTCCATCGCCACCCTGTTTGCCGCGCCAACCCCACCAGGGAGGGCCCGGAAAGCTCCTCTCTCCAACAGTATACGCCACTGCCCGGCCGCCGTTTACGAAATAGACTGGAAGATGGGGATATCGGTTGTGTCTGGCATCAGGCCGCTGGTTGCGATTGTAGGCCCGACCGGCTCGGGCAAGAGCGAACTGGCGTTGCGTGTGGCCGAGGAGTTTGCCGGCGAAATCGTCAACTGCGATTCGCTCCAGATCTACCGATACCTCGACATCGGCGCCGCCAAGCTCACTCCCGGTGAGCGGCGCGGCATCCCGCATCACCTGCTGGACTTCGCCGCACCCGATGAGCACTTCAGCGCGGGGGAGTTCTCCCGGCTTGCCCGCGCCGCACTGGACTCGATCGCGGCTCGCGGCAGGCTCCCTGTGGTGGCGGGCGGCACCGGCTTCTACCTGCGGGCCTTGGTGGACGGCCTTTTCCCGGGCCCCCCACGGGACGCGGGGCTCCGCGGCCGGCTGGCCGGCCGCAACCGGCGCAGCCCCGGATCGCTGCACCGCCTGCTCAAGCGGCTCGATCCGGCGGCCGCCGCGCGTATCCACCCGAACGACCTGCCGAAGGTCATCCGCGCCCTGGAAGTGCGCCTGCTCACGCGCGCCAGCCTCTCGGCCGCCTTCGCCGCCGGGCGTGACGCGCTCCAGGGCTACCGGGTCCTGAAGATCGGCCTCAATCCGCCACGGGAGCCCCTGTACGCGCGGCTGGACGGGCGCTGCCGCCGGATGTTCTCTTCGGGGCTGATCGATGAGGTTAGAAGAATACTCTGGCTGGGCTACCCTGCTGAAGTGAAACCCCTGGAGTCACACGGCTACCGCCAGGCGCTCCAGTACCTGCGCGGCGAACTGAGCCTCGATGAGGCGGTCTTCCACGCCCGGCGCAACACCCGGCGGTACGCCAAGCGGCAGTGGACCTGGTTTCGCCGGGAACCGGGGCTGGAGTGGTTCGACGGCTTCGGTGACGAGGAGGCCGTCGGGCGGGCCGTGCTGTCGCGCGTGCGGGAACACCTCGGCGCGGAGGCCGAACCGGCGCCGTCTGCTAGACTTGATTGAGTGCGGAGGTTGTGTGCGGCGCTCCTGTTGTTTATCGCGTTGGAATCCGGCGCTGAGACCATCGCCGTCCTGCCCCTCTTCAACCTGACCGAAGACGCCAGTCTTGATTGGATCGGGGAGGGCGTGGCCGAAACGGTGCGCGGCGCGCTGGCCGCCGAGGGCCTCCTCGTCCTGGACCGCAGGAGCCGGGAACAGGCCTACCGGCGCCTGTCGCTGCGGCCGGCCGCGGTGCTCACCCGGGCCTCGGTGGTAAGACTCGCCGGGGAACTGGAGGCGCGCCGCGTGGTGTACGGCTCGTTTAAGGTCTCCACTCCTCCCGGAGCCGGCAGTTCGATCCGGCTGACCCTTCGCGTGCTGGACCTTGAGAAGCTGTCCCTGGGCGCCGAGGAATCCGCCTCGGCGCTGCTCGAGGACCTGACCGACGCCCAGACCCGCCTCGCCTGGCAGGCCATACGCCTGCTGGCGCCGCCGGATGCGGTCCCCCCGGCTGAGGAGTTCGTGCGCCGCCATGGAAGGGTCCGGCTGGATGCCCTGGAGAGCTACAGCCGCGGCCTGATGGCGGCCTCGCCGGAGCAGAAGCACCGTCTCCTCACGCAGGCCGCCCGGCTGGACGCAGGGTTCTACCAGCCCTGCCTGGAGCTGGGCCGGATGCTGGCCGCCGGCAACGACTACAAGGCTGCCGCCGGCTGGTTCGAGCGGGTGCCTCCAGCCAGCCCGGACTACCCTGAGGCCCAGTTTTACCTGGCCCTGTGCCGGTACCATCTCGGGCAGTACGACCGGGCGATCGCCTCCCTCCGCGCCGTGGCCGTTTTGGCTCCCTTGAGCGCAGTCTGGAACAACCTGGGCGCGGCGCAGTCCCGCCAGAACCTCCCGGATGCCGTGGAGAGCTTCCGCAGGGCCAGCGAACTGGACCAGCGCGACGCCTCCTACCACTTCAATCTAGGCTACGCGCTCTGGAAGCTCGGCCGGTTCGATGCCGCCGCGGAGGCGTTCCGTGCCAGCCTGGACCTGTCTCCAGGGGATCCGGAGGCAATTCTCATGCTCGGCCGCTCCCTGAAGGGCACCCCCGTGCGGGAAACCCAGCAGAGGGTCACGGGACTGGAGCGCATCAAGTCGGGGCTCGACGAAGCCGCCTTCCGCGAACTGCGGGCGGCCGCCGCGCGCCGCAAGTGAGGCGCTCTGGCCGGAGCCGGCCTGGACTTTCACTGTCGCCTGCAAGCAGGGAACTGCATCCGGTGTTTTAGGGTTACAATGAAGTCGGGACCCTCCTGGAAGTGGAGGCTAGATGAATTCCAACGTAAAGACGGCTGTAGTGTGGGTGATTCTGATCTCGGTGGCCGTCCTGCTATGGCTGGTGGTGCAGACCGGAAAGGCCCGTCCGGACGAGCAGCTTACTTTTACCGGCTTTCTTGACCAGCTGGCGGCCGGCAACGTGGCCAAGGTGACCATCTCCGGCAACGAGGTCCGTGGCGAATACAAGAACAACCCCAAGTCCCTGCGCACCGTCATCCCCTCCAACTATCCGGACATTTACAACCTCCTCAAGGAGAAGGGCGTCAACGTTGACATCAAGGCGACCAGCGCCGGAACCTGGGTGTCTTTCCTGATCCAGACGGTCCCCTTCATCCTGATCCTCGTGTTCTGGATCTTCATGGTGCGGCAGATGCAGAGCGGCGGCAACAAGGCGCTCAGCTTCGGCAAGAGCCGCGCCCGGCTGCACTCCTCGCAGCACAAGAAGGTCACCTTCAAGGACGTGGCGGGCGTCGAAGAGGCCAAGGAGGAACTCCAGGAGATCATCGAGTTTCTGCGCGAGCCCCAGAAGTTCCAGAAGCTCGGCGGCCGCATTCCCAAGGGCGTGCTTCTGATCGGATCTCCCGGCACCGGCAAGACCCTGCTGGCGCGCGCCATCGCCGGAGAGGCCAACGTGCCGTTCTTCTCCATCTCCGGCTCGGATTTCGTCGAGATGTTCGTGGGCGTGGGCGCCAGCCGCGTGCGGGACCTGTTCGAGCAGGGCAAAAAGAACGCGCCCTGCATCATCTTCATCGACGAGATCGACGCCGTGGGCCGCCACCGCGGCGCGGGCCTCGGAGGCGGCCACGACGAGCGCGAGCAGACCCTCAACCAGTTGCTGGTCGAGATGGACGGCTTCGAGTCCAACGAGGGCGTCATCCTGATGGCGGCCACCAACCGTCCCGACGTGCTCGACCCCGCCCTGCTGCGCCCCGGCCGGTTCGATCGCCGGGTGGTGGTGAACCGCCCGGACATCAAGGGCCGCGAGTCCATCCTCGGCGTGCACACCAAGAAGATCCCGCTGGCCGACGATGTGGACCTGTCGGTGATCGCGCGCGGCACGCCCGGCTTCGCCGGCGCCGACCTGGCCAACCTGGTCAACGAGGCTGCGCTGATCGCGGCGCGGCAGAACCGGAAAGTCGTCACCATGTACGACTTCGAGCTCGCCAAGGACAAGGTCCTGATGGGCGTGGAGCGCAAGTCGCTCATCATCAACGACGAGGAGAAGCGCAACACCGCCTATCATGAGGCCGGTCACGCGCTGGTGGCGGCCATGCTGCCGGGCGCTGACCCTGGCCACAAAGTCACCATCATCCCGCGGGGCATGGCTCTCGGCGTGACTATGCAGTTGCCCATGGATGATAAGCACTCCTACAGCAAGGACTACCTTGAGGCGCGCCTGGCGATCCTCATGGCAGGCCGGATTGCCGAGGAGATCCACATGAAGCACATCACCACGGGCGCCGGCAACGACATCGAGCAGGCCACCGACCTGGCGCGCAAGATGGTGTGCGAGTGGGGCATGAGCGAAATGGGGCCGCTCAGCTTCGGCAAGAAAGAAGAGCAGATATTCCTTGGCCGGGAAATCGCCCAGCACCGGGATTACAGCGAGGACACCGCCATCAAGATCGACGCCCACGTCCGCGGGCTGGTGGAGTCAGGCTACATGCGCGCAAGGCAGATCATGGAAAGTCACGCGGAGGCCCTGGTGCGGATCGCGGAGACCCTGCTGGAGCGCGAGGTCCTGGAGGGCAGCGAGGTCAAACAGTTGATCGAAGGAGCCGCGCTGGCTCCCGTGCGCACCGCTTCGCGGGGCGGCGATGGCGACAAGCCCGCGCCGGCGGTTCGCCCCGACCCCGGCCAGCGGTTGCCCGGCCTGCTCGAAGGCGAGACTCCCCAGCCAGCCTAGTCTCACGAGTCAGAAGGTCGCTGAACAAACGCGCCCGCTTGCTGACGCGCGCGATTCTGTGCTTTCGAGGTGTTGCACAGAACCGCGGCCGTGAGCGAGTTCCCATGGCCCCGCGGGCCGCCCATAGCGACGAAGACGCAAGCCCCGCACGGAAGCCCGACCGTAAGGGAGGGGCCCACGTCCTGCACAATAGGCGCGTCTTCAACGGTGCGGGCTTGCAGGCCTGCTGATTATGGCTCGGGACACCAGCCGGCGCCGGCGACTTCGCGGACTCTGGCTCCGGCCGGGCCGCCGGCCTCCGGGTTGACCCACCTTCTGGCGCCGGAAGGCCGCTTGCGCGGCGGGGCGCCGTCTGCCAGGGCCCGGCTGAGAATCCGCGGAAGCAGTTCCTCGGCCGGGCAAGGCCTGCCGAGCAGGTAACCCTGGGCCAGATCGCAGCCGGTCTTCTCGACAACGCGAAGCTGGCGAAGCGTCTCCACCCCTTCCGCCGTTGTCCGCATGCCCAGGCTTCTGGCCAGCGAGACGATCGACTCGACCAGAAGCGGAGTCCGGGGCAGCGTGCTCAGCTCGTTCACGAAGGAGCGGTCTATCTTGAGGCTGTCGATCGGCAGCCGCTGAAGGTACCCGAGCGAGGAGTACCCCACGCCAAAGTCGTCGACGCACATTCTCACGCCGAGTCCTTTCAGCCTGGCCATCCTGGAAGCTGATTCGCCTGCCGCGTCCATCAGGATGCTCTCGGTCAGCTCCAACTCCAGCTGGCTCGGGTCGATGCCGGCCTGCCGGATGGCCTCGGCCACTACATCCACAAAGTCGGGGTGCGCGAACTGGACCGACGAGACGTTCACGGCGATGCGCACCGGCCCGCAGCCGGCCCTCTCGAAAGCCCGCGCCTGCCGGCACGCTTCATGGATCGCATACCCGCCGATCGGGATCACCAGTCCAACTTCCTCGGCGATCGGAATGAAGTCGGAGGGGAGGACCACGCCCGCCCGCGGGTTGCGCCACCGCGCCAGCGCCTCCAGCCCGGCCAGGGCGCCCGTCCGCAGATCGACCAGTGGCTGGTAATGTAGCGTGATCTCTCCGCGCTCCACGGCGCCCGCCAGTTCGGTCTCCAGCTCGAGCCGCTGGCGGTCCGTCTCCCCCAGTTCCGCGCTGTAGCAGCGGAGGTTGTTGCGGCCGCCCTTCTTCGCCCGGTACATGGCGATGTCAGCCCGCCGGATGAGCGTGGACAGGTCCGCGCCGTCACGGGGAAAAACGCTCATGCCGATGCTCACGCCGACGCTCACCTGGCGCCCGGCCGCGGAGAAGGGCTGCCGGATCGCCGCGAGCAGCTTTGCCGCGACGTACTCGGCGTCGCCCTGCCCGTGGATGTCCAGCAGACCTATCACGAACTCGTCCCCGCCCCAGCGCGCCACTACATCGGTCTCGCGCAGGCTCACGGCCAGGCGTCCGGCAAGCTGCCGGATGACGTCATCGCCGGCGGCGTGACCGAGCGTGTCGTTAACCACCTTGAAGCGGTCCAGGTCCAGAGAGAGGATGCCGAGCAGCCGCTTGTGCCGGCCGGCCTGCGCGAGGGCGTGTTTCAGCCTCTCCGCGAAGCTCTGGCGGTTCAGCAGGCCGGTCAGCACGTCGTGGCGGGCCCGGTAGGCCAACTGGCTGTTCAGCTCGCTCTGCTCTATGCAGACGGATGCCAGCCGGCTGGCCAGTCGAAGCAGGTCCAACTGCGCCGGCTGCGGCTCGATCACCTCCGGCGTGTACAGCGCGATCATGCCTGCCACGCGCCCTTCGCTGCAGAAGATCGGGCTGGACAGTGCCGCGCGGAGACCGTGCTCCACCGCGGCCTGCCGCACGCCCTCCCAGCCCGGCCGCGAGGCGATGTCGGACACTGCGATGTGCCGGCCCTCGAAGAAGGCGCCGGCTTGCGCGCCGGCCGCGCCTTCAATCGACAGCTTGTGCAGGGACTGGCGAAACGCGGCCGGCAGCCGCGGGGCGGCCACCGGAACCAGCTGCTCGCCCTTCCGCAGCAACACCGCGCAGCGTGATCCGGCCACTTGGTGTTCCAGCAGGCTGGTCACGTGGGAGAGAACCATCTCCAGGGGCTGGCCCCGGGCGATTGATTCGATAACTTGAAGCTGGTCGCGGGAGAGCAACTCCGCCAGTTCGTCCTGTGTCGCGTCCCGGACGGTCACCAGGTACCCGCCGCTGCCTCCCGCCCCCAGGTGCCTGAACTTGAGCTCCGCGGAAAACACAGTGCCGTCCTTCCTCGCCATCCTGGCCTTGACGGTGGCGTCATCCAGGTTCCACTCCTGATGGGAGGCGAAGTAAGCCTCCAGCCGGATCTCGGGGGAGTCTTCCGCCGGGTGCTGTAGCGCCGGGAGCGCTGTTCCCGCCAGCTCCTCCCGGCTGAAACCCAGCAGCTTCTCGGCCAGCCTGTTGATGTCCGTGATGACCCCGTTCGGGTCGGCGAGAACCACGGCGTCTGGGACGCTCTCGAGAACTTCGGCGTACAGCTTCTCCAGTTCCTGAATGCTGCTCTCGCGGCTGACGGGCTCCTGGGCGTCCTCGACCAGCAGGATCAGCACCCCGTTGTCGCCATCCCCGGGGATGACGCGCGCAAGGTGCGAGCGGAAGTCTCGGCCATCCCCCTCGCTGTGAACTGTCGCCGGGGAGTCCTCCGGCTGCACGCCGTGCGCCGCCGCCAGGGCCGGGAGAACCTCTGCCAGCGGCAGGCCCAGAATTGAGTCCCGCTCACTGCCAACCAGCCGGCAGAGCGACTCGTTCACCGCTAAGATCCGGTGGTCTCCCGTGAGAACCGCCACGCCGGGCGTGAGCAGATCGAGCAGCTTCATCATCGCGCGATACTGCCCTCGCAGGACCCGGACCAGCATGCCGAATGTCTGCGCCAGGCCCCCTGCCGTCTCCGGCCCCGCCTGCGCCCCTTCGCCCGCTGTTGCGGCTTCGCCGTCCAGCAGTTGCCCCCGTCGCACCTGCTCCACCACTCCTTCGAGCATGCTCGCCATCCCCTGCGATCTCCACTTCGACTCGATCGATGCCGACAACGACACCATCACCATGAGCAGGCAGGCCACTATCGCCGCGTAGGCTGGCAGCCTGTGCGCCGACCACAGGCTGTCCGCCAGGCTGGCTGCCAGCCGCAGCCAGTCAGAGGCCAGGCGCCGGGTCTTCTCCGCGATCCGTTCACGCTGCGCCGCCGCCGGGGGGATCTTCCCGCTTTCACCCAGCACTGCTTCCAGGTTGCGCCAGGACGCCGTGACGTCTGTCATCGCCGCCGAACCCTCCGGAACCAGCAGCCGCCCGGTCGATCCGGTGAGCCGGCGCTCGAGGGTGTGCGATGAGTTCCGGATCTCGGCCAGCGGGACGGCCGGCTCCTTAGCCTCCTGGTCTGGCCGGTCCGGTTCGCCCGCGAGGATCAGGCCGAGTTCCTGAGAAGCCAGAAGGCCGCGATTGGCAAGGCGCTGATACGCGCCGACTTGAGCCGCGGCCAGCCATGTCACGAGCAGCCCGACGGTGGTCAGGCCGGCCGTGGCGACCAGCAACCGGTGTATCATCTGCCATCGCAGGAACTTCATGAGCGCTCCAGAGAACCCGCCTGACGCGCGCCTTCAGCCGGGGGGGACAGAGGCTAGCTTGCGTGGACCTCGAGCCGACGTGTCGCCTTCAAACCAGCGGTGTACCACTCCCCGCGCCGCTTGCAGTGCGCCACTTCGCCCACGAACAGGGCGCCGTCAATTTCCAACTGGAGCCGGCTGCCCACCGGCACCGCGGCTGACAGCCTCAGGCCCAGGCCAGTCTCAGAGGCGTCGACGATGTGCCCGGGGATGGATGTTTCGGTCTCCCCGATCATGGCCACTCTGATCTCCTTTTCGACGCCCCGCCGGCGCTCCGCTCTGCCGTCGAGTCCGCGCAGGGATGCCGCCACTGTGTCTATGAGGCTTCCCGTACGTGAGTTATCGGCCTCCAACTGGTCGATGACCAGCGCCTGCTCGTTCTGCCTCTCTTCAAGCGACGTTTGCGCCAGCCGCAGCCCTTCGCATTGTGAACTCAGCGTGCACGTCGCCTCGGATTGCGTTCGAAGGCTTTGCTCAAGGCGATCGATGGCTTCGTTCAGCCCCGAGAGGCGCGATTCCAGGGACTCGATCGCGATCTTCAGGTTCCTCGCCTGTTCCTTAGCCTCGCTTTGAAACTCCCCCATCTGGTCCTGCGTGGTCTTCAGGCCGGACTCGCTCTGGCGCCACCGGTCCTCCAGCGAGGAAACTGCGCCGCGAACCTCCGACTCCCGCTGCGAGCCGGCCGCAAGCTCCGCGCGCACGCCCGCCAGGTCGATGCTCAGGCCGTGCAGCTCGCCGGAGACCCGGTCGATGGCCTCGCCAGCCGCCGCCAGTTTCCGGTCACGCTCCGCCTCGCGTTCGCGCGCCGGAACAGGGTCTTGAGTCAGCCTCCACAGGGCCTCGGCTATGCGCCTGGTGCCTTCCTCCAGGCTGACACTCTCCACCACTTGCGGCCGCGCGGCATCCTCCACTGCGCCTTCCCGGCCGGGGGACAGGGTATCGCAGTCGGAACAGGCGGGCGCCTCGATCCACGGCTCCCAAGGCTCGCCGGCTTGCTCTGCGCCGCGCTTCTGGCCCGCCTCCTTGTTCAGTGGTGCCAGCAGCGGCTCGGGTGCCAGGTTCAGGTCCTCGCTCAACAGCCTCGCCACGCGTTCCACGTACCGTGGCCCGCCCTCGGTTCCGTTGGCCGCCTTGGTATTGATCCCAAACATTTCCGGTGCCTCCTCGGGTTGTCAGGTGTTTCTCGGCATCTCCGAGCCTAACCATGCTGACCGGACCCACAAATAGTACTGGTGGATCGTTGTTGGGGCATACAGTACCGGAACCAAAGTCCCCGCGTGCGCACCCGCTCCGGCGGTGTCACCCCGCTGCGCTGCAACTGTTTCGCGGTGGGCTGAAGGTAGTTGAGGAAACCTGCGGTGCTATGCGCCGCTGTGCCCTGACGCTTTTCAGGCGGCAACGTCAAGTGAGGCCTTCGATTATGCCGCTCCCTGAAGGTGAGCTGCGGGTGCGGCGCGAACTCCCCGCCGGCCACCTCGGCGCGTCCCGCTTGCACGGTGCCAGCCGGTATACTGAGGGCATCCTTGCACCTGCATGCGCTCCCTTGTGAGTCCGGTTTCAGTGGAGCCGCCGCCCGCCCCGGCCGGGCGCCGGCGCGTCTCGCTCCCCTTTTTCCTGCTCTGCGCCGGGCATTTCTCGGTTGATCTGTACACGGGGGCTCTGGGGGCGCTCCAGCCGCTGCTGGTCCAGCGTTTTCATATCAACCTCACCCAGGTGGGCATCCTTGCCGGGCTGTTTGTCTTTTCCTCCTCCGTGTTGCAGCCCGCCTATGGCTACCTTTCCGACCGCATCCACACGCGCCTGTTCATCGTGCTCGGGCCCGCCGTCGCCGGTCTGTTCATCTCTTCGCTGGGGCTGGCGCCCTCCTACGCGTGGCTGCTGCTTCTGGTCCTCGTAGGAGGCGCCGGCATTGCGGCCTTTCATCCACAGGCTTCGTCCAGGGCCTTGCTGGGAGTGGAGACGGGGCGCGCCAGGGCCATGGCGATCTTTGTCAGTTCCGGAACGCTGGGAAACGCCATCGGGCCGGCCTTCTTTTCGGCCGTTTCGGGTGCGCTGGGATTCTCCCGGACGTACTGGGCGGCGTTACCCGGGGTCCTGGCCGGATTGCTGCTGTTCCACGTCCTGCCCGCGGCGCCGCCGGCGCACTCCCACGCCCAGCGCAGCTTCGACTGGAGGCCTCTCGCCGCCGCCTGGAAACCGCTGGCGCTGCTATATGCGCTGGTCTTCCTGCGCTCCGTAGTCCAGATCGTCTTTGCGCAGTTCCTGCCCCTGTACCTGCACCTGTCGCGCGGCCGGCCCCTGCTGGAGTCGAACCTCATAATGTCGGCATACCTGGCGGCCGGCGCGCTCGGCGGCTTCGTCGGGGGCCACGCTGCGGACCGCTTCGGGGGGAGGGCCGTCATCCGGTTCTCCATGATTGCCGCGGTGCCCCTCCTGGTCCTGTTCTTCTTCGCGGATGGCTTCTGGCCGGTGGCCGGGCTGATCGTGGGAGGCTTCATCCTGCTGTTCACCATCCCCGTCAACGTCGTCATGGCCCAGGACCTCGCCCCCTCCCGGGCCGGAACCGTCTCGGCCCTGATGATGGGATTTGCGTGGGGCATGGCCGGGGTGGTATTCATTCCTCTGGCCGGGTACGCGGCGGATCATCTGTCGCTCCACCGGGTACTCATGACTCTGACCGTATTTCCGTTGATCGGGTTTTTCCTGGCGTTGAAGCTGCCGCGATGAAGCCGCGCCCCAGGGCCGTGTGCCTGCTGAGCGGCGGACTGGATTCCGCCGCTTGCCTGGCCTACGCCCGGAAGGAAGGCTACGGCTGCTACGCAATATCGTTCGATTACGGCCAGCGGCACCGCGTCGAACTGGAGGCTGCGGCGCGCGTGGCGGAGGCCCTTGGCGCGGCCGAGCACCGCGTGGTGCGGCTCGACGCCGCCGTTTTCCGCGGCTCCGCGCTCACAGGTGCGGCGCCTGTGCCCAAGGGCCGCGGCCCGGACCAGATGGGGCGGGGAATCCCGGTCACCTACGTGCCGGCGCGCAACACCGTCTTTCTCTCTCTTGCCCTGGCCTGGGCCGAGACCCTGGGCGCGAGCGACATCTTCATCGGCGTGAACGCCATAGACTACTCCGGCTACCCCGACTGCCGTCCCGAGTACATCTCGGCCTTCGAAAGGATGGCGAACCTGGCCACCAGGGCCGCCGTCGAGGGCAACCAGCGCCTCCGCATCCACACTCCTCTCATCCGTCTCGCCAAGGCTGACATTGTGCGGCTGGCGGCGTCCCTGGGCGTGCCTTTCGGTCTCACCCATAGTTGCTACGATCCGGCGGCCGGAGGGAGTCCCTGCGGAGCCTGCGACTCCTGCCAGTTGCGCCGGAAGGGATTCCAGGAGGCGGGAATTGAGGATCGCTGAGATCTTCCATTCGATCCAAGGTGAGGGGTTTCTGGTGGGGACCCCCAGCACTTTCATCCGCACCAGCGGCTGCAACCTGCGCTGCGTCTGGTGCGACACGCCCTACACGTCCTGGGAGCCGGAGGGTGAGGATGTGCCGCTGGAGGAGATCCTGGCGCGCGTGGCCCGCTATAGGGGGCATTACACCGTCGTCACCGGGGGAGAACCCATGATCGCTCCCCAGATCGTTCCCCTTACCGGGGCGCTCCGCCAGATGGGCCAGCACGTCACCATTGAGACCGCCGGCACTGCCTTCGAGCCCGTGGATTGCCACCTCATGAGCATCAGCCCCAAGCTCTCCAACTCGACTCCCGTGGAGCGGGACGGAGGCCGCTGGGCCGCGTCCCACGACCGCCTGCGCATCCGGCCCGCTGTGCTGAAACGCCTGATGGCGGTGTGCGAATACCAGCTCAAGTTCGTCGTAGAGCAGGAGGACGATCTGGGGGAGATTAGGGACCTGGTGGGCCAGCTCCGCGCCAATCCGCAGCGCGTGGTCCTGATGGCCGAGGGCACCGACGCCGATGTCCTGCGCGAGCGCGCCCTGTGGCTGGTCGAGATGTGCAAGCAGCACGGCTACCGGTTCAGCCCTCGCCTCCACGTCGAGCTTTACGGCCACCGCCGCGGGGTATAGGCCCGCTTCAGCGGAGAAAGGTCACCTTGATCAACGCGGTGCCGGACGCCATCTTGACGTAGGCGGCCGGGCCGCCCTTGGCGAAGCGCGGCCCTCCGGGCATCCACCAGTTTGCGAAGCGGTGGACCGCTACCGCGAACTGCCCGCCCGGCTCCACCACGTCCTCGGTGGCGCCCTCGTCCGGCGAATAGCGCAACGCCGCTCCGCCAGTGTTCCGGATTACCACCATGTCGCAGTCAAACGGCGCGGCCACCGCCGTCCAGGTGGAAGAGTTCGCCGCCACATCCATGCTGACCCAGGTCATCTGCCAACCCCCAGCATTGTTCTGGTGCGTCCTCCGGCGGGCGGCGGGGGCGCGGCCGGTCCCTCCGCTCCCGTGGGCCAGGGGCGCCAGTTGGTCCGGCTGCCAGCCCAACGTTGAAAGTACGCCGCCGAACTCTGCGGCGGCCGCAGATAACCCGGTGCGAACGCCCGCTGATGACTCGCGCCCGCAATCTCTACGAATCCCGCTCCTGCATTCGGCCCAAGCATGATCAGCCGTTGCAGGTCCGCAGGAAACCCGTAAGCGTGGCCGTGGCAGTCCCGCCGGTCAGCGCGAAACAGCCCAGGCAGCCGATCTGCGCGTCGCTGCCTGTCACAAGTTCGGTCAGCCCGTCGATCTGAACCGTCGAATCACGCTCTATGTATGTGTTGGCCGCCACGGTCGGGATCAGCATGAGCGGCTTGAACAGGTACAGGTCCAGCGCCCCGCCGCCCATGGCGGCCGAGAATGTCACCGTCTGTACGCTCCTCACCCCCGCGTCGTCGGCTTGCAGGGGAATGCAGAAGCCCCCGGAGGCCGGCTGCAAGCGTGCTACGCCGGCGCTGGCCGTCATGGCCAGGGCCCCCGTGGACCGGCCGGCGGCCCCAGCCGGGTTGGTGTAGGAGACGGTCACGTTCGATGCCGTGGCGCCCAGCGCCGTGGTGACGGCGAGGGTCATCATCACACCCGCGCCCGACGCGTGGCGTGTGAGAGCGTTCGTGCTCACCGTCTGCGCCGAGGCGGTGTTGGCCGAGATGTTCGCCGCCGCCAGCAGGATGTCAGCCAGCAGCACGGCCGAGAACCCCGTCGCCGATGGAACCGACACGCCGAATGTCAGCAGATACTTGGAGCCGCTGGCCGGGTTTTCCAGCGGAAACGCGCCCGTCGAGGCCCGGTTCATCACCGAACCGCCCGGAATGTTGGCCGGGCTTATTGACGCCGGCAGACCGGCGCTTCGCAGCAGGCTGTACCAGGCGCCCGCGACCCCGCCCGTGGCCGTGGTCTTCACCACAGCCTCATCCTCCGCGTTGCCCCCGGCGCGCGCGTTGATGATGCCGTCGTAGTTGGTGATCACGTTCTGAACCAGGCTGGAGGCGTACCAGGTTTCCGGGAAGCGCGGCAGAAAAGCCCCGCCCCGGATTCGCCCCATCTGGTAGCGGTTGATCGGATGCGCCACCGGCACGTCCAGCGCCGGGTTACGTTCCGCAATCTGGCGAAACCAGGAGTATGTCATGTGTTGTCGTCGTCCCAGTAGCTGACCCGTCCCGCCACGATGCCGGCGCCGCTTACCACCAAGTCCAGGCTGTTGCCGGCGCTCGTTGTGAACAGGAAGTTCGGAGGGTTCACGAACTCGACGAAACCTCCATTGGCCGCCAGGGCCATGGCGCCTTCCAGGTTGGCGCTGGCCCCGTCGCGGAAGTTGACGTTCATGTTCGCCGAGGCCACCAGCTTGACGGCGTATACCTTAATCCGCCTGCCGCTCACGCTGGTCACCACCGTCCCGGTGGAACTGAGAGAAAACCCCGCGCTCTTCAGGCTCTTTTCCAGCAGGGGGGTTGAGTAGCCCCGGCTGGCGGACAACTGCGCCGCGCCCGGCTTGCGCCACAGGGCCAGCGCGGCGATGAGCGCCGGAATCCGCCACAGCTCCCGCCGGCTTCTCACTGCACCCCCAGCAGCCTGGCGTTCAGGGCGCTCGCCGTGCCCGCCGTGATCTTGACGCCCGACACAAATCTAATGCCCCCGAATTCGCGCATCACGTCGGAGTTGCCGGGAAGGCTGAAGCTGGTCGAGTAGCTGACCGGAGTGCCTTGCCGGTCCTCGATCGTCACGCTCACCGGAGACGCCGTCTTGTTGTTCATGTAAAGCCTGAACACGCAGGTGTCGGCCGAAGTGAGCGTGGAGCCCGCGCCTGTCGCCACGTCCACCTGCGTGACGTCTTGCAGCGCGTTGCCGGAGCAGCCGTGCAGCGGGACCATCCTCACGAACCACGGGGTGGTGTTGGCGGTGTTGCCCGGCTGCACGGTCCAGGTTCCACCCTGGTTGACCGACCAGGTTCCGGCCTGGTTCACCGCGCCGACGGTGTTGCCGCCGGCCGGCAGCGCGCTGTTGATTCCCGCTACCTGCAACCTGCCAGCCGTGTCCACCAGCAGGGCGCCCATCTGTCCGTCCGCCAGCGTCGGCGGGGTTACGTAGTACCTGCCGCCGGCCAGCGAGGCCGACACCGGCGCCGCCGCCGGGTAACTGGAAACGGACGTATTCGCGCCGGCTCCCCCGGATTGCTGCAACTGCCCCGTCAATCCGCCGGCCAGCATCAACGTGAACAGCAACAGCCCCATCAGGGCCTTGGGACGATTTAGAATCTGGCGAACCACTTGAGCCTCCTGTCTGGCCGCGTATTCGTTGCCAGGGCGAAGCCCTTGATGATGGCCTGCTCCACCTGGGCCGAAACCGCCTCGTTCCTCGGGACCGCAATCCGGATCTTCTGGTCGCTCCGGACACCGCCGCACCGTCGTAGCAGGACGTCGGTGTCGGCGAGTTTGCTGATGCAGTTGACGATCTGCCGTTCCAGTTCGCAGTCGATCCCGTCCACTTCCGGGATCTCCCCGTCGGTCTGCTCGACCAGGATCTGGTAGCTGGCGAACGAGTCGGTTACCGCGAAGCCCTCGGCCATGAGCCCTTTGCGGACCGCCTTGGCCGGCTCGCAGTTTCCTGTCACTTGAATACGCATTCAACCCTCTCCACCGCGAACGTACCAAACGAACGCTTCTTGCAGGCTCCGGCCAGGTCCGCAAGCTATTGAGGGGAAGCTGGAAAGAAAATCCGGCCGGGCGTTACCGCTTCAGCCCCAGAGCCCGGATCTTCTTGTGCAGGTTGGTGCGCTCCATGCCCAGCGCGCGCGCCGCCGCCGACACGTTCCAGCCGTTGTCTTCGAGCGCCCGCTTCACGTGCTCGCGCTCGGCCGACTCGCGCGCCGCATGAAGGGAAGCCGGCGCGGGGCCGCCGGGCAGTTCCATGGGGATCGAATCCGCGGTCAGTACCGGCCCGGCGGAGAGTATCGCCATGCGCTCCACCGTGTTGCGCAGTTCCCTGGCGTTGCCGGGCCACGCACACCGCTCGAAGACCGGGAAGACATCCTCGCCGAACCTCTTGGGCCTGAAGTTGTTGCGCGCGCAGAACTCCTCCAGGAAGTACTCGGCCAGCGGCCGCGTGTCGCCGGGCCGCTCGCGCAGGGGCGGCACGCGGATCGGCACCACGCTCAGCCGGTAGTACAGGTCCTCCCGGAACTGCTGGCGTGCCACCAGTGCGGCAAGGTCGCGGTTGGTGGCCGAGATCACGCGCACCGCCACCCTCACCGTCTGCTCTCCGCCCACGCGGTGGAACTCGCCCTCCTGGAGCACGCGCAACAGCTTGGCCTGTGATGCCGGGTGCAGGTCCCCCACTTCGTCAAGGAAGATCGTGCCGCCGTCGGCCAGCTCGAACTTGCCCCGTCGCATCCCCGCGGCTCCTGTGAAGGCGCCTTTCTCGTGGCCGAACAGTTCGCTTTCCAGCAGTTCGGTCGGAATCGCCGCGCAGTTCACCTTCACGAACGGCCCGGCGGCGAACGGGCTCAACCGGTGGATATGTGTCGCCAGCAGTTCCTTGCCTGTTCCGGACTCGCCGATCAGCAGCACCCGCGCGTCGCTTGCGGCGGCCAGAGTGGCCTGCTCCACTGCGCGCTGGAACGCCGCGCTCGGCCCGATCATCCGGGGCGCCTGGCCGACCAGCTCGCGCAGCCGCTGGTTTTCCTCCCGCAGGCGCACCTGCTCCAGCGCGTTCTTCACCGCCAGCAACACCCGGTCCCGGCTGAGCGGCTTCTCCAGAAAGTCGAACGCCCCTGCGCGCGTGGCCTCTACCGCGTCCCCGATCGTGGCGTGGCCCGAAACCATGATCACCGGTTTGCCGGCCGGGCCGAGCTCCTTAAGCAGCTCGATGCCGTTGCCGTCCGGCAGCCGCACGTCCAGCAGGTAGAGGTCCGCGCGCCGCGCCTCTGCATGTGACCTGAACTCGGCCGCCGACCGGCAGCAGGCCACCGCGTACCCTTCCCGCTCCAGGATCAGCCTGAGCGACCGGCCTATGTTCTCCTCGTCGTCAACGATCAGGATGCGGTTCCGCGGCATTATCGGGCAGCAGGACGCGGAAGCCCGCGCCGCTGAGTCTTCCTTTCACCAGCAAGATATCACCGCCCGCCAGCAGCGCGCTCTTGCGCGCGATCGACAGCCCCAGTCCCATGCCGTGCTTCTTGAAGGAGATGGCCGGCTCGAACAGCGACTGCCGCGCCAGTTCGCTCAGCCCCGGTCCCGAATCGTGCACCTCGACTGCCACCTGTCCGCCGGCCGGCTCCGTCAGGACCAGGACCTGGCCGCCCTCACCGGCGGCTTCGGCGGCGTTCTCGATCAGGTTTGTGAGGATGCCTCTTGTCAGGTCCGGATCAGTCCAGGCCGGCGGCAAGCCCGGCGACAGCCGCGATTCGTATGAGATCTCCGGATGCCCGCTCCTCAGAAACATCACCCGCTCTTCCACCAGTGCGTTCACATCCACCGGCTGAAAGCGCACCGGCGGCTCGGCGGCGAATTCAGAGAAGGCGCGCACTCGCCGCTCCAGGCTTTCCACCTCCTCGATGACGATCTCGGCCGCCTGTGTGGCGAACGCGGGGCTGCTCCGGCCCGCGCGCGCCTGCATCTCCTCCATGGTGAGGCGGATGGGCGTGAGCGAATTCTTGAGTTCGTGCGCCATCTTGCGGGCCAGCGTCTGCCAGCTCGCCTGTTGCGTCAGGTAGACCAGGCGCGCGCGCTGCGCGGCATTGTCGAACGGATGGAGCAGGCAGCGCGCGCC
>JBBITL010000031.1:0-47077 GCA_037440765.1 Solibacteraceae bacterium
GTGGAGTCCGGCCGGCCGCTCGTTGCTCAATCTGTTCCCCATGCCCAACACCTCCGATCCCTCCGGCAGGCACGGGTACAACGCCAGGTACGTTCTGCCCTCCGACCAACCCAACAACAACGTGATCGCGAGGGTGGACTGGAGCGTAGGCGCCAGAACCGTGGCCTATGCCCGCTTCATCCGGGATTTCAAGGGGAATTCGGGACCCTGCGTCAATTACCTGGTCTGCAATACCTCGGGCTTCGCCGTGAACCGGCGGTGGCCGATGATGGACGGGGAGTACAATGTCCTGTCCTACGGGGTGGTGGGGACCGCGGTTCACACGTTCTCGCCGACCCTGGTGAACGAGTTCACCTATGGGATCAACCTGATTGACCAGAGTGTCACCGTCAACCGGTCTCAGATGGAGACGTTCACCCGGGACAAAGCGGGCCTTTCTCAGAGCGCCCTGCCCCAGTTCTATCCCGCGAACAACCCGCTGAACCTGGTGCCGTCCGTGCTGTTCAACCAGGCCAACGGCGGCGCCACCATCGGCAACGCCGCGCAGGTCGGATTCGAGCAGCGCTTCCCATTTGCGGGCACTCAGAAGGTTCAGACGATCACCAACAACCTCTCCTACATCCGGGGCCAGCACAACACCAAGTTCGGCCTCTACGTGGAGCGCACCAGCCGCTACACCAGGCGTGGCGCCACTGCCGGCGGCGGCCTGGGAATGTTCAACGGCGTGTACAACTACGGGGCCGATCCGTTCAACGGTTCAGACACGGGGTGGGGCTACTCCAATGCGCTGGCCGGCGTGGTGACGCAGTACCAGGAGTCCAACCGGAGCGGAGTCGGCAACGCCATCTACAGCCGGTTTGAGTGGTTCGGGCAGGATAGCTGGAAGGTCAACCGGCGTCTGACCCTGGACCTCGGCGTACGGTTCACGCTGGCTCAGGCGGCCAATTCCGTGGACCAGCCGCTGGCGCTGTTCATGGCAGACCAGTACCGGGCCGAGGCGAACCCCGCCTTGATCCGGCCCGCTTGCAGGACCGGCGCCACGTGTCCCAGCGGGGCAAACCGCATCGCCGTGGATCCCGCCACGGGCCAGTTGCTGCCGCAAGCCCTGATCGGGGCCCTGAGCAACGCCGGCGGGTCCGCCTACCAGGCGGCTTCTCTGTTCAACGGGAGTTACTATGCCACGCCGCCAATCGGCGTCGCCCCGAGGTTCGGTTTCGCCTGGGACGTGCTGGGCGACGGACGGCTCGCCCTTCGCGGCGGATTCGCGATCATGTTCGATTCCAGCACAAACAACGTGGACGATGTCCTCTCCCTGACCGACAATCCGCCCGCCACCCTCATTCAGACCCTGAACTACACGACGCTGGCCGACATGAGAAACTCGCCCAACTACTTCCGCGTGGCCAACATGATCGCCGGACAGAGGAACTTCAGGCTGCCCAGCACGCTGGACTGGCATTTCGGGCTTCAGAGGGAGGTCGGCGCCGGCGTGGTGCTCGACGTCTCTTACGTGGGCAACACCTCGCGGCACCGGCCGATCACCTGGGACATGAACGCAATCGCGCCGGGCACCACGTGGAGCGGTTCAACGTTCACCGGTTTCACCCCATGGGTGGTGGATTCCACAAACGGCCAGCCCCTTCCGGCCAACTTCCTCCGGCCCTACCGGGGCTACGGCGCCATCACCTACCGCTCCTGGAGCGGCACGTCGAACTATAACGCTCTGCAAGCCAGCATGAGCCGCCGGTTTGGGAGCCGCCTGACCTTCGGAGGAAACTACACGTTTTCCAGGACTCTGACCTACAGCCGCACCCCGTATTACGACGACCGGCTGACTTACAGCCCGGGCAACACGCGCAAGCACAACTTTTCGGCCAACTGGACATACAAGCTGCCGGAGGGCAGCCGCCTCGCCGGCAGGCACGTTCTGGCCAAAGGAGCGCTTGACGGCTGGCAGATCGCCGGGATCGCCTCCGCCCTGAGTGGCTCGGCGGCCTCGGTTGGCTACACGGTGACGGGCGTGCCCGCGGGATTCAACCTGTCGGGGAGCCCCACCACCGGGATAGCGCGCATCCAGGTGGTTGATTTCCAGAACATCTTCAACGTCCCCAAGGATGACCTGGACTCCGGCCTTAACGCCGCGGCGTTCGCCATCCCCGCTGTCTCGTCGAGGGGATTGGGCAACTCGCCGCCGGTTCTGTTCTGGGGTCCGGGGTCTTGGAACCTCGACCTGACGCTGTTCAAGATGTTCAGGCTCTCGGAGAGCAAAGACCGGTCTTTGGAGTTCCGCCTGGAGACCTACAACACGTTCAACCACCCCAACTACGGAAACCCCAACACCAACTTCCAGACCACCTGGAACAGCGGAAACTTCGGAGCCAACACGAACCAGTATTTCGGCCGCTTCGACTCATCGGCCGGCACGGTTGCCATATCAAACACCGCGCGGGTGGTTGTGCTCGGGGCCAAGATCCGGTTCTAAGAGTCATAAGGGGCCAGGAGCGATGTTACTGTGAACTTGAACCAGATGAAAACGGTTCTGGCGGCTATCCTGGCGGTTCTGCTGCACGGAGGGGCGCTGCCGGCAGGCGGCGCCTCCCAGGGAGCCGTGCCGGCGGCGCAGGAGCTGCGCTGCGAGTACCTGTCAGACCCGCTGGGCATCGACGTAGCGGAGCCGCGGCTGAGCTGGGTCCTCAATCCAGCGGCTAGGATTGACCGGCAGACAGCATACCGGGTGCTGGTTGCCAGCTCGCCCGCGATCTTGAAAAGGGACCAGGGTGACCTGTGGGACTCGGGCCGTGTGGCGTCCGATCAATCCACCTGGGTGAAGTACGCCGGCAAGAGTCTGGTCTCCGGACAGCAGGCGTACTGGAAGGTTCGTGTGTGGAACGGGGCGGGCCAGGCATCGGCGTGGAGCGCCCAGGCCCGCTGGACAATGGGTCTTCTTCAGGCGTCGGACTGGAAGGGCAAATGGATAGGCCAGCGGCGGCCCGAAGGAACGGCCGAGGGCGCCCCGCTCCCGTCCCCCTGGCTGCGGAAGACATTCACTGTAGCCGGCAAACCCGGCCGGGCGGTCGTGTACGTCAACCCCCTCGGCTACTACGAGTTGTACATCAACGGTCGGAAAGTCGGTGACCACGTACTGAGCCCGGCGGTGAGCGACTACTCCAGGCGTAACCTCTATGTTACCCATGAAGTGACTGAGTACCTGGTTCCGGGCAAGAACGTTGTCGCGCTCTGGCTGGGCCGGGGCTGGTACGTGAGAGGGCACCCGGGAGTTATCCATGACGGCCCGCTGGTGCGGGCGCAACTGGAGATTTCAACCGCTGGCGGCGCCGCGGTGCGTGTGCACACCGACGAGACCTGGAAGGTGCGCCAGAGCCCGATCAGCCCGCTCGGCCGCGGGACGGCGTTCGGCGACTATGGAGGGGAGCGCTATGACACGGGCCTGGAGCTGGCCGGCTGGAACGAGGTGGGCCTGGACGATTCCGGCTGGCAGGCAGCCGGCGTGTTCGATCCCCCGCAAGTGCTGACAACTGCGCAGATGGTGGAGCCGAACCGGATGGTCGAGACGATCAAGGCCTCCCGGGTCGAAGCCTATCCGCAGGGCGGGTGGGTCATCGACATGGGGAGGAACTTCACCGGATGGCTGGAGATCAGCCTTCCGCCGGTACCGAAGGGGTCGACGGTCCTGCTGGAGTACTCCGACCAGATGGAGCCCGACAAGCCCGCGCCGGGCACCGCCGCCGCGCCAGCGGCAGCCCCCGCCAAGCCGGGGCGGGGGGGGAATCCGACGGTCTTCCCCTTCACTTTCAACCAGCGCGACGAGGTCGTGGGCAGCGGCGGAGCAGTGACCTTCCGCTCGCGCTTCAACTACCACGGATTCCGATACGTGCGGGTGGTGGGCCTGGAGGCCGCGCCGGCCGCTTCAGCAGTCAGAGGGTACCTTATCCGAACCGCTTACGGCCGGGCCGGCGAGTTCACCTCCTCCAACCAGCTTCTCAACCGGATCTACGAGATGGTCACCCGGACTTACGAAGCGCTGTCGCTGGGAGGTTACGTGGTTGACTGCCCGACGCGCGAAAGGCTGGGCTACGGCGGGGATGGCGGGACCTCCATGGAGGTCGGGATGTTCAACTTCGCTACGGGAGGGCTGTACAACAGCTGGCTCGCCAACTGGCGCGATTCCCAGGAGCCGGTTACGGGCTCGCTTCCGCACACCGCGCCGCACTATCCGGACCGCGGGGGCGGCGGCCCGATGTGGGGCGGGTTCGTGGTGACCTTGCCCTGGCAGATGTACCTGCAATATGGCGACCGGGAGGTGCTTGAAACCAATTACCCGATGATCCGGAAATGGCTCGGCTACCTGGACTCGCAGGCCAGCGGTGACCTGCTGCTTGACCACAAGAGCCATGCCATGTCGATGCAGACGTGGAACTTCCTGGGAGACTGGCTGACGCCTAAGGGGAGTTTCAGGGGCGCGAGCCCGCCCGCCCAGGCCATCAACAGCGTGCACTACGTCCACCAGCTTCAGCTTGCGTCCAGGATCGCGAGGGTTCTGGGCAAGGAGGTGGAGGCGGCGGCCTACGACGCACGCGCTGCCGCCGTGTCGCGGGCCATCCACCAGCGCTTCTATAACCCGGCGGACCACAGTTACACCAACGGCGACTCGGTCCAGCTTGCCTTTCCCCTGCACACCGGCGTGGTCCCGCCGGAACTGCGTAAAGCGGTGATGGACAGGTTGGAACACACTATTACTATCCGCAATCGGGGCCATGTCGACACCGGCATGCACGGCACCTATTTCGTCATCAAGTACCTGACGGAAGCGGACCGCAGCGACCTGGTTTTCGAGATGGCGAACAAGATGGACTACCCGGGCTGGGGCTACATGCTGGCCAACGGCGCCACGACGGCGTGGGAAAGCTGGACAGGCCAGTCCCACATCCACAACACCCTGCTCTCCATCGGGCTGTGGTTTACCGAAGGCATCGCGGGAATCAGGAGCGACGAGAGGGGTCCCGGGTTCAAGCGCTTCGTGATAAAGCCGGCCGTAGTCGGCGATCTCACGTTCGCCAGAGCCAGGTACCGTTCGATCCAGGGCGAGATTGTCAGCGACTGGCGAATCGAAAACGGCACGTTCAGGCTGAGCGTGACGGTCCCGCCGGGAACGGCGGCGACCGTGCACGTCCCGGGCTCCGGCCCCGTGCGGAGGGGGAGAACGCCCCCGGCCGCGACCGGGCCGGGCGCAGCACGCAGTTTCGAGGTCGGTCCGGGCGTACACACTTTCGAGACCGCCATGCGGCCATAGGCGCCCGTCTCGATTGATAGCGTGAACGCATAGCTGAAATCAGCAGAATCTATTTCTCTTTCCGCGCTCCTTCCGTGTACCCTGTCTAGTTCGGACACCAGGAGGAGCCCGCATGGCCGGAATCATCGGTTACGGCGCGTATATACCGCGCAGCCGCATCAGGGTCGAAGAGATAGCCAAGATCTGGGGCGCGGACGCCCCGAGCTACAAGCGGGGCCTGGGCCTGGAAGAGAAGTCCGTGCCCGGCCCGGATCAGGACACGATCACCATGAGCGTCGAGGCGGCCCGCAAGGCCGTCAAGCGGGCCGGGATCGACGCGCGTGAAATCGGCGCCGTATACGTAGGGTCGGAGTCGCACCCATACGCCGTGAAGCCCTCCGGCACGATACTGGCGGAAGCCATCGGGGCCACGCCGGAGGTCCACTCGGCCAGTTTCGAGTTCGCCTGCAAGGCCGGCTCGGAGGCCATGTTCGTTTGCCTGTGCCAGGTGGAGTCCGGCAGAATCAAGTACGGGCTGGCGGTGGGCGCCGACACCTCGCAGGGCGCGCCGGGCGACGCGCTGGAGTACTCGGCGTCGGCAGGAGCCGCGGCCTTCCTGTTCGGCCGTGAGGACGTCGCCGCCGAGGTGGTGGAGACCTATTCCTACACCACCGACACGCCCGACTTCTGGCGCAGGGAATACCAGCACTATCCCAGGCATGCCGGCCGCTTCACGGGCGAGCCGGCCTACTTCAAGCACGTGCTGGGGGCCGCCAACGGCATCATGGCCAAGGCTGGCATGAAGGCGGGGGATTTCACTTACGCCGTCTTCCATCAGCCCAACGGCAAGTTCCCCCTGAATGCGGGCAGGCGCCTGGGCTTCACCAGGGAACAGATCGAGGTGGGGCGCCTGGTGCCCAAGCTGGGGAACACGTACTCGGGATCAAGCCCGCTGGGACTCACCGCAATCCTGGACGTGGCCAGGGCGGGCGACCGCATCTTGATGGTCTCCTACGGATCTGGCGCGGGCAGCGACGGGTTCATCTTCAATGTGACCGGGCGGATAGATGAGATCCGGGAGCGCGCCGCCACGACGCGCCAGATGCTCGATACGAACCGTGTCTATCTGGATTACGGAACATACGTGAAGTACCGGGGCAAGATCCGGCGGGCGGAGTAAGGAGGCAGCGGACATGAGAGATGTTGCGGTCTTGGGCGTCGGCATCAACAAGAAGTGGGGCGAGCTGTGGGAGATGTCGCTGCGGGACGTCTTTGTCGAGGCCGCCCTGGCGGCGATAGACGACGCCGGAGCGGATCACATCGACTCAATGTACGTCGGCTGCATGTCCGGTGGACTTTTTGCCGGGCAGGAACACCTCGGCTGCCTGATGGCGGACTACCTGGGCGTGAAACCCATCCCCGCCACCAGAATCGAATCGGCTTGCGCCTCGGGCAGCGCCGCATTCCGGCAGGGTTTCATCGAGGTGGCCTCGGGCATGAGCGACTTCGTCCTGGTGGGCGGAGTCGAGAAGATGACCGACGTCAGCGGCGACGAGGCCACCTACGCGCTCTCCTCGGCCTCGGACATGGAATACGAGGCGTACCATGGGATCACGTTCCCCGGCCTGTACGCGCTGATGGCCAGGGACCACATGCAGCGGTTCGGGACCACGCGCGAGCAGCTTGCCCACGTGGCGGTTAAGAACCACCGGCACGGCGCCATGAATCCGGTGGCGCAGTTCCCCTCGGTGATCAGCGTGAAGGACGTCGTCGAGTCGGTCATGGTTGCGGACCCGCTGCGCATCCTGGATTGCTCGCCGATCACGGACGGCGCCGCGGCGGCCGTGTTGTGCCCGCTGGAAACGGCGCGGAAGCTAAGCCGGAAGCCGGTGGTGAAGGTGCTCGGCTCGGCGCAGGCGTCGGGCGCGATTGCGCTGCATTCGCGCCAGGATCTGAGCCGCCTGGATTCCACGGAAAAGGCGGCGGAGAAGGCTTACAGAATGGCCGGCAAGTCCCCGGCGGACCTGCACGTGGTGGAAGTCCACGACTGCTTCACCATCGCGGAGATCATGGTCATCGAGGCCCTGGGGCTGGTGGAGCGCGGCAAGGGCGGGCAGGCGGCCGAGAGCGGGATGACCTCGCTCGGCGGCAGGATCCCCGTCAACACCAGTGGCGGTTTGAAGTCCAAGGGGCACCCGGGGGGCGCCACCGGGGTGGCCCAGGTGGTTGAGATCACCCGGCAGTTGCGCGGCGAGTCCGGCGACCGGCAGGTGAAGGGGGCCTCCACCGGCCTGACGCAGAACATGGGCGGCACCGGCGGCAGCAGCGTGGTGCACATCTTCGGAGTGGTGTAAGAAGGAGGGCTCGATATCATGGCAAACCCCGCAAGGTACTGGCGCGAGATTCCGCAGCGCTACCGCCTGGAGGCGGCCCGCTGCGTGCAGTGCGGCGAGATCTGCTACCCTCCCCGCCTGGTGTGCCCCAGGTGCGGCGCGCGCAAGTTCGACAAAGTGACGCTCAACGACGAGGGCGTCATCGTGAGCTGCACCGTCATACGTGTGGGTCCATCCCAATTCTCCGACCAGACCCCCTACGCGATCGGCATCGTGGAACTGGACGGCGGCGTCCGGATCACTTCCCAGATCGTGGACTGCGACTGCGAGAAACTCGCCGCAGGCCAGCGCGTGCGCCTGGAGTTTCGCAGAATCCAGCAGCAGGGCGAAGCGGGCATCCTGTGCTACGGGCACAAGTGCGTGCCCGCCTGAACCAGATGAATACGCCGGCTCAGGCCCCGTCCGCGCTGGCGGGGTTGCAGGTGCTCGATTTCTCCCACGCTCTGGCCGGCCCCTACTGCACGCTGCTGCTGGCCGATTTCGGAGCGAAGGTCTACAAGGTCGAATCCGCCGACGGCGGAGACATGGGGCGCGGGTGGGGGCCTCCCTTCGCCGGCGGACAGGCATCGTTTTTCCTCGGCCTCAACCGGGGCAAGCACGGGGTTTCGATCAATCTGAAACGGCCCGAGGGAATCGGGCTCTGCCTGCGGCTGGCCGAGCGGATGGACGTGCTGGTCGAGAACTTCCGGCCCGGCACGATGGAGCGCCTCGGCCTGGGATACGCGGCCGTGCGCGCCCGCAATCCGAGACTGGTGTATTGCTCGATTTCAGGCTACGGACAGGCGGGCCCTGCGCGCGAGGAGGCCGCGTTCGACCTGATCGTGCAGTCGTCGAGCGGCCTGGTCAGCATCACCGGCACGGAGGACGGCGAGGAAGTCCGCTGCGGCTATTCGGTGGCGGACATCTCGGCGGGGCTGTTCGCCACCATCGGCATCCTGACCGCGCTGCGGGCCCGGGACCTGACGGGCGAAGGCCAGTACCTTGACGTCGCCATGCTTGACGCCATGATCTCGGGCATGAGTTCCAACTACATGACCTACCTGGGTTCGGGTCGCATTCCCCGGCCGCTCGGGACCGGGTTCCCGACCGTCGTGCCGTATCGGGTCTTCATGGCGCAGGACCGCGGCGTCGCCATAGCCGTGGGCAGCGAGCGACTCTGGCAGGCTTTCTGCAAGGCGATCGGCCGGGCGGAGCTTGAAGCGAACCCCCGGTTTGCGACCAACGCCGCGCGCGTGGAGAACCGGAAGGAACTTGAGCAGATACTGGCGGAGATTTTCCGGCTGCGGCCCGCCGCCGAGTGGATAAGCGGGCTGAGCGCCGAGGGGGTTCCCTGCTCGCTTGTGCGCACGCTCGACGAGGTTGCCGGAGATCCACAGGCCGCGTTCCGGGAGATGTTCCCGGAAATCGACCACCCGGTGGCCGGTCCGCACAGGGTTACAGGCACTCCTTTCAAACTCTCCACTACCCCCGGAAGGCCGGGTGCGCCAGCCCCGCTGCTGGGGCAGCACACGCGCGAAGTGCTCGGCTCCATCCTGGGGCTCGGTGAGGATACACTGGACCGGTTGACTTCCGAGGGAACGATCCACAGCCCCCAGTAAGAGCCAAGGAGACAGGAGCCCGGCGATGCTAGCCCTTCTCGGACTGTTGACCATCCTGGCGCTGCTGGGCGCCATCCTCAGCAAGCGGGTGTCTCCGCTGGTGGCGCTGATCGCGGTGCCCACCGTGGCGGCTCTGGCGGGCGGCTTCGGGCTGAAGACCAGCACCTTCGTCGTCCAGGGCATCCAGAGCGTCTCGCCCGTGGTGGGGATGTTCGTCTTCGCCATCCTGTACTTCGGCACTATGAGTGACGCCGGGATGTTCGATCCGGTGATCGATCGCATACTGGGCCTTGTGCGCGCCAGGCCCGCCCGCGTGGCGGTCGGGACGCTGGTGTTGGCGATGCTCGCGCACCTGGACGGCTCCGGGGCGACCACGTTTCTGATCACGGTCCCGGCGGTGCTTCCCCTCTACGACCGGCTGGGGATGGACAGGCGCGTGCTCGCCTGCGCGGCGGCCATGGGTGCGGGCGTGATGAACCTGCTGCCCTGGGGAGGGCCGACGCTCCGCGCGTCGGCTGCGCTCTCGATTCCTCTGACCAGCCTGTATAACCCGATGGTTCCCGCGCACGCCGTGGGGATATTGTTCGTCCTCGCTGCCGCCTGGCGGCTGGGCAAGAGGGAGGAGAAGCGGCTCGGCCTGGGGCGCCGGGATGGGGCGGAGCAGGGCATCCGGCGCGAACTCTCACCGGAGCAGGAGGCTCTGCGCCGGCCGGCGAACTTCTGGTACAACGTGGTGCTGACCGTCACGGTGATCGGCGCCATGGTCAGCGGCATGGTCGAGCCGGTGGTTGCTTTCATGCTCGGCCTGGTGCTGGCGCTGGTCGTCAACTACCGGTCAGCCGAGATGCAGCGGGCCAGGATCGAGTCGCACGCCAAGGCGGCGCTGCTGATGGCCGGGATTCTCCTGGCAGCGGGCGCCTTTACGGGGATCATGAGGGGGACGGGTATGCTCGACGCCATGGCCAAAGCGGCCGTGGGCGCGCTGCCAGGCCAGATGGCCGGCCACATTCCATTCGGCATGGGCCTGCTGTCCATGCCGCTGAGCCTGCTGTTCGACCCCGACTCCTTCTACTTCGGAGTCCTGCCGGTGGTGGGCGAGGCGGTCCGGGCCTGGGGAATACCCCCGGTGCAGGTGGCCCAGGCCGCCCTGTTCGGGCAGATGACGACGGGCTTCCCTGTCAGCCCGCTCACTCCGGCCACCTTTCTGCTGGCCGGCCTGGCCCGCGTGGACCTGGCTGACCACCAGAGGTTCAGCATCCCCTACCTGTTTGCGGCCTCGGTCCTCATGACCCTGGCGGCGGCGGCTTTCGGCCTCTTTGCGGTCTGAACTGATCCTTTTGCCGGTCAGAGGCCGTCACACGCGGACGTTGCGGAGCCGCAGAGCGTTGCTGGCCACGGAGACCGAACTGAGGCTCATGGCGGCCGCCGCGATCATGGGGCTCAACAACAGCCCGAAGACCGGATAGAGCGCGCCGGCCGCGATGGGCACGCCCAGGGCGTTGTACAGGAACGCAAAGAGGAGGTTCTCCCTGATATTGCGCATGGTGGCGCGGCTCAGACGGCGCGCACGGACGATGCCCCTTAGATCGCCCCTGACCAGGGTAACGCCGGCGCTTTCCATCGCCACGTCCGTGCCGGCGCCCATGGCGATGCCGACCTGAGCCTGGGCCAGCGCCGGAGCGTCGTTGATCCCGTCCCCCGCCATAGCCACGAAGCGGCCCTCGTCCTGGAGTTTCTTGACGGCGTTGCGCTTGTCCTCCGGCAGCACTTCGGCCACCACGTCATCGATCCCCAGTTTCCCGGCCACGGCTTGCGCTGTCGTCCGGTTGTCGCCGGTTAACATCACGATGCGGATGTTCTCCGCGCGCAACTGCCGGATGGCATCCGCGGAAGTGGCCTTAACGGGATCCTCAACCCCGATCAGTCCGGCAAGCTGGCCGCCGGCCGCCACGAACATGACCGTCTGGCCGTCGGCGCGCATGGCCTCGGCCTCCTCCGCCAGGCCGCCCGTCTGCACGCCGGCGTCTTCCATCAGCCACCGGTTGCCCAGGAGCACTTCGCTCCCATCCACCCGCGCTTTGACGCCCTTGCCGGTGACTGACTCAAAGTGGCCGGCGGGAGCGGGCCGGATGCCGCGCTCTTCCGCGCCCGCCACGATGGCGGCGGCCAGCGGATGCTCGCTTGCGCGCTCGATGCCGGCGGCGAAGCGGAGCACGCCGCTTTCCGTGAAGCCCGGTGCGGGCCGCACGGCAACCAGTTTCGGCTTGCCCTCGGTGAGGGTGCCGGTCTTGTCCACCACCAGCGTATCCACCTTGCGCAGGCTCTCGATGGCCTCGGCGTTCCTGAACAGCACGCCCATGGTGGCGCCCTTGCCCGTGGCCACCATGACGGACATCGGTGTCGCCAGCCCCAGGGCGCACGGACAGGCGATGATCAGCACCGCCACCGCGGAGACCAGAGCGTGCGCCATCCGCGGCTCCGGTCCGACCAGGGCCCAGATGATGAATGTCAGCATCGAGGCCGCCACAACGGCAGGGACGAAATAGCCCGCCACCTGGTCCGCCAGTCTCTGAACGGGCGCCCGGCTCCTCTGGGCCTCGGACACCATCCGCACAATCCGGGCAAGCAGCGTGTCTGAGCCGACGCGCTCCGCCCGCATCAGCAGCGAGCCGGTTCCGTTCACCGTTGCTCCCGTGACCCGGTCACCCGCTCGTTTCTCCGCGGGGATCGGCTCGCCGGTGATCATGGATTCGTCAACGCTGCTCAAGCCCTCTGTTACTACGCCGTCCACCGGAACCTTCTCCCCCGGCCGGACGCGCAGGAGATCGCCTGCCTGGATCTGGTCGAGCGGGACGTCGGTCTCCGAGCCGTCCTCGCGCACCAGGCGCGCGGTCTTCGGCGCCAGAGCCAGCAACGCCCTGATGGCGGCGCCCGTCCGGCTGCGCGCCTTCAACTCCAGGACCTGTCCCAGAAGAACCAGAGTGACAATAACGGCGGCGGCCTCGAAGTAGACCGCGACTGCCCCGCCGTGGCTGCGGAAGGGCTCGGGAAACACGCCCGGCGCCAGCGTGGCCACCAGGCTGTACAAGTAAGCCACCGACACACCAAGGCCGATGAGCGTGAACATGTTGAGGCTGCGGTTCACGATGGACTGCCAGCCGCGGACGAAGAACGGCCAGCCTCCCCACAGGACCACCGGCGTGCCGAGGAGCAGTTGGACCCACGCCCAGGCGCCCGCCGGAGCCAGCCGCCCGAGCGGCTGAGCGGGGATCATTTCGCCCATGGCGATCGCGAGAACCGGCACCGTCAAGGCCAGGCTGACCCGGAAGCGCCGCTGCATCTCCGCAAGCTCCGGATTGTCCCCCTCCTCGGCCGCGATCATCACTGGCTCCAGCGCCATCCCGCAGGCCGGACAACTTCCGGGCCCGCTGCTCACGACCTCCGGATGCATCGGGCAGGTGTGCTGGCCGGACGCTGCCGCCGGATGCGCGGCCGGTCCCTGCGCCAGGTACCGGTCCGGATCGCCTCTGAACTTCTCGAGGCAATGAGCGCAGCAGAAGTAGTGCGTCTGCCCGCCGAACGAGGTGGAGTGTTTGGCCGCGGCCGCGTCCACGCTCATGCCGCAGACCGGGTCGCGGAACTGCGGCCCCGGCGCGGTTCCGCCCCGCGGCGTGAAGAGCCGCAATTCCGGATGCTGCATCCCAGCCCCCATGCGCCGTGATCTCCCAGTCACGATGACCTTGCAGTTTGAGTGTCGCACGATTCATAGGCCTTGATCTGCCGCGTGGAAGGGTACAACATCTTAGAGGAGCCTCGGGCGGACCGGAGAGGCTGCGATAAGGAGGGCATGTGATCATCGGAGTGCCGAAGGAAGTCAAGGAGAGCGAGACGCGCGTGGGCCTGGTTCCCAGCGGCGTGGTGGCCCTGCGCGACGCCGGCCATACGGTGCTGGTGGAGGCCGGTGCGGGGCTTGGCAGTTCGATTCCCGACAGCGACTACGCCGAGGCGGGCGCGTCCATGGTCTTGCCGGCGGCGGAGGTGTGGGGGGCGGCGGACCTCGTTGTGAAGGTCAAGGAACCGCAGGCCTCCGAGTACCCGCTGCTGCGGCCGGGTCTGACACTGTTCACTTATCTTCACCTGGCGCCGTTGCCTGAGTTGACCAGCCGCCTGCTGGAGTCCGGTGTAAGCGCCGTGGCCTACGAGACAATCCGGGAGCCGGATGGCTCGCTGCCGCTGCTGACCCCCATGAGCGAAGTCGCGGGACGCCTGGCGGTTCAGTCGGGCGCGCAATTCCTGGAAGCGCCACGCGGCGGGCGCGGGGTGCTGCTCGGCGGGGTGCCCGGAGTGGCGCCGGGCAACGTGCTGATTCTCGGAGGCGGGGTGGTAGGCCACAATGCGGCGAAAGTGGCCTACGGAATGGGCGCCCACGTCACCATCATCGACAGGGACCTCAACCGGCTGCGCCAGATAGACGACATCTACAACAGCCAGGTCCTGACGCTGGCCTCCAACACCTGGACCATCCGGGAGAGCCTTCGCCAGGCTGACCTTGTCATCGGCGCCGTGCTGATCCCCGGCGCGGCGGCCCCCAAGCTGGTCAAGCGCGACATGCTTCCCGCCATGAGGCGCGGCGCGGTCATGGTGGACGTGTCCATCGACCAGGGCGGGTGCCTGGAAACCTCTCGGCCCACCACCCACTCCTCACCGGTATATGCCGTGGACGGGATTCTCCACTACTGCGTCACGAACATGCCCGCGGCCGTGCCGCACACCTCCACGCTGGCGCTGACCAACGCCACGACCCAGTATCTGCTGACCCTGGCCAGCGAGGGCCTCGAGGAAGCCTGCAAGGGCAGCGCCGCTCTGCGCGAGGGGGTGAACACCTACCGCGGGCACGTCACACATCCCGGCGTGGCCGAGTCGCAGGGCAGGCCTTACAGGGATGTTCTTACCTTGATGTAAGCGCGGGCTGCCGGAACCGGCAGAAGGGATCACGCAGCCCGCTTCAGGCGGGCTCCGCCATGCCGATGAACTGCACCTCTGCCTCGAGTTCCAGGCCGAACCGCTCGCGAACGCGGCGCTTCAGCTCCGAAATGAGGCCGCAGAGTTCCAGCGCCGTGCCCCCGCCGGCGTTGTAGATCAGGTTGCCGTGGTAATCCGCCACGCGCATGCCGCCCAGGGCCATGCCCCGGGCCCCCGCGCGCTCCAGGAACCAGCCGGCGGCGATTTTCCCCTCCCGCACCGCCTCGGATGGCACCTGCCCGGCGACATGAGCAGGCAACTGCCCGGCCAGCAGGTTCTTGAAGATGCTGCCGGCGCACTTCATCGCGGGAGGGAACTTGCTGTCGCGTATGGCCGCGATTTCGTCCGCCACGCGCCGGAGTTCAGCCGGGCCGGCGTTGCCCAGTTCCAGTTCCGCCGAGAGAATGATCCAGTCTTTACGGCGCTTGAACACGCTGTCCCGATACCGGAACCCGCATTCGTGGCCGGCGAGAGCGCAGGGAGGGCCGCCGCCGGTGAAGTTCACCCGCACGATTCTCTCGGAGATGGAATGTCCGTAAGCCCCCGCGTTCCCGTGGACGGCCGCGCCCACCCAGCCCGGGATGCGCGTGAGCGTCTCCAGTCCCTTGAGGCCGCGCTCCACAGTGAAGTCGACCAGAGCCTGAAGTTCAGCGCCGGCGTCCGCGGTCACTCGCGTGCCGTCAGCCGCAATACGGCTGGCCGTGTAGCGCAGCACGATTCCCGGAAACCCCTCGTCGGCCGCCACCAGGTTGGTGCCGCCGCCGATCACCACCACGGGCTTTCCGCTCCGGCGCGCTACCGCCAGGGCCGCAGCCAGGCTTCCGGCGTCGCCGGTTTCCACGAGCAGTTCGGCCGGTCCTCCGATCCCGAACCGCGTGAATGCTGCCAGCGGCGCTTCGCCCCGGACTTCGAGCAGGGGAATGCCGGTGAAGTCCGGAGTCATCACAGTGCGGGCACGAACACTACCGCGGTCGGCTCGGGCGAGTCTTCAATTATCCGGCCCGTGGGGGTCAGCCGGCCGGTTCTGGCGTCCACCCGGAACAGCACGATGTTATGCGAGTCCTGGTTGGCCGCGAACAGGTAGGCGCCTGTGGGGTCGATGGCGAAGTTGCGCGGGGTCCTGCCCTGCGTGGACACGTGCTCGACCGGGGTGAGCGTCCCCTTGTCCGGGTCTATTGAGAACACCGCTATGCTGTCGTGGCCGCGGTTGGATGCGTACACGAACCTGCCGGCGGCGTCAACCACAACCTCGGCCGATGAGGAGCGGCCGGTGAAGTCCGCCGGGAGCGTCGGCACGGTCTGGAGTCCGGCCATGACCCCTTTGTCAGCCTGGTAGCTGAAAGCCGTCACCGTGTTCGCCAGTTCGTTCACCACGTAAACGTATCTCCCCGTGGGGTGGAAGGCGAAATGCCGCGCGCCGGCGCCCGGAGCGACCATGGCCGCGGGCGGATCGTTGGGAATGAGCGTGCCCTTGGCCGGGTCGAATCGATAGACAAGGACCTGGTCGAGGCCCAGGTCCGCTGCCAGGACGAAGCGGTTATCCGGCGAGGGCCGGATGCAGTGCGCGTGCGGGCCAGCCTGACGCCGCGGGTTCACACTGGAACCCTGGTGTTGAACGAATGCCGTGGCCTCGCCCAGCCTGCCGTCCGGCTGTATGGGAAGCACGGCCACGCTGCCGCTGCCGTAGTTGGCGAGCAGCAGCGACCTGCCGGTCGGGTCCACGGCCAGGTGGCAGGGCCCGCGTCCCACCGCCGAAGCCCGGTTCAACAGGGTGAGCCGGCCTGTCTTGCGGTCCATGGCGAAGGCGCTGATGTTGCCGGGCTTGCCCGGTTCCGGCTTGAACTCGTTCTCGTTGACGGCGTACATGTATTGCAGCTCCGGATGCACCGCAATCCAGGAGGGGTTCGGCGTTTCAGAAGCCAGACCGAGCGGGGTGACCGTCCCGCTTGAGGGTTGGAAGCGGTAGGCGTAGATGCCCTTGCTCTTGCTGCGGGTGTTGGTGCCGACGTATACGATGTACTCACCACCGCCGGCCGGCGCCGGCAGGCCCATGCCGGCTGCCAGACAGCCCAGAACGCCAAGCGCCACCAGCGCGGCCTTTCCCATACGCTGTCAGTATAGCCACCTGGAACACCCACCACAAAGGCACGAAGACTCAAATACTACTGTGTGATAAGCGAAGCACGCCACAAAAGGGGCAACGCGGCAGCTGCCGGAGCAGGAAGGCCCCGATCGTCCTGCGCAGCGCGGCAATGGAGCGAGGTTCAGGCCGTGCACAGGCGGGCGGGGCGCCCGCGCGGTTGGCGGTTGGCCGGAGGCCGCGGGCAGCAGCAAGCAGCCGCTTTTCCGGGGGGGCCAGGAATCCCGATGGGCAGGCCGGATTCGCACGGCGGCTTGCGACGGGCCTCCTGGCCTGTCAAGGCCTTCTTAAGCAGCCTGCTGGCTCAAACCCCCCGCTCAGGGGCCGATAACCAAGCTGTGAGGCTCCCGGCGATCGTGGCGTGCGTCATCGCCGCGGCGTGGCTGTCGATCGGGCTTCGTGCGCAGAGAAACGGCGCCACGGAGTTGCTGCTGCGCGTTGAGCCCGACGCTCATCTCAGCCCCTTGCGGGTTACGCTGCGGCTACATCTCGACCCGGCCCCAAACCCGCACCAGGCGCGCCAGACGGAGCTCATCACCGCCCGCGTCCGTGCTCTGCCCGGCCAGCGCATCCGGTTGCTGGCGCGCGCCTCCCCGCTCGCCGGCCCTGCCGGCGGCGTGCCGGCGTCCCGGCTTCAATGGTCGGGAAAAACCATCGCTGCGGCTTCCCAGGCGGGCCAGGCCGTCTGCGGCAGCGGCGGTTTCCTGGAGGGCGAACCGAGTGACCTCATCCATGGATGGACCCGGTCAGGCGCGGTCACCTGCGAGATCACCTTCTCGCTGACCGGGACCGGCCATCTCCCCGCGGGCCTCTACACCGGGGTTGTGGATCTTGCTGTCCGCACCGAGTAGCGAACACGGGCATTGCCACGCCTTATGATTTGGGCCCCCGAGTGCTACCCTCCCAACACCCGAATAGCCCACTGCTTACCAAAGAAAACAGAAGAAATAGCCAGCGGTGAGTATCGGAGACATGCACATTCTGGTGCAGAATCGATCTTAGAGGCAGGTCATGCTTAAGAGCAGCAAGCTGCTGAGCCACCAATCACCAGCCCGCTCGGGGCGAGCTGGCCTGTCCGCTCTGGTGTTTCTCGCGGGATTCGCGCTGGCGGCGCCAGCCAGCGCGGACACCGGCACAGCGACGCAGAACGTCTCGGTGGTGCTCAACTCCGCCGGCAAGGTCTCGGTGCCCGCGGGATTCAGCCTCGCCGCGACCGGCACGACTTTCAACGCGTATCTGGGGGCGCTGACGGTGAGCTACAGGTTCCGCACGGCGCCCTCGGGAAGCGGTTCGATCACGCTGCGCGCCGGCGCCGACTTCTCACCCGGGGGCGGCCCGGCCATCAGCAGCGGCGCGTTGCTCTACACCTGCGGAGGCGCGGGCCTGGGCACGCCCTGCTCCGGCGCGCAGACCGTCAGCACGGCCTCCTCCACCGGCGTAGTCCAGATCCCGGGCGGAGTCTGCACCGGGGGCGGTGGCTCGTGCAGCGTTTCGGACCCTGCAACCGTCCAGCTTCAGTTCACACTGGACAACTCGCCCCAGTTTCAAACCGGCGGCTATTCATCTTCCCTGACTGTTACAGTAAGCACCCTATAGAAAAACCCATGAGACACCTGACAACGTTTCTCGTCCTGGCCGGAATGCTCCTGTTCGCCCTTAACGCGGGCGCCCAGCCGTTCGGCCCAACCGGAACCACCACCATCAACGTAACCGTGGCCGCCGAAGCGTCGCTCTACATCAACGACAGCTCGACCTCGCTTACCGGCGGACCGCTGTTCGCGGACTACACCGGAACCACCAACTTCACCTACAAGATCCGCACGTCACAAGGGTCCGGCACGGGGACCATCACCTCGCTGGTGACGGCCGACTTTTCGCCCCCTGGCGGTCCCTCGGTCGCCAACCCGCCTACACCCGGCAATACGCTGGCCTACACGTGCAACGTCAGTGCTCCGGCGACCTCGTGCAGCGGGAGCCAGACCTCCAGCACGACCGTAGCTCAGCCGGTGGCCTCGTTCGGCAGCAATGCCCGGTCCGCGCGCCCCGGCAACAGCGGTCAGGTCAATTGGACGTTGACCAACGATCCGCAGTACCAGACAAACTCATACTCTGCCACCGTGACCTTCACGGTGAGCGCCACCTGAGGCGGGCCGGCCCATGTCGCCGACCGGGAGGGCCGTGGTTTCTGTGCTCGCGGCTGCCGGGGTGCTCTCGGCAGCCCTGGGCACAATCACGGCCACGCCCGCAACCGTGACATTCGTCTCGTCGGATCCAGACCAAGGCTTGATCTCCGGCTCGCCCGTGACTGTGACATGGCGCTTCACGGGCGGGCAGCAGAAACGGGATTGGAACATCGCGGTCAGGGCGGACAGCTCGACGCTGGCCAACTGTAACACGGTGCCTGCCTCGGCCATCACCGTGTCCTGCCAGGCGGTTTCGATTACGGGGGACGGGCCCGGCGGGAGTGGATCCTGCTCGCAGCCTTTTCAGTTGGGCACGGCCAACCGGCAGCTCGCCGGCGGACTGCAAAGACAGCACAACGCCAATTACACGGTGAACATCACCTACAGCTTCCAGGATAGCTGGAGATACAGAGGAGCAGTGACACCAGCATGTGCGCTCGTATTGACTTACACCGTCTATTTCCAGTAACGGTCTTGGCTCTGGCGGCGGTTGCCGCCCCGGCCGTGGCCTCGGGCCAGGTAGGGATGGGCCTGTCGCCGATGCGGCTCGAAGTGGGCCTGGCGGGAGGCGCCGTTCAATCCGGACCTCTGACCCTCACCAACGAGTCGGAGGCCCCCACGCGGGTCCGCTCGGAGCTGCTTGACTTCTACATCGACGAGTCGGGCACGCCCCAGTTCGCCCGCGCTTACCCGGCCGAAGCCGAGAACTCCTGCCGCGAGTGGCTGAGCTTGAACCCGCGCGAAACCGAGGTGCCCCCCAAGAGCGCCACGACCGTGCGCTACACCTTGCGCGTCCCCCCGGGGGTCCCCGCGCGCAGTTTCCACTGCGCGGCCGGCTTCACCACGCAGGCGACGGCCGACCGGCTCGGCGCGGTCGGCGTCCAGACGGCGGTTCGCATGATCGCGGCGTTCTATGTCCTGGTCGGCGACCCTGCCGTTGAGGGAGAGATAGAGGGCGTGGAGATCGAGCCGGTCCGGGGCGCGGAAAGTCCCGGATGGCGCGCGGTGGTTGTAGTGAGGAACTGGGGCCCCAGGTACTTCCGGCCATCCGGAGCGTTGGAACTCCTCGACGAACGGGATGCGGTGCTGGAAGCTCTGGAATTCCCGTCGTTGCCGGTCCTGCCCAACCGCAGCCAGCGGTTCCTGTTCCCGCTCAAGGCCGGGCCGGAGCCGCAGCCCTACAAGCTGCGAGTGCGGGTGGATTTCGGCGGTGACGAGATCCAGGAGGCGCTGGTCATGGTCCGCCCGCCCGCGCCCGCCCCGTGAGAGGTGGGGCATGTCCGCGCCTGGCCCAGCCCTGCTGCCCGCACTTTTTGCCGGGTTGACGTGTCTGGCGCCCCTTCGCGGCCAGGCGCCGCCTCAGCCCGGTGGCAGGGCGGATCTCGCCATCCAGGGCTACTACTTCCGGGTCAATGAGGCCTTCCGGAACGTGTCCGGACTGGCGGCGGAGTTCCAGCATTTCGTTCCGAGGCTGGGGCTGCTCGCGGGCAAGCTTGAGGACTACGCCGGAGAAGGGCGCTGGCGCGCCGGGGACAATCTGCTCGAGCTGCGTGGGGCCGTCTGGCAGGATCACCGTTGGACGCTCACCGGCGGGGATTTCCGCGTCCCCACCGGGCCTTCCAGCGCACCCTTGGGCAACATCTTCTATCCGGAGCTCAGTCTGCGGGGCGCGCGCGTTACGGCTTCACGCGAGAACCGGGAATACTCCCTGTTCTATGGCGCATATACACTCTACGCGGGCCCGCGCATCCCTTTCCACACCACCACCCCGCAGCGCGTCCTGGGCGCCAGTTTCCGCTATCGTCCCCGGCAGAAGCTGGAGCTGGAGTTTCGATTGCTGAGGCTCTCCACGGATCTCAGCCGCACCTCCGAAGACGCGTTCCTCTTCCCGGTGGGCCGCCGCCTCCCACTCATCCACACCGCCGCGCTTCAGGCCGGGTACTCTCTGACCCAGCGTTTGCGGGTTTTCGCCGAGGCCAGTTTCTCTTCGACGGGAGGCCGTGCGGAGGCGAATCCCGTCGCCGCCCGCCCCATGTCGGTCCTGGCCGGGGCTGCCTGGGAAAGCGAGAAGTGGACCCTCCGGGGCGGCATGGTCCGCCAGGGCGCTCTCTATCTTCCGTTGGCGGGGTACTTCTCGGGGGACCGCAAGGGGCCCTCGGCGGAAGTGCGTTACCGGCCCATCCCGCGGCTGGAGCTGAGCTCATCGGCGAGCGCCTTCTCCAATAACCTCGAACGCGACGACCGCGTAGCCACTTACCGCACGACCCTGCTGGCCCACGGCGTCTCGGCCGAACTCCCATGGAAGCTCACCGTGGATGCGCATGCCTCCCGCCTGCGCTTTGAATCCAACGTTCAGCACTCCGACAACCGGATGTGGAGCGTGGGCGCGGCACGTCCGCTTGGGAGTCACCATCTGCGGTTCGCACTGCGCGAGATACGGTCGCGCACCACGGGGCAGACGAGCACCCAACGCAGCCGTGAAGTGGAGGATACCTTCCGCTGGAAGGGCATCGTCCTTGGCGCCGCGCTGCGACTGGACAGCACGGTTCATCGGGAAAGCCGGAACTCTGTGTTCGCGCGGGGCCATGCCCAGATCAACCTGCGGCGCGTCTCTGCGCATGCGAACGTGGAGCACGGACGCGACCTGATCAACGAGACGGTCTTCGCCACCAGTGCGGTGAGCTCCTCCACCATCGGCCTGTCGGCGCCCGTGCCCGGCGGCTGGAGGGTGCATGCGGAGGCCTTCCGCAGCCGGCTGAGCTCGGCCCTGAATCCGGAGAACGTCTTCCTCCTCGAGACGCGCGGCGCCGGCTTCCCGGTTCTGCTCGCCGCCTTCCACCAGTGGAGCTTCTACTTCAGGCTGACCCGGACGCTCCGCTGGGGAGAGCCGCTCCCCGAACAAGGCCTGGACCGCTTCACCGCCGAGCGGATCCCGATCGCCGGCGCCATCGAGGGCTTCGTCCACGAGCAAGGGCCCGCCAAACGCTCCGCGGCGGGCGTCACCGTAACCCTGGATGGACACCGGAAAGCGGCCACCGGCCCCGACGGACGCTATCGCTTCGAGGACGTTGCGGAGGGCGCGCACAGGCTGGGCTTCTCCATCGAGGAGTTGCCGGCCGACTACGAACCCGGCCCCGTGGAGCCGGAGCATGTGCTGGTGAGAAGCCGGAGGACCACCCGGGCGGATCTGCACGTGTTCCGGCTCGGGGAGATCTGCGGCCGCGTCCAGGGCCCGCCGGACACGCCGTTGGAAGCCGTCATCCTCCGGCTTTCGCCCGCCAGCCGCTATACAACCCCGGAAGCGGACGGCGCTTTTTGTTTCTACAACCTGCGCGAGGGCGAGTACACCCTGGACCTCGACACTGGCAGCCTGCCGCCGAATATCTTCCTCCGCGGCGAAGGCCGCGTGGGCGTGGTTCTGGACCTGAGCCGCGCCTCGGAAAGCCCGGAATTCCATCTCGAGCGGCGGGTCATCATCAAACCCGTCCGGCAGGTTCTGACACGCCTGGACTGAAGACGTTCGCTAGCCCGCCGGCAGTTTGCAGAACCTCTCGTAGGCCTCGTCCCACGCGCCGCCGGGCGCGGGCTCCAGCAGCTTCAGATCAACCGAGTTGCGCAGCACGGACCGCGCCTCCTTGAGCCCCGAGAAGACGCCCGAGCCGATGGCCTGCACCATGACGTTGCCGGCCGCCGTGCCCTCGGCAGGGCCGGCCACCACGATGCGCCGCGTTGCGTCAGCCACAAACTGGTTCAACACCTGGTTGCGCGAACCGCCGCCCACGATGTGGATCACCTTGACCGCGCGCCCGCTCACCGACTCCAGCCCCTCCAGGACCTGCCGGTAGCGGAGCGCCAGGCTTTCAAGAATCGTGCGGGCGAACTCGCCCGGAGTCTCCGGAGCGCTCTGGCCGCTGGCGCGGCAGTACTCCGCAATCCTGGACGGCAACTGCCCCGGATGCAGAAACGCGTCGGGGTGAATCACGGCCTTGAAGGGCGCGGCTTCCGCCGCCATGCGGGCCAGGTCCTCGTAGCTGTGGTCGGCGCCCTCAACGGCCCAGGCGCGCCGGCACTCTTGCAGCAGCCACAGCCCGGCGATGTTCTTGAGCAGCCGCACGCTGCCCCCGTAGCCGATCTCGTTGGTCAGGTTCCAGGCCAGGGACTTCTCGTTCACCACCGGCTCGGGCAGTTCCAGTCCCATCAGCGACCAGGTGCCGGAGCTGATGTAGCACCAGTCGTCTCCCTCGGCGGGGACCGCCGCCACGGCGGCGGCCGTGTCGTGGCTGGCCGTGGCGTAGACCGGCGTGGCATCCATGCCCGCGGCTTGGGCCACGTGAGGCAGCAGCGGCCCCAGCGCGGTGCCGGGGTACACGATCTGGCCCAGTATCCGCGACGGGAGCCCCAGCCGCTCGAACAGATCTACGGCCCAGGCCTTGCTCACCGGGTTGTAGAACTGCGTCGTGCTCGCGTCGGTCAGCTCATTCGCCTGGACGCCGGTGAGCCAGTAGTTGATCAGGTCCGGCACCATCAGCAGCCGCCCGGCCACGTCCAGCGCGGGCGAGCCGGCCAGCTTCATGGCGTAGAGCTGGAACAGCGTGTTGATCTGCATGAACTGTATGCCGGTGGTGGCGAAGATCTCTTCGCGGGGCACTGCCTGGAAGGCCCGCTCCACCATGCCGTCGTTGCGCGAATCGCGGTAGTGCATGGGACTCGCAACCAGCGAGCCGTCGCGCGCCACCAGCCCGAAGTCCACGCCCCAGGCGTCCACGCCGATGCCGTCCAGGCGCACCTTGCGCTCGCGGCCGGCCGCCGCCAGCCCCTGCTCGATCTCGTGGAACAAGCGCAGGATGTCCCAATAGAGGCCGGACGGCGTTCTGACCGGAGTGTTCGGGAAGCGGTGCAGTTCCTCGAGCGCGAGTTTGCCGCGGTCGATGGTCCCCAGCATGACGCGGCCACTTTCCGCGCCCAGGTCGATGGCTAGATAGCGGTTCATGTGATGTCCCCTTTGTCAGACCCTTAGTTCGTAGCCTTCGGTTCGCATAGCATCAATGATACGGCTTCGGATGGCGCTGACCTCTTCGCTTGAAAGCGTGCGGCCGCTTGACGCCACGGTCAGCCGGAAGGAGACGCTCTTGGAGCCCTCCGGAAGCGGCGGTCCGGTGTACTGGCGCAGGAATTCGATGGAAACCAGGTCCCCGGCGGCGTAACCCGCCAGTTTCTTGCCTATGCCGCCGGCGAGTTCGCGCAACCCCACGACCACCGAGAGATCGAAGGCGCTGGCCGGATAGCGGCGGATGGGTGCGTAGCTTATGGTCGCCTGGGCGGCCAGCTCCCGGGCAACGGCCAGGTCCAGGTCGAGGACCGCCGCCCGTCCGGTTTCCACCAGCGATGGATGCAGCTCGAATAGGCGGCCCGCTGCGCGGCCGCGCCAGTGAACTTCGGCGGCGCGGGCGGGGTGCTCACAGGCGCGGGCCCCGGTCGGCGTCAGTTCGCAGCCCGGCATCAGGTGCTCGGCCACGCGCTTGAGCGCCATGAGGCCCGCGGCCCCGTCGCCACGGGAGGCGATCACGGCGGCCAGGTGCGGGATCTCGCTCGGGAGCCCCTGTGGCTGTCTGTGAATTTCCCGGCCGATCTCGAACAGGCGGAACTCCTCGAACTGCCTGGAGTTCAGGTTGATGTTGCGCCGTATCCCGGCCAGCAGGCTGGTCCGCATCAGACCCTGGTCCGAGGAGATCGGGTTGGCCACCTTCAGATGGTCGCCGGGATCGAGACCCAGCTCGCGCACCTCGTGCTCGTTCACGAACGAGTAGTTGTAGACCTCGGTGAAGCCCAACTCAACCAGCGTGGTGCGCACCTGGCGGTGGTACAGTCTCTCTTCGTTGGGGTGCGGCGGCAGCACCGGCAGCGCCGGGGGCTTCGCGGCGATGGAGCCGTAGCCGATCATGCGCCCGACTTCTTCCACCAGGTCGTCCTTGATGGAGATGTCGCGCGTGGAGCGCCAGCTCGGCGCCGTGACCGACAGCACCTGCGGCGCCGTTTCCTCCACGCCGAACTGAAGCCGCTCCAAGATGCGCACCACGTCCGCCATCTCGATCGCGCGCCCCAGTTTGCGCGCCAGCCAGTCCATGGGGAGCAGAATGGGGGCCGGAGGCGCGAGCGGCGCGCAGGCATCGGCCAGGCCGCCCGCCAGGCGTATCCCCGGAGAAACCTCCTCCAGCAGTTCGAGCGCCCGCGCCAGCCCGCGCACCGTGTTGTGCGGGTCCTGGGCTTTCTCAAAGCGCATGGAGGCGTCCGTGCGCAGCTTGTGGCGGGACGACGTCCTTCGGACCGATGAGGCCTGGAAGTTGGCGCTCTCCAGTACCAGCCTGCGCGTGCTGCCGCCGATCCCGGTATCGAGTCCTCCGATGACGCCGGCGATGGCGATGGCGCCGCGCTCGTCGGCGATCACCAGGTCCCGCGGATCCAGTGCGTACTCCTCCTCGTTTAGCGCCAGAATGCGCTCGCCCGCCCGCGCGCGGCGGACCAGGATGTCGCGCCCGTGGAGCAGGTCCCGGTCGAAGGCGTGCATGGGCTGGGCGATCTCGGCCATGACGTAGTTGGTCACGTCAACGATGTTGTTGATCGGGTTGATGCCGATGGCCGCCAGGCGGCTTTGCAGCCAGCGCGGCGAGGGCGCGACCGTCACGTTGTCCAGCGTAAGCGCGCTGTACCGGGGCGATAGGGCGTAGTCTTCGACCTCGACGCCGATGGCGGGCGCGTCGAACGGGAGCAACTCCGGGCGGACGGGGTCGCGCAGGCGGCCTCCGGTGATGGCGGCCGCCTCGCGCGCCAGCCCGAGGTGGCCCCACAGGTCGGGCCTGTGCGTGATCGACTTGTTGTCGATCTCGATGATCGAGTCGCCGCTCTCGATGCGCTCCACGCCTTCGCACTCGGCGGTGCACATGGTGATGAGCCGGCCCAGTTCCTCGGGGGAGACGTTGATCCCCTCGGCCAGTTCGGCCAGCCAGTTGAACGAGAACCTCACTCCGCTTGCACCTCTAGAATTGGTTCAGGAACCGCAGGTCGCCCCCCTGCAACAGGCGAATGTCGTCTATGGCGTAGCGCATCATGACCAGGCGCGTGAGGCCCAGGCCGAAAGCGAAGCCGCTCCACTCCTCAGAGTCGATGCCGCTCAGGCGCAGCACGTTGGGGTGCACCAGTCCGCAGGGGAGCAGTTCCACCCATCCCCCCTGTTTGCAGACCGGGCATCCCCTGCCGCCGCAGATCAGGCAATGTATATCCAGCTCGAAGCCCGGCTCGACGAAGGGAAAGTAGCCGGGGCGCAGCCGCACCGTCACCTCGCGCTTGAAAACGGCGTTGAGCAGCGTCTGCATGAAGTAGACCAGGTGGGCGACCGAGACCTCGCGGTCCACCATCATGCCTTCAAGCTGATAAAAGGTGTGCTCGTGGGAAGCGTCCACCTCCTCGTTGCGGAAGACGCGGCCGGGCGCGATCATGCGCAGCGGCGGCCCGAAGCGCTCCATGCCGCGCACCTGCACCGGGGAGGTGTGCGTCCGCAGCAGGCTGCCGCCGGCCAGCCAGAAGGTGTCCTGCATGTCGCGCGCCGGGTGGTCCGGCGGGATGTTCAGCGCGTCGAAGTTGTGATACTCGGTTTCCACCTCGGGGCCGTCCATGACCGTGAAGCCGAGCGACGTGAAGACGTCCTCGATTTCGGCCTGAATGCGGCTGATGGGGTGCAGGTGTCCGCGCGCGGGAGGCGGAGCAAGCAGCGTGAAATCGATCCACTCGGCGGCGAAACGGGCCCCGGCGGCGGCCTCCCGGAATTCGGCCCGGCGGGCTTCGAGCGCCTCTTCAAGCGCCTGCTTGACGGCGTTGAGCAGGCGGCCCGCCGCGGCGCGCTCTTCGGGCGCGAGTTTGCCAAGGCCCTTGGAAATCTCGGCGAGCGTGCCCTTGCGTCCGAGCACCTCGACGCGCACCCGTTCGAGTTCCTCCACTGTCGCGGCCGCGCGTATCCGCTCGTGCGCGCCGGACTCCAGTCCCGTCAGGGCAGTCTCCACCATAGCCAGAGAAAGAACCCATTCTATCAGCCGCCCTCTTGAGCGGGGGGACAGGCGCCCTCGCCTGTCCGGCGCCGGCGCGGAGGCCTCTTTCAGAAGCTCGTGGACTGAAAGGGCGAACCTCCTCAGCCACTCTTTGTGACGATGCCGCTCCTGGCACAAACTGATGGCCGTTCCATTCGCGGCGTTCAGCGCGGCGAACACAGTGGTCGTGCCGTTCCGCTTGTAGTCGTGCGTTATGGTGGCGCCACGGCCGCGTTTGAGCGGCGGACCGGGTTGCGTGCGGTCCAGCGCTTGGATTTGGGTCTTCTCATCGACGCACAGCACGATGCGGGAGCGCTCCACCAGACGAGCCGGCAGGGAGCGCGCCCGAGATCGTTGCTCAAGGGCCTGGCCCTGTTCGGCATTCAGGACGATGGGGCCAGCAACACGTATGTTTCGAAACCTCGCCATTGTACAGACGGTACCGAGTGGATATCGATTACTATCTATGGCTCAGCGCATTAGCTTCGCTACATGGCGGAGTTGCCCAGCCCCGGCAGGATCCAAGAATTGGCATGGCCCTGTATCGGGCGAGACTCAGGAGATTCCTCAGGGAATCGCCCGTCACTTGGCCTTCAAACGGTTGCCACGCATTCTTACACGACGCGGCCGTCGAAAAGGTGAACCTTGCGGTGGGCGTAGCCGGCGTAGCGCGGGTCGTGGGTGACCATGCAGATGGTGGCGCCCTGCCGGTGCAGGTCGGTGAGCAGATCCATGACGGCCCGGCCGTTCACCGAGTCCAGGTTGCCCGTGGGCTCGTCGGCCAGCAGTATGGAGGGATCGCCCGCAAGCCCGCGGGCAACAGCCACCCGCTGCTGTTGGCCGCCGGAGAGCTGCGATGGGTAGTGCTTCATGCGGTGAGACATGCCCACCTTCTCCAGCGCCTCCTGCACCCGCTTCTTCCGCTCGGCAGCGCGCATCCCCCGGTAGGTGAGCGGCAGTTCGACGTTCTCGTAAACCGTGAGGTCGCCGATCAGGTTGAACGCCTGGAAAATGAAGCCGACCTCGCGGTTGCGTATGCGCGCGCGCTCAGAGGCCTTCAGGCTTCCAACCGGGCGGCCTTTGAGCGTGTACGTGCCCTCAGTCGGCGAGTCCAGCAAACCTAGGATCGAGAGCAGCGTGGACTTGCCGCAGCCCGAAGGGCCGGCAATCGAAACGTATTCGCCCGGAAAGACCTGAAGATGGACGCCGGATAACGCGTGCGTTTCCACGTCATCCGTGTAGAAAATCTTGGTTACTCCTTCAAGCTGGATCAAAGGCTCCTGGGATGGTTGCATCGATACCTCACTTAATTCGAATCCTATCGAACGAGTCCCACCGAGGCATGTCGGAGAGGATCACCCGGTCCCCCGGCCGCAGCCCCTCCACAACTTCCACCGTGCTGACGGAGGCGCGGCCGAGCCGGACCGTGACGCGCGACGCCTCCTTGCCGTCCGGACTGAGACGGAACAGCCCGATGGTTCCCTCAGGCTGCCCGGAAGCCGGGCGGCCGACGTAAACGATGTCGCGCAGGTGCTCCAGTTCGATGGTGCCGTCCACGCTCAGGTCTGGGCGCGCCCCGGCAGGCAGACTGCCTTCCAATCCGACGTCGACGGTGACGGTGCCGCCCCGCACGGCGGGGTCAATTCGAGATACGCTGCCCGAAATCACGCCGTTCCTGGTATCCACCCGGACTTTCTGGCCGATCTGCACGTCCTTGGCTTGGGTCTCGGGGATCTTCAGCTCGGCCTTCAACCGCTCGGGTTGGACGACCTTGGCCAGGATGGTGCCGGCGCTCACCCGCTGGCCCACCTGCACCGAGACTTCCTGGAGCACACCATCTGCGCCGGCACGCACCTGAAGGGCCGCCACCTGGCTGCGCTTCATGGCTGCCAGTGCGCGCATCTTATCGATGTCGGCCCGCAGCACAGCCAATTGCGCCTGCCTCGATTCGGCGGCCATCTGAAGACGCTTGGTCTCAACCTGGCGGCGGTTGTCCAACTGCTCGGCCGCCGCCACCGAGATCTGGCGGTCCAACTCGATCATCAGGCCGGCGTCCGCGCGCTTGTTGTCGCGGTCGGCGCGAAGACTGGCCTGGCGGTAGTCGGACTGGATCCGGGCGAGGTCGGCCTCTTGTGTCAGGCGCTGGCTCTCAAGCTGCACCTCGGTGTCCCTATAGCGCGCTTCCGCGCCTTTCACCTCGTACTCCGAGTTCAGTGCGGCCAGCTCCAGCTCCGGGTTGTTGAGCACCATGAGAACCGTGTCGGCCTTCAGCACGGCCCCGGGCAGGACCAGCAGTTTCTCCACGCGGCCGTCGGTGGTGGCGGGGATCCAGAGGATCTGCTCGGGAACCAGGGAACCCAGGCCGCGCACCTCCCGCACCATGGGGCCCCGCTTCACGGTGTCGAGCCATACCGTGGCCCGCTCAACTTCGGGCGCGGAGGGCTTGAGGCGGGATAACCCGAGGCTGACTAGAAGCACAGCCACTAGCGCTACGGCGCCAACGGTCAACCTTCGGATCAGCTTCTTGCGGGCCACCCCGGGTCGTAAGACGTCCATCGCCGTTCTCCATTCAATTGGTAAACCGGAATCTCAATTCTCGGATCCGGGTTAAGAGGAATGTACACGTGTCCCCCCGCGTCAAAGTCCCCATGAGCTTTTCGGCACGGCAGCCTCCCGGCAGGGCCAGCCTGGGGTGCCTCTGCCACCTTCCAGCACCCTGGGGCCACGAAAACTGCCCCCGGGCGGCGACTTCTTGTGACGCCTCACCGCCTCCCCCGCCTGTTTCCATCAGGCCGCCACCGGAGGTGACCCGGGATCCTTGGAAATCCATTTTCAGCGAAGCGTTGAAGAATAGTTGAAATGACGTGTTTCTCATTTATTAGGTTTGGCCCGCCCGAACACCTGTGCTGCATCGAAACCCGCATCAATACAGGTGCCGTGTCATCTTACACAGTTACGAACAAATGTCCAAAACCAAAGTCCGGAGCCAGATGATCCTACGTCCACGAGCGTCTGCCGATGTGGCCAATAAGGCTCAGCGAAGATGCCAATAGCAGGCCCAATAAGTGTATGTGCTCATAGTGCGTGTTCATTCGCCCAATATCGGGGTTACTCATGCCGCAGAGCGGCCAGCGGATCGATTCGGGAGGCTCGCCTTGCCGGCGCATAACCAGCCAGGATCGCAGCGCTCACGAGAATGGCGCCGGCCAGCGCCAGGGCTGCCGGATCGTTGGGCCGGGTCGCGAACAGAAACGATTTGACAAGTTGAGACGCACTCAGCGCGGCGGGCACGCTGATCGCGAGCCCCGCCGCAACCAGTAGCAGAACGCGGCGCAGAACCATCCATACGACGGCGCCGCGCTGCGCGCCCAGAGCCATGCGGATCCCAATCTCGCCGGCCTGCCGCGCGACGATGTACGACATCGTCCCGTAGAGCCCCACGCACGCGATCAGGAGTGCGAGAACCGCGAAGCCTGTACACAATTTAGCGAACATGATTTCGTGGCTGATCGTCCGATCGATTTCCGCCGCCTGCGTGACCACGTTTGTGACGGGCATGGATGGATCCGCCTGCCGCACGATTTCATGCACACTCCTGACATAATTCAGCGGATCACCTGCAGTCCGCAGCGCGTAGGTCATCGCATCCGGCGAAAACTGGCTGACCGCCACGAACACGGTCATTGCACTGTCCTCTTCATTCCTCAGGCCACCGTGCCGAAAGTTGGCCGACACGCCGACGATTTCGAGATCGCGCTTGTCGTCCACGAAGGTGATTTTGCGGCCCAGCGGATTCTGGTTCGCGAAGTAAGTCCGCGCCAGCCGCTCGCTGATCACCGCAACCGGGCTGGAGCCCGGTTGGTCGCGGTCGTCAATCTCACGCCCGGCCAGGATCGGAATCTGCATGGTCGTGTGGTAGCGCGGTCCGGCGACCATGGCGATTGCACCGAGGACGGGAGCAGGACCGGCCATCATTGCCCCCCTGTACGTCTTCCCGGCATGACCGGCGCTGATGATGGAGGCGTGCGAGAGTGTCGCGCTGCTTACCCCGGGGATGGATTCGAAGCGCTTGCGCAGGTTCGTGTAAAAAGCCGTAATCTCCGGGTCGCGATGCCCGGCCTGGCGCGCATCAAGCGTGAACAGAAGGATGTTCTCGCGAGCGTATCCCAGTGGGACGGAGTTCAGCTTGTCGAGTGTCCGGACGAAGAGACCCGCGGCGACCAGGATGAGAAAAGCCATCGCGACTTGAGCGACCACCAGAACGTGCTGTACGCGGCGGCGCGGTCCGCCCACGGGGCAATTCTTCAGCGCGGGCACGACGTCCGGACGCGTCGACTGAATCGCCGGAGCGAGGCCAAACAACAGGCCGCAAACCACGGACAGCGCCGCCGTCACGCCCAGCACGTTCCAGTTCAATTCCGCGTGCAGTGTGAAGTTCGGCTGCCCGTCGGAGAGCAGAAAGGTCAGCGACCGGATGCCCCAGATCGCAAACAAGACCCCCAATGCCCCGCCGAGCGACGCCAGCATCACGCTCTCGGTTAGCAACTGCCGCACGACGCGGAATCGTCCCGCTCCCAGGCTGAGCCGGAGGGCCATTTCGCGGCGTCGCGCGGCCGCCCTTGCCAGGAGCAGATTGGCGATGTTCGCGCACGTGATCGCCAGGATCAATCCCACCATCGCCAGGAGCACGTACAGAGGCCTGGAATACTCTCTGCGCAGGCTGCCTAGACCGGCGGCTCCGGGATTCAGCGTCAGCGCCGGCAGTCTGGCGCGCTCAACGTCGGTCGTTGCCGTGGCGGCAACCCATTGATGGAAACGAGGCGCCAGCGCTGCCTGCGCCTGGGCGAGGCTTACGCCGGGACGCAGGCGGCCCATCATTTCGAGCCAGTAGAAGTTGGCATCGGGATACATGCGAGCCGCCTCGGCGCCGTCCACGAGTAGATTCGTATGCAACGGAAGGTAGAGGTCCGGCGCCGCCGCGGGATCGACTCCGAAGAACTTCGGAGGCGCCACCCCGACCACCGTGAAGGGCACGTTATTGACGAAAACCGGCTGTCCGACGGCACCCGATGGTCCCCCAAAGCGATTCTGGCTGGCCGCAAAACTGATGACCGCGACCGGCGCTGCGCCCGGGCGGTCGTCCGCGGAGTCGATCAGGCGTCCCGCCGCCGGCGACACTCCCAGGCCGCGGAAATATTCGCCGGTGACGTACTCCGTACTGACCCTCGTGGCTTGCCCGTGGACGACCAGGGTCTTGTTGTGTCCGTCGAAATAGCCGAAAAGGGTGGAAAAGGCGGGATTCCCCTCGCGAAGCATCTCGAACGCGGGGTACGGGAATATCCCGCTGACCAGGTGGCCTTCGTCGCCCGGCCAGAAACGGCCTTGTATCCCGTGCATGACGTGGCCGCCCTGGGGCGGCGGGCTATGCCAATTCAAGACCACCAGCGATTCGGGGTCCGCCACCGGCAGCGAACGCAGCAGGATCGACTCCATGAAACTGTAGATCGCAGTATTGGCTCCGATGCCGAGCGCCAGGCTGAGCACTGCCACGACGGCAAACCCCGGACTCCCGCGCAGCAGGCGGATAGCGTAGCGCAAGTCCTGGACGACGGTCTCGAAGACGGCCTCCACGCGGGCGTCGCGGACCTCTTCTATCGTGCGCGCGGGCGGGCCGCACTCGGCGCGGGTTATGCGGTGAGCTTCGTCAGGCGTGAGTCCCTGACCGACACGGCGGGCTGTCATGGTGTCGTAAAAAGACCGCACCTCCTCGTCGAGGTCGGCCTCGGCCCGCCGGGGATCGCGAAGCCGCTGATAGAGACGTTTCAAATTCACGATTCCTCCGCGAGCACCTGGTTGACGGCGAACGACACCCGGTTCCATTTGCGTTTCTCCTCGGCGAGGCGCTTGCGGCCGGCGTTTGTGATCGCGTAAACCTTGGCGCGGTGGCCGGTCTCGAGTTCGCCCCATTCGCCTTCGATCCAGCCCCGGTCCGCGAGCCGGTGGAGCGCAGGGAAAAGCGATCCGGGACCGACGACAAAGACGCCTTTAGTGACCTGCTCGAGACGGTCGGCGATGCCGACGCCGTGCAGCCGCTGAAGCTCGAGCGTGCGGAGGATCAGGAGGTCGAGCGTGCCCTGAAGGAGCTCGGCTGGCTTGTTCATGCGACCAGTATATCGAACGTCGATATCGAATGTCAAGATGCTCCGTGGCCCCGGCCCGCCAGGCGGCTCCCTTCCTGCGGAAGAGCGATACTCACGACCGGAACTGTGGGTTCCGATGGTGAGCGCCGTCCTCAACCGGTGATCCCGATTGTGGCCGGAATACGCCCAAACCGAAAGCTGACGGAGACGCGGGCGTCCCAGGCGCGCCGGAAGCCCCTCTGGGCCGGGCCGCCGATCGGTTCAGACCGCCCGAGTTCAACAGGCTGCTGAAAAAGGCCTCGACAGGCCAGGAGACCAATCCCGCGTGAACCGCAATTCGCTGATTCTACGAGGTGGGACAGGCGTCCCCGCCTGTCCCGCACTGGCGCGGCGGCGGGGGATCGTGACGCCTTGGCCGGTGATCTGTCGGCTTTGCAGCGGCCGCTCTCCGGAGACGGCGGCGGGGAAAGACCTCACGCTGAAGTGGGAGCCGCACCTTCTCGATTGGATCGGCGCTCTCCCGCCGGCGGCCAGTTCCTTCAGGAAACCATCGAACTGTGCCGCTCGGCCTCCATTCCAGTGCGCTTCGAGCCCCATCTTGCTGCATCGGTGGAATACGGGAACCACTGCCTATCATGAGTCTCAGAGCGTTATGAGCGGTGGCTCCGCAGTGAGACTTGGCTGGTTTTCGCCCACGGCCTCCTCTACTTCAGAGTCGATTGACAGGGCCTGTCCCCATGTGTTAGCGGTATGCAGGACACCATTTCGTTGAGGAGGACTCATGAAGTCGACGCTGCTTCTTCTGGCGGCGGGGGCCGCAGGGTTGTGCTGGGGACAAGCGCCACCCGACTGCAAGCCTAACGAGTTGAACATTCCTGAGGCCAAGTACCCCTGCATCTTTCCGGACAACCGCGTGATGTACCGCATAGTCGCGCCGAACGCGCAGTCGGTGCGCGTCGGAAACACGAACTTGACGAAGGGACCGGATAACATCTGGAGCGGTACCACGGCGCAGCCGGCCGTGGAAGGTTTCCGCTACTACGGCGTGAACATCGACGGCGCTATTGTCGCGGATCCTTCCACCCGCACCTACTTTGGCTCCGGATGGTGGAACTCCGCAATTGAGATTCCCGCGCCGGACCAGGAATTCTACCAGCCGAAGGAAGTTCCTCGCGGCCGCGTGAGTGAGCAGTGGTATTTCTCGAAAGTCACGGGCAAGTGGCGCCGCTGCTTCGTCTATACCCCGCCGGACTACGACGGAGGAAGGAACAGGTACCCCGTGCTCTACCTGCTGCACGGCTGGGGAGAGGACGAGACCGCTTGGTTCAACCAGGGCCGAGTCAGCTTCATCATGGACAATCTGATCGCGGAGAAGAAGGCGAAGCCGATGATTATCGTCATGGACAACCTCAATGCGGTCAAACCCGGTGAGAGCGCGACGAGGTTCGCTGCCCGCGGTCTGGTGCCCGACCCGAGCGACCGCCCGGCCCCTCCGCCGGCGGCGAGAGGAGTCGCGCCCGGGGAACCGGCGGCGGCTGGCGAGCGCGGAGCCGCTGGAGCCCCCGGCGCGGCGCGGGCGGGTCAGCCGGCTCGCGCCGGTGGAGGGATGCTGGGCAACTCGGCTTTCACCGAGATGATGCTCACCGACTTGATCCCCATGATCGAGAAGACCTACCGCGCGCTTCCCGGCGCGGCGAACCGCGCGATGGCCGGGCTATCGATGGGCGGTGCCCAGACCCGCGCGACCACCATGGCCAACCTCGACAAGTTCGCCTACATCGGCCTGTTCAGCGGCGGCAACATCCCCCTGTCGAGTATCGAAAACCCTGCCGCCTTCAAGAAGCAAATCAAGGTCGTGTTCTTCGGCAATGGACAAGCTGAAGGGGGCACCGCCACGAGCAAACCAGCCGCGGAAGAACTGAAGAAGGCCGGGATTAAAGCCGTTTTCTACGAATCTCCGCGAACTGCTCACGAGTTTCTGACCTGGAGGCGTTGCCTGCGCGAATTCGCGCCCCTTCTGTTCAAGTAGAACCCGGTGGGGCAGCACCTTTTTTGGGGACTGCCCCAACCTCTGCCAGCGCCGGAGTCGGACTTCGTCGATTCCGCGACCGGCCCGGTGCGTTGCTCGGCGACGCGCTGAAGTCCGCTTTGGGGAACCTCTCCTGATTCGCACTGCCTGACGCCCGCGCCTGCCCGCATCCCCCTCCCCCAAATCACCCGCTCACGTGATCACCAAATGCTCCTCCCCGCGCTACCATGGGTCCAGCATGAGTACACTGGTCGGCGTTCATTCCGTGATGGAAGCCCTCAAGGCCGGCCGTCCCATCGACCGCCTGCTGGTCGCGCGCGGCGCCGGCGGGCATCGCCTCCAGGAGCTCATCGAACTGTGCCGGTCGGCCTCCGTCCCCGTGCGCTTCGAGCCCCGCGACGCGCTCGACCGGCTGGCCGGAGGCGCCACCCACCAGGGCATCGTGGCCGTGGCCGCCGCCCGCCGCTACGCTGCGCTTGAAGACGTCATCGCCGGCGCCCGCATGCTGGTGGTTCTCGACGGCGTCGAGGACCCGCACAACCTGGGCGCCGTCATCCGCACTGCGCACGCCGCTGGCGCCGACGCGCTGGTGGCGCCGGAGCGGCGCGCCGCCGGCCTTACGGAGGGCGTGGCCAAGGCCGCCGCGGGCGCGCTCGAGTACCTGCCTGTGGCGCGGGTTACCAACGTGAACCGCGCCCTGGAGACGCTCAAGGCCCGGGGCTTCTGGATCTACGGCCTGGACGAACGGGGCGAGCAGCCCTACGACCAGGTGGACTACGCTTCGCCAGCCGCGCTGGTCTTCGGAGGTGAAGGGAAGGGCCTGCACCATCAGGTCAAGCAGCACTGTGACGCCCTGGTCCGTATTCCGATGGCGGGCAGGATCTCCTCGTTGAATGTATCGGTGGCGGCCGGCGTGGTGCTTTTCGAGTGGAAACGGCGGCAGGCCGGCGCGGGATAGTAGAATCGGTAGTTCCCATGTATCACGCACTGTCTACCCACGTCATCGCCGACCACAGGCTGACCACCGTCTGGCTGGAGAGGGTGTGGGATGCCGGCATTCCGGCTGTCGAGATTTTCTGCGCCCGGCAGCACTTCGACTATCGAAACCGCGCCCAGGTCGCCGAACTGGAGCACTTCTTCAAGGACTCGGAACTGGCCTTCCACTCGCTGCACGCCCCCATCTTCACGGACGATGTGTGGGGCCGCAGCGGGCCGCACGCCGTGCTGAACATCGCCGAGCCGGTCAAGGCCAAGCGCGTCATCGTGGTGGACGAGATCAAGCGGGCGCTGGAAGTGGCAGAACGCGCGCCCTTCCGCTACCTGGTTCAGCACGTGGGGTTCGACGAGGAGGAGTTCGACGAGCGCCGTATGGAAGCGGCCTTCACGGCGCTGGAAGAGCTGAGCCTGTTCGCGAAGCAGCGCGGGGTCGAGGTGCTGCTGGAGAACATCCCGAACCCTTTCTCCACTCCCGGGCAGTTGAACTACTTCCTTGGCGAGACCCACCTCGAGCTGGGCTATTGTTTCGACGTCGGCCACGCGAACATGGGTGAGGGCGTCCCGGCCGCCTTTGAAATGATGAAGGACCGCATCCGGTCCACGCACGTCCACGACAACGACGGCCGGGCCGACTCGCACATGTACCCCTTCCTCTCCGGCGGCGGATCGGTCGACTGGGAACAGACCATGCGGCTGCTCCGCTCGCGGTCCGACCAATACGCGCTGCTGTTGGAACTGACCGAGGACCCCAGCCTGCCGCAGCCGATCGAGGCGGCGCGCCGGGTCTTCGAGAAACTGGAGAGTCTCTGAGTGAGCTCGGACGCGACCCCTCGCCGCATCACCATCGACCAGGCCGGCAGCCACGCCGGAGAGACCGTAACCATCCCCGGCTGGCTCTACAACCTCAGGCGCTCGGGCAAAATCGCCTTCCCCATCCTTCGCGACGGCACGGGCATCCTGCAATGCGTGGCCGTCAAGAGCCAGTTGCCGGAGACCCTGTTTGAGAGCATCAAGGACCTGACCCAGGAGTCTTCGATTATCGTCACCGGCAAGATCCGCCAGGAGCCGCGCGCGCCGGGCGGGCATGAGCTCGACGTGGAGAACGTCGAGATCCTGCAGCGGGTGCCGGAGGCCGACCCCTATCCGATCACCCCCAAGGAGCACGGGATTGACTTCCTGCTCGACCGCCGCCACCTGTGGCTGCGCAGCCGGCGCCAGCACGCCGTCCTGCGGGTGCGCCACGAGGTGGTGCGCGCCATACGTGACTACTTCGACTCCAACGGATTCACGCTGCTGGACACTCCTATCTTCACCCCGGCCGCCTGCGAAGGAACCACCACGCTGTTCGAAGTCGACTACTTCGACCACGAAAAGGTGTATCTCACGCAGTCCGGCCAGCTCTACAACGAAGCCACGGCCATGGCCTTCGGGAAGGTCTATGCCTTCGGTCCCACCTTCCGCGCCGAGAGGTCCAAGACGAGGAGGCACCTGACCGAGTTCTGGATGGTCGAGCCGGAGATGGCCTACGCCACGCTGGAGGACGTCAAGCAGGTGGCCGAGGAGCTGGTCGTGTCCGTGGTGGGCCGCGTGCTGGAGAACCGGCGGGCGGAACTGGAGGTCCTGGAGCGGGACGTGTCGAAGCTCGAGAGCGTCCGCGCGCCCTTCCCCCGCATCAGCTACGACCAGGCGGTCGAGACTCTTCAGAAGAAAGGCAGCGAGATCCGGTGGGGGGGTGATTTCGGCGGCGCCGATGAAACACTTCTCGGCGAGGACTACGACCGGCCGGTGATGGTGGACCGCTACCCCGCGGCCATCAAGGCGTTCTACATGCAGCCGGACCCCGGCCGTCCGGAGGTCGCCCTCGGCGTGGACGTGCTCGCGCCCGAGGGGTTCGGCGAGATCATCGGCGGCGGCCAGCGGATACACGACCTGGATCTGCTGTTGCAGCGTATCGACGAGCACGGCTTGCCCAGAGAGGCGTTCGACTGGTACATCGACCTGCGCCGCTTCGGCTCGGTTCCGCACGGGGGCTTCGGCATGGGGCTGGAGCGGTGCGTGGGCTGGATATGCGGCCTGGAGCACGTGCGCGAGAGCATCCCCTTCCCCCGCATGCTCTACCGAGCCAGACCATAGCCGCACGGAACCGCGAGCGTAAGCGAGCGGATATGACGACTCATGAAGCAATCTGACATCGCCGTCATCGGGCTCCCGATTGACCTCGGCGCCGGCCGGCGTGGAGTGGACATGGGGCCTTCGGCCATCCGCGTGGCGGGCCTGCACGCGCGCCTGGCCGCCCTGGGCTACCGCGTCGAGGACCTGGGCAACATCCCGGTGGACCAGCCCGAGCGGCTGCCCGCCGGGCCGGCGCGCACGCGCTACCTGGCGCACATCGCGCAGGCCTGCCGGCGGCTGGCGCGGGCCGTCGAGTCGGCCGCCGCCGCCGGCCAGGCTCCGCTGGTGCTCGGGGGGGATCACTCGACGGCCATCGGCACGGTGTCCGGCATGTCGCACTATTGCCGGGCCAGGAAGCAGTCGCTGGGCCTGATCTGGATCGACGCCCACACCGACATGAACACCCCCGGCACCAGCCCCAGCGGCAATGTTCACGGGATGCCGCTCGCCTGCCTCACCGGGCGGGGGCCGCGTGCGCTGACCCACATCTACGGGTACGCTCCCAAGGTGCGTCCCGCCAACGTGGCCCTGGTAGGCGTGCGCGAGGTGGACCAGCCGGAGAAGCTGACCGTCAAGGGTTCCGGCGTTCGGGCCTTCACCATGCGGCACATCGACGAGCGCGGCCTGCGGGCCATAATGGAGGAGGCGATCCGCATCGCCTGCGATGGCACGGCGGGTTTCCACGTCTCTCTCGACATGGACTCGGTGGACCCGCGGGAAGCGCCGGGGGTGGGGACGCCGGTCCGCGGAGGCATCACCTACCGGGAGGCGCACCTGCTGATGGAACTGATCTGCGACTCCGGCCGGATGACCTCCATGGAGGTCGTCGAGGTCAACCCCGTGATCGACGAAGCGAACCGCACGGCCGCGCTGGCGGTGGAACTGGTGACCTCGGCCTTGGGGAAGAGAATCCTGTGAAGCTGAGAGTGGCGGTGATCTACGGCGGACGCAGCGGCGAGCACGAGGTGTCGGTCCGCTCGGCCCGGGCCGTCCTGTCCGCCCTGGACGCGGCGCAGTACGAGGCGGTGCAGTTCTTCATCCGCCCGGACGGCAAGTGGGAGCCGCATCCGCTGGTGGCCGAGCCCGGCGCCAATCCGGGCATCGACGTGGTGTTCCCCGTTCTGCACGGCACCTTCGGCGAGGACGGCACCGTGCAGGGGCTGCTGGAGCTGGCGGGGCTGCCATACGTGGGCGCGGGCGTGCTCGGCTCCTCGCTCGCCATGGACAAGGACCTCATGAAGAGGGTCTGCCGGGAACGGGGCCTTCCGGTGGTGGAGCACGTCACGGTTCTGCGCTCCTCTCTCGACGTGGACGGCCCCATAGCACGTCTGGGGCTGCCGGTGTTCGTCAAGCCCGCCAACCTGGGCTCGTCGGTCGGAATCTCCAAGGCGCGCACCCGGGAGGAACTGGCAGCCGCTCTGGAGACCGCCGCCCGATTCGACCGGAAGATCGTCGTGGAGCGCGCCGTCACGGGGCGGGAACTGGAGTGCGCCGTGCTCGGCAACCACGACCCGGTGGCTTCGATGCCCTGCGAGGTCCTGCCGTCGCGGGAGTTCTACGACTACGAGGACAAGTACCTGCTGGACGCCGCCGAGTTCACGGTGCCGGCCGAACTGGCGCCCGCCGAGACCGGCGAGGTGCGGCGCCTGGCCTGCGCCTGCTACCGCGCCGTGGAGTGCGAGGGCATGGCGCGCGTCGACTTCTTCCTGGAGAGCCCGGGCGGCCGCCTGCTGATCAACGAGATCAACACCATTCCGGGTTTCACCTCCATCAGCATGTTCCCTCGCATGTGGGATGCCGCGGGCCTGCCTCTTCCGCGGCTGGTCGACCGCCTGATCGAACTGGCGATCGAGCGTCACAAGGATCGCGAGTCGACCCGCTTCAGCAGGTAGCGCATGCGGCCGTCCTGCCTAGTGCTCGCCGTGCTGGCCGTTCCGGCCGCGGCGCACGACCTGGAGACCGCCCTGCGGACATTCACTGCGGTCTACGCCGCCGTGGAGCGGGAAGCCGCCGGGCCCGTAGACCCCGGCGAGGCCATTTACGGGGGCGCCATCCCCTCGATGCTGCGGCCGCTGGACCCCCACACGGTGTTTCTCAATCCGGACCAGTTCGAGCAGCTTCAGCGGCTGCAACAGTCGGTCCGCAAAGGGTTCGGCAGCGTGGTCAACGCGTTGCCCGGCCGCGTGATCATCTTGCAGGTGCTGCCGGGGACGCCTTCGGCCAGGGCTGGCCTGGCGCCCGGCGACGAGATCATCGCCGTGAACGGTGTGGCGCTCGAAAACCTCGGGCTGGAGCAGTTGATCGGCGTGCTGGAGGAGGCCCGCAACAGGCACGCTGAGCTGGATGTCCGCCGGGCCGGCAGCCCCAGGACGCTCCACGTCGTTCTCGCGCCTGAGGAGATGCAGATGCCGAGCGTGTCGGCGGCGTTCCACATCAGGAGCGGCGTGGGTTACGTCAGCCTGCGGAGTTTCGACGTGCAGACGGGGGCTGACCTGGAGGCCGCGATCGAGAAACTGGGAGGGCGCGGCCTGAAGGCGCTCATCCTGGACCTGCGCGACAACCCCGGCGGCCTGCTTCCGGCCGCGCTCGAGGCGGCCTCCCTCTTCCTGAAGCCGGGCCAGGGCCTGGTCACTGTTCGCGGCCGCTCCATGCCGGCCGCCGAGCAAAGGGTCGGCCAGGATGCCGTGCCGTACTCCTTTCCGATGGCGGTGCTGATCAATGGGAGCAGCGCGAGCGCATCGGAGATTGTCGCGGGCTGCCTTCAGGACCACGACCGCGCCGTGATCGTGGGCCAGCCGAGTTTCGGCAAGGGCCTGGTCGAGACGGTCTATCCCCTGTCGGAGGGCGCCGGGCTGGCGCTGACAACCGCGTTCTACTACACGCCCAGCGGCCGTTCCATCCAGCGGCCCCTGACCAGCGGGCAACTCAGTCCCGCGGCCCCGGGACAGGAGTTCAGGACCGGCTCCGGGAGAATCGTGCGCGGCGGAGGCGGCATCCAGCCCGATCTGCTTGTGTTCGACAAGCCGCTCACGCGGCTCCAGATGTTCCTGGACGCCAGCGGCGTATTTCCCACCTTTGCCACCGGCTACCTTCGCAGGCTCGGAGGGGTGGCCGAGGATTTCGAGGTGACTGCCGCGGTGCTCGATGAGTTTCAGGCCTTCCTGGCCCGGCGCAAGGTCCTGCCGGGAGTGGCCGAGTGGAGCGAGGCGCGGAACTGGATCGCAAACCGCCTGAAGACAGAGATCTTCAACCAGGGCCTTGGCGTGGACCGCGGCAACCAGGTGGAGGCGCAGCGCGATGAGACCATCCTGGCCGCGCTCAGGGCATTGGCGGTGGAGTGAGCCCGGCCTACGTCGAGCGTCCCCAGCCAAACCCGCGGATCAGCTGCCGGGACGCTGAGGCGCACCGTTCCATGGCCCGCTGTATGGCGGGCCGCGCCACCAGCTTCAGGTACAGGCGCCCCAATTGAAAGCACGTCGAAGCCAGGGAGCGGATGCGGAAAAACTGGCTGCGTCCGTGGAGACGCGGGTAGTGGTGCACGCCGGCCTCGGCGAAAGCCCACCCCGTCATCTCCAGCTTCCGCACGAGCTCCACGCACACCGTCCCGCTGGTGGACTCCAGGGAGATCAGGTCCAACAGTTCCTTGCGGATCAGGCGGAAGTCGCAGTCGATATCGCGTATACGCACGCCGAACAGCGCGCGCGCGAAGCGGTTATAGACCTTGCCCAGCCAGATCCGGTGCCGGGGGTCGTGCCTTTCCAGCTTGTAGCCGTTGACGAAGCCGGTGCGCGGGCCCAGGCGCTCCAGCAGCGCCGGCAGCTCGCCCACGTCGTACTGTCCGTCCCCGTCGGTGTAGAAGACCAGGTCTTTGGTGGCCGCCGCGAGGCCGCTGCGCAGCGCTCCTCCGTAACCCCGGTTGCGCTGGTGCGTCACCACGCGGAGACGCGGGCCGTAACAGGCCTGAAGACGCTCCAGCACCAGCGCGGTGTCGTCGGCGCTTCCGTCGTTGACGACGATGACTTCGTAATCGCGGGCGCATGCCTCCAGGACGAGGAACGCCTTCCCGACCAGCCCAGGCAGGCTGGGCGCGTCGTTGTACGCCGGAAAAAACACACTAAGCGAATGATGCGCATTGTGCGGCGTCATGCTGTCTTCTCCCCTATCAATATCAATGACTGGCCCAGCGGCAAATCCAGGCCCCGGCCCAGCCAGCCGGACTCCGCGCGCAGGCAGCCGTACAGCATGCGGTCCAGCCAGTCCGGGACCGGCCTCACTCCGGATGCCGGAGGTCTTCGCAGCAGCGGCTCCCAGAGGCGGAACTTCACGAGTGCGACGGGCAGGAGCAGCAGACTGACGTAGGTGCACCGCACAACCCGGAAGCCACACCCGCGGACGGCGCGCATCAGTCGCCCGCGCGTGAAACGCTGCCGCTGTTCGACGAACTCCGAATGGCGGCTGCGGAGTATCCCCAGCGCCGATGTGCGCAGCGCCAACAACCCGCCGGGGGCCAGGACGCGGAAAGCCTCGCTCAGCGGGACGCGTTCCGCTCCGGGCTCGAACAGTTCCAATACGTCCATGATGCTCACCAGGTCGAAAGCTCCGTCCCGGAACGGCAGTTCACGAAGGTCGGCCTGCGACAGACGTTCCACGCCCATGTTGCGGCCGGCCGAGAGTCCCTCCCAGGCCAGATCGGAAGGATACACGGTCCAGCCGCGCTCCTTGGCCAGGAGGCGGGCGTAGTAGCCTGTACCGCATCCCGCCTCCAGTACCCTTCCGATCCGGCGCCCGTCGAAGCAGCGGTCCAGCACGCCCGACGTTATCCGCCGCATGCCGCGGTACCACCACAGGCTATGCTCCAACGCCTCGATGTTGGCAAACTCGGCCGGGTTCATCCCGTTACGACAGCGTGTCCCCTGGCCACCGGACCTTTCCAACCCGAGCCTCCCCGCCGCTGCCTCGTCCGGCAGCGGGCTTCTACCCCCTCACAAGCAGGAAGTCATTATACTAGGCTAATTAAAACATTATCAAGGATGATCAGAGCCGAAAATGAGCAATGGATGGCGGGCGCCTGGCCGAGGATCGCCCTGGTCCTGGCATTGCTGGCGGGCGTCGTATACCTGCGCTCACTGAGCCTGCCGCTGATCTCGGATGACTACCCCCATATCAAGCTGGCCCGGGAATACGGACCGGTGTCCGGCTGGCCGGAACTGGCCTCCGATGCCCTCTACCGCAGCCGGGCCACGGCCCTGGTTCTAACCTACTGGACCGAAAAGATCTTCGGGCTCAATCCTTTGGCGTTCCACCTGTCGAGCCTGGGGCTGCACATCGTCAACGTGTGGCTGGTCTTTGCCCTGGGTTTCTGGAAGGTGATCGGGTGGCGGCATTCGGCCGTGGCGGCGGGTTATTTCGCCGTGCACGAAGGGTTGCAGGAGGCGGTCATCTGGCATGCCGCCATCCACGAACTGATCCACTTCAGCTTCGCGCTGTTGTTCGTGCATCTCTGGCTGCGGTGGATGGCGTCCGGCAGCAGGCGGCTGTATGCAGGGGCTGTCATCATGTTTCTGCTGGCCCTGCTCTCCAAAGAGACGGCGGTAGTGCTGGTTCCCGTGGCGCTGTTGCTGGCCGCAATTGACCGCCGGGACCTGCGGCGGGCGGCGGTGCAGGTCCTGCCGCTGGCCGCGGTGGCGGCGGGATACTTCCTGTTGATCCTCGGCGCGCGGGCGACGCACCACCACTTCACCGACGCGGGGACGTTCTCGCTGAGCGCCCCGTTCTGGATCACCTGGCGAAACAGTACGGGGAGGCTTTTCTGGATCTGGGGCTGGCTGGGCGTGGCGGCGCTGGTGGCCTTGCGCCCGGCCGGGCGTGGCCGGCTGTTGGCATTGGGCGGCGCGTGGGCCGTGCTGTGCCTGTTGCCCTACAGCTTCCTCACCTACATGCCGCGCGTGCCGAGCCGCCACACCTACCTGGCTGCCATGGGCATGGCGCTGGTCGTGTCCGCCGCTTTCTGGCGGGTCAGTGAGAGGTTTTGCCGGAGGCGCTGGCTGGGGTTCGCGCTGCTCGCGGCGATGTTCATCCACAACTGCGCCTACGTTTGGATTGTCAAGCAGCGGCAATACCGGGAGAGGGCGGAGCCCACCGAGAGCGTGGTTCGCTTTGCAGCCGGTGTCGACGGTCCGGTATACATACACTGCTTCCCGTACTGGACAGAGAGCGCCATCGACGCCGTCGATCTGCGTTTGGGTAAAACGGCCTACGCCATGGCCGGGGACAAGGCGCTATCGGAGATCCCTGATCGTTCCAACGTCTTCTGCTGGAACCCCAAGGAGCACTTCGGCCCCGAGGCGGGCGCGCCGGAGTAGACCCCGTCAACGGTCACTGCGGGGAGGTTTCGAGCCGGGATTCGCGACGGCCGGCGCCCGCGGCGTCGCCTGCGCCCTCCGCCGGTGGCGGGAATTCCTCACGGGAAAAGACGATCTCCCAGCCGGAGACACCCTTGACGAAGAAACGGCCGACCTCACCGACGAGCGTGTCGGTCTCAGGCGCGCGCAACCCAAAGACCTGAGGGTAGTAGGCGGGCGAGATGCCGACTTCGTTCTCGCTGACCAGCTTCCTTGGTGTAGTCCAGCCGGACGGCTTGCTGGGGTCAGAATTGAAGGCGATGTAGATGCCCTCCTGGGGCCAGCCGGGCTCGCAACAGGCACGATTGAGCAGCATTACGTACTTCTGGAGGTGGCTGTTCCAGTGGATGGCCGGCCCCCAAAACGAGTCCGTGTCCGCGCTGTCCCAGGAGGCGCGCGCGCGGTATACGGGCGTGACTCCGCCGCCGATTCCCGGCTCGGACCAGCCTCCATCGTGGTACTTGTACACCGCTCCCACCGGGCTTGCCCGGTCCTCATACGCCATGCGCGCCACGGCTACGCCCTGGCTCGACGCCGCGCCGCCGTAATTGGTGAACATGAAATAGAAGAACTCGCGGTTCTGGTCCAGAACGACGGAGAAGTCCCCGTGTCCGCCGGCGAAGTAGCCGTTGGGCGCATCGCAGTTCGGGATGCTGCCGGAGGACAGCACGATGCCCAGGTCGGTGAACGTGCGTCCGCCGTCGTCAGAGACCACGGCGCCGATCATGGGAGTCACCAGGTCACTTTGTCTGCAACTGTCGGGGGACTCGTGGTGATACCACCCGTACACGGTCCCGTCGGGATCCCTCCAGACCGACTCGATCCAGAGCGGAAAGTGGCCGGAGGGGGTCACAATCGGAGGCGGGGTCACCCTCAGGCGGTCCAGTTCACGCCCCGTCATCGATATCGGCCTTCCGTCGGAGGTGAACACCCGCAGCCAGCCTTTGTTCCAGAAAGCCGGGCTGTTGCCGTCGACCACGGGGGCGGGCAGAACCATCGGGCTGGCCTCCCGGAGGAAAGCCGACTGCCCCCAGCCGAGCGCGGCCGCTAGAGCCGTAATCAGAACACAGCGAAGAACTGTACTCACTTGGGCTACGCAGTATTAGACGCCACGGCCGTTTTTAGGATTACTCTTTGTGCATTAACGTAATTTAATTAATGATATCAATGGCTGCTGGCGTGCGATGTGTGATCCCGATGTCCCTGCGCCCGGTTCGGGCGTACTAACTGCCCGGCGGCGCCGGGGCCCGGCTCGGCTGGACCTCATGGTGCAGCACGTAAGAGATCTCCATGGAGACTGAATCCTTTTGCCGGCGAGCGTTCCGGCCCAGGCCGGCGAGGTGAATGCCTGCACTGCGCCCAGGGTGCCGGGGTTGTAGTTGCTGTTGAGACTCCTTATCTGGCTGTAGCCCAGTGGTCCTGGGGCATGCGTGACCACGGCATACACCCCCCCTTCATCCGCCTGGCGGGTGGAGGCCTCGTCGGTGATAGAGGTGAAACGGTCCTCCAGCAGGCCGGGTTGCCCAGAGCCGGCGCGTGAATTGCGGACTCCGCGCTCATCCAGTTCGAGCGGCAAGTCCACCGGGAGGCCGCGCAACTGTTCAGAGAATATGCGAGAAGCCCCTGCCAGGATAACGTCATTGTCGGACATCTGCTGCCAGGAGAGCTGGCTGCTGCGCGCGAGGGACACATTCATGTCGGTGAGGGCGAGCAGCTTGCCCAGATGAAAGACCGAACTCACCACTCCGCTGCTGGCATAGCCGTAGCGGGGAACGATGGCGGGCGATTCCAGGGACCGGCGGACAGCTTCGACTCTGTCCGATGCCGCCACATCCTCCCGCCGGTACAGGGCCGGGTCCCGGTAGAAGCCGGCGCCCGGCAACCCGATAAACAAAGGAGCGGAGGCCGACACAAGCACCGGCCGGCCGGAGGCGAGGAACGGCCTCCAGAGTTCCACCAGTTCCGGGGTCCATGCCCCGCGCAACGGAGCGCTCGCCCTGCGCTCCTGCCACAGTCTCTCTGTGGCGAAGGCGGCCCGGACGGCCGTCATGACCAAGGCAGCGCCCAGAATGGCGGCAGCCCTGTGGCGGCCGGACGCCTGCGCCGCGGCGGCCGCTGTGCTGCTTCTACCGGTCCAGGCACCGATGGCCGCTCAGGCGACCTACGGGTCCATTGCAGGGACGGTGTCGGTTGCGTCGGGCGCCGTGGTGCCTCAGGGCCTGGCCATGGGGAGCACAGCGGGGGTGAACGTGTTTGCCTGGGGCAACCACCAGATCGACGGAAGACTGGCCAACCTGAGCGCATCCTTTCTTGACGGCGGCCCCCTGAACGTGAGCTACGCCGACCTGACGGCCCTGGTGCCCTCCCAGGACGCCGTTTCCGAGTTCCGGTTGCAGACCAATAACCTCAGCCCGGAATTCGGACGGTTCACCGGGGGCGTCATCATCCTGTCCACCAGGAGTGGAACCAACAACTTCCACGGCAGCGCCTGCCAGTTCTTCCGGAACAGGGCGCTGAACGCTAACAACTTCGGCTCTGTAGCAGAATCTGTGGGCGGGCTTGACGAGAAGTAAGGACCGCGTCTCTGAATTGGGGGCTCTGCCCCCAGGCCCCCGGAATTTATCGCTTTCGGGCC
>JBBITL010000032.1:0-45762 GCA_037440765.1 Solibacteraceae bacterium
ACCCTGGCGATCATCCTGCTGAGCCTCACGGCGGTACCATCCTCCGCCGTCTACATCCGCATCAACACGGGGACGACGTTCGGCAGCAGCGGCGACATCGTGTTTGGCGGCACCAGCAACAGCGTCATCAACTTCGCCACTCCGGCGTACCCGACCTTCCCCTCTGCGAGCTCCACAGACGTGGGACTGGGCGCCTTTTTCGATTTCACCCTCACCGGCTCCAACACACTCCAGCTCACCGAGAACACGATCGAAGCCCAGGAGACCGGAGCGCGTTCCTTCTGGGTAACCCTCTCGCTGCAATACAGATTCTCCCCCTCTGCGAGTTGGACGACTCTGCCTGCTCAGAACATCACTATTTCCAGCCCTTCCGGCGCCGAGGTGGGCCAGATACCGGTTCGAACCGGGGCCGTCACCGACGTCGGCGCCAATGAGTCCGATCCCTGGGATGTGCGCTTCCTGTTCGACGGACTCTATGCTCAGTGGACGTTGTCGGACGGCAATGTCCTCACTGCCCAGATCTTCGGTCCCGCCGGGTTCACGGGCGCCTCCATCAACCCGGTTGAGTGGAACTACACCGGCGACGTCGAAGCGCTGTACGCCCGTTTCACCTACGACACCCCCGAGCCCGCCACCTTCGTTCTGCTCGGCTCGGCGCTGCTGGGCCTCGGCTTGCTCCGGTTGCGGCGCAAGTAGACCTTCCTCACCCCCCGCATGGTAGATTGAAGGATTCCTACCATGCAGCGGACCCAAGACTTGCAGGAACTCCAGGCCGTCTCCAGGCGCATCCGCCGGCACATCATCCAGATGATCGGGGCGGCCAAGTCCGGCCATCCTGGGGGATCTCTGTCGGCGGTCGAGATCCTGGTTGCCCTCTACTACGGCGTCATGCGGCACGACCCCGCCAACCCCGTCTGGCCCGGGCGCGACCGCTTCATCCTGTCCAAGGGCCACGGCGCCCCCGTGCTTTACGCCGTCATGGCTGAGTGCGGCTATGTGCCGGTCGATCAACTGGCCACGCTGCGCAAACTGGGCTCCCCCTTCCAGGGCCACCCGGACAGGCGTTTCCTTCCGGCGCTGGAGGCCTCGACCGGGTCCCTGGGCCAGGGGCTCTCGCTGGCGCTCGGCATGGGCGCCGCCGCCCGCCTGGACGGTGCCGCCTGGCGCACCTATGTGGTCCTCGGCGACGGCGAGTGCCAGGAGGGGCAGATCTGGGAGGCGGCCATGTTCGGCGCCTTCCACCGCCTCGACAACGTCTGCGCCATTGTCGACTACAACAAGATCCAGCTCGACGGCTTCGTGAAGGACGTCATGGAGCTGGAGCCGTTCCGCGACAAGTGGGCCGGCTTCGGCTGGCACGTCGTCGAGGCGGACGGCCACGACATCCCGGCGTTGCAGCGCGCCTTCGGCGAGGCGGCGTCGGTCAGCGGCAAGCCCTCCGTGGTCATCGCCCACACCGTCAAGGGCAAGGGCGTGTCGTTCATGGAAAACAACCCCAAATACCACGGCGCCGCCCCCACCCCGCAGGAAGCGGAGATCGCGCTGAAGGAGCTTGAATAAGCCATGCCCGCACCCGCACGATTCGAATTGAAGCCTGGCATGGCCACGCGCGAGGCCTTCGGCCATGAACTCGTCGCGCTCGGCCGCGAGAACCCGAACGTCGTCGCCGTGGACGCGGATCTCTCCAAGTCCACCTACACCCACCTGTTCGCCAAGGAGTTCCCCGAGCGCTTTTTCTCCTGCGGCATCGCCGAGGCCAACATGGTGGGCGTCGCCGCCGGCCTGGCCTCGGCGGGCAAGATCCCCTTCGCCGCCAGTTTCGCCAGCTTCGTGGTCAACAAGGCTTTTGAGCAGATGCGCGTGCTGGTGGCCTACCCCGGCGTCAACGTCAAGATCGTGGGCACGCATTGCGGTATTTCGATCGGCGAGGACGGCCCGTCCCAGATGGCCGAGGAGGATATCGGCCTGGCGTGTTCGCTCGCCGGCTTCGTCGTGCTCTCGCCCGCCGACGAGGTTTCGATGAAGGCGCTGGTGCGGTGCGCCGCCGCCCACGCCGGCCCCGTGTATATTCGGGCCGGCCGCCCCAAGGCGCCCCTGGTCTACCAGCCGGGCGCTGCCTTCGAGATCGGCAAATCCGTCGAACTGATCGCGGGAGATGACCTGACCATCATCGCCACCGGGTTGCTGGTGGCCGAGGCCATACGGGCCTCTGAGCAACTGGCGCGGGACGGCGTATCGGTCAGGGTGATCGACATGCACACGATCAAGCCGCTCGACACGGAGGCCGTCCGGAAGGCCGCCGCCGAGACCGGTGCGATCGTCGTGGCCGAGGAGCACCTGGTGGACGGAGGACTCGGTGTTCGCGTCGCTCAGGCCGCCGCCGCCTCTCACCCGTGCCCCATGGAGTTCGTCGGAATCGCCGACACCTACGCCGAGTCGGCGACGCCGGAGGAACTCATGGACAAGTACGGGCTGGTCGCCAGGGATGTCGTCTCAGCCGCCCGCCGCACTCTGGCGAGAAAACGCTAGCCAGGCGTAGTGAATCCCGCTCCAGGCCGTGGTTATGGCCGTGAGCACGGGCAGAACCTCCGCCCACCAGGCGAGCGCCGGATAGTCGAACGCCCGGGCCGCGATGACCCCGACGCCGGTCACGACTTGAACCACCGTGCTAAGCTTGCCCCACGCCGAAGGCTCGAACCGCCTGGCCTTGCCGAGCGCCAGCAAAGCGGCGGCAATCGCGAGAATCAGGACATCGCGGGCCACCACCAGCCAGACCAGCCACAGCGGGATCAGCCCGGCCGCGCCGAGTGACACGTAGACGGTCACCAGCAGCACCTTGTCCGCCACCGGGTCCAGCACGGCGCCTGCCCGCGACACCGCCCCCACCCGCCGCGCCGCCCATCCGTCCAGGCTGTCGGTCAACCCCGCCACGGCCAGCAGCACGAGCGCTTCCAGGTGCGCGCCCTCCAGGATCGAAACCGCCACCCACGGGGCGAGCAGGAATCTGGCGAGCGTGAGCAGGTTGGGGAGCCAGCGCCGGTCCAAGCTTCTACGATACCAGCGCGTGCGCCACCCGTCCGGCAAGCTGGTCGAAGCTGAGGACTTCGTAGAGCGAAGGGTCCGACATGACCTTCGCCACCAGCGCCACGTGCATGGCGTGGCCGGCGCGCTCGGCTATGAGGTGGCCGAGCAGCGGCCGCCCGAGCAGGGCCACGTCGCCGATCAGGTCCAGCGCCTTGTGCCGGCAGCACTCGTCGGGGAACCGCAGCCCCCCCGGGTTCATCACACCGCCGCGGTTGAAGCAGACCGCGTTGTCCAGCGTCGCCCCCCGGATCAGGCCCATGTTCCGCATCTGGTCCAGTTCGTACTCGAATCCGAACGTGCGCGCCGGGGCGATCTCGGCCGCGTAGCGCTCGGGGGTGATCTCCATGTCGAGCGTCTGCCGGCCCACCATTGGGTGGTCAAAGAAAATGTCGCAGGTCAGCGCGAACCGGTCCGAAGGAAGAATGGAGAGGCGCTTGCCGCCGTCCACGATCTCCACCGGACGCCGTACGCGCAGATACCGGCGCCGCCGGCGGAAGGTCTTCAGGCCGGCTTCGGTGATCATCCGCACCAACGGCAGCCCGCTGCCGTCCAGGATGGGCACCTCAAGGTTGTCGATCTCCACGTAGGCGTTGTCCAGGCCCATGCTGTAGAACGCGCTCAGCAGGTGCTCGGTGGTTGATATCAGCACGCCTTTGCGCATCAGGCTGGTGGCGTAGCTGACACGCGCCACGTGGCGCCAGCTCGCCTGTATGGGAAACCGGTCCAGGTCGGTTCGGAGGAAAACGATCCCGGCCGACGGTGGCGCAGGCAGGATTCGTATGGATACCGGCACGCCGCTGTGCAGGCCCACGCCCGAGGCCGATACGGGACGCTGAATCGTGGTCTCGAATCTCACACAGATTCTCCGCTCCTTCTCAAGGGCAATCTACCGCCCACGCCTTGATTCTTATTTTACAATGACTTGGAATATGATTGCTGTGGCTGGTCTGCAACACATGGACCCCGAAGTGTTGCAGTACTACCTCCCGGGGGTATCATGGGTGAGGTGCCGCCCAAGCGGTTGTTCCTGATCGACACGTTCGGATTCGTCTTCCGCGCTTACCACGCCCGTGCGCGCTCTGGAGCGCCGCCCATGCGGACCCGCGCGGGCCTGCCCACCGAGGCCGTCTTCATCTTCAACAACATGCTTCGCCGGCTGCTCGCGGCGCACCACCCGGACATGGTGGCCGCGGTGTTCGAAAGCGAGGGTCCGACCTTCCGCGAACAGGAGTTCAAGGACTACAAGGCCAACCGGGCTGAAACGCCACCCGAACTGCTCGTGCAGATCCCCTGGATCAGGCGCCTGATCGAGGCCATGCGCATCCCGGTGGTCGAGTGCCCCGGCTTCGAGGCCGACGACGTCATCGGCACCCTCGCGCGGAGGGAGGCCGGGTCCGGCCTGGAGGTGGTCATCGTGTCGAGCGACAAGGACATGCTCCAGCTTGTGGGCGGCGGCGTCTCTGTGCTCAACCCGGTGAAGGGGGACGAGTTGTACGGCCCGGACAAGGTCAAAGAAGTCATGGGGGTCGAGCCGGCCCGGGTGCCAGACCTGCTGTCGCTCAAGGGCGACGCCGCCGACAACATCCCCGGCGCGCCGGGAATAGGCGACAAGGGTGCGCGGGAATTGATCGCGCGGTTCGGGCCGGTGGAAGTGGCGCTCGACCGGGCCTCCGAGGTGGAGCGTAAGGCCTACCGGGAGAGCCTGCAAGACAACCGCGACCGGATCCTACTGAGCAAGCGCCTGGCGACCATCGATACCAGCGTGCCCGTGGATTGGACCCCCGGCGAAATCCAGCCACCTGACACGGCGGCGCTTCGCGACCTCTACGCCCAACTGGAGTTCACCAGCCTGCTCGGGGAGCCCGGCGGCGGGAACGAACCGGCCGCTGAAGGCTGGTTCGAGCCCATCGACCGGCCGCTGGTGCCCGTGCTCAAACGCATGGAGGAAACCGGCGTGCGGGTCGACTGCCAGGCGCTGGCAGCCCTGTCGGCGCGGATGCAGACGGATATCGAGAAGCTGACCGCCGTGATCCATGCGCTGGCAGGCCATGAGTTCAACATCAACTCCCCTCAGCAGCTCGGCAAGGTCCTGTTCGAGGAAATGGGCCTCCCGGCCCCGGCTAGAACCGGGAAGACCAGGGCTTTTTCCACCGCCGCCGGCGTGCTGGAAGGACTGGCCGCCGGGCACCCCATCGCGGCCAGGGTGCTCGAATGCCGGCAGTTGGCCAAACTGAAGAGCACGTACGCAGATGCGCTGCCCGCGCTGGTGAACCCGTCCACCGGGCGCGTGCATACCAGCTTCAACCCTGTGGGCGCGGCTACCGGGAGACTCTCCTCCTCGAATCCGAACCTCCAGAACATACCCGTGCGCACGGAACTCGGCCGTGAAATCCGGGCCGCCTTCATCCCGCGCGACGGCTGGCAGTTCGTGGTGGCCGACTACTCTCAGATCGAGCTCCGCCTGCTGGCGCACATGTCGCATGATCCGTTGCTGGTGGAGGCCTTCAGCCGCGGCGAGGACATACACACCCGCACCGCGTCCGAGGTCTTCGCAGTGGCGCCCCTCATGGTCACCCCCGGGCTGCGCCGCAATGCCAAGGCCGTGAACTTCGGCATCATTTACGGCCTGAGCGCCTTCGGCCTGGCCGCGCAGCTCGGCATCCCGCAGGTCGAGGCCCAGCAGTACATCCGCAGCTACTTCGAGCGCTACTCGGGCGTGAAGAAGTTCATCGACCGGCAGATAGCGGAGGTGCGCCGCACCGGCCAGACCCGCACGCTGTTTGGCCGCCGCCGCACCATCCCTGACATCAACAGCCACAACCCGGCCGCCCGCGGCTCTGCCGAGCGGGCCGCGGTGAACACCCCGCTGCAAGGCGCCGCCGCGGATCTCATCAAGATGGCCATGGTGCGGATCGGCCAGAGGCTTCAGGCGGAGCAGTGGCAGGCCGCCATGCTGCTCCAGGTGCACGACGAGCTGGTCTTCGAGGCGCCGCCTGGTGAGGTTGGTGAACTCAGCCGCATGGTGAAACACGAGATGGAGAGTGTCCACAAGCTGGAAGTGCCGCTGGTAGCCGACATCGGCGCAGGCCCCAACTGGCGCGACGCCAAGTAGGGGCCGGGCCGGCCCGCACTCGCACATCCCTGTCTGGCTACGGCCCCTGCCGCTGCTTGGCCAGGTACCTCGGGTCCAGCAGGCGGCCGGGCTCCAGGTTGCCCAGCGCGGCGAGCAGGGTTCCCTTGACGTGCGGGTGGTCCTGTTCCAGGCGGGCCAGCAAGTCGCGTATGGACCTGCGGACCGTCCCCGTCCGCTGCGAGCAGCCGCAGGGAACCACCGGCGCCCCCAGCAACTCTACGTACCGCCTCGTCAGATCCTCCGGCACGTACGCCAGCGGGCGGATCAGACGGAACTCCTTGTCGCGCGACCAGGCCACCGGCGGCAGGGAACTGATCCGGCCGGTGAACAGGGCGTTTCGCAGGAAGGCCTCGCAGAAATCGTCCGCGGTGTGTCCGAAGGCGATGACCCCGGCGCCCAGTCCGCGGGCCACCTCGTAGACGGCCCTGCGGCGGTAGCGGCTGCACAGGTCGCAGCCATGCCCGGGCTGTTCGCCGGCCAGGCGGAGCGAGGGCTTGTCGCGGTAGCAGGTCCAGGCCACGCCGCGCCGCTCCAGGTACGCGGACAGCGGTTCGAGGGGTCGAAGAAACTTGCCCTGTTCGATGGTGAACGCGCAGACGGAAAACTCCACCGGCGCGCGGCGCTGGAGCCGGATGAGCAGTTCCAGCAGAGTGAGCGAGTCCTTGCCGCCCGACAGCGCCACTGCCACCCGGTCGCCCTGGCGGATCATCCCGTAGCGCGCGATGGCCTCGCCGGCCTTGTGCAGGAGTGTCTTTTCGAGGTCCACGGTCGGCGGCCCGTCCGGCCGCTCCCTTGCGGGCGCGGCTCCGTGCAGTGGCGCGCTAGCCTTTCTTCGCCGTGGGAAGACCCAGCAATTCCAGGGCGGTCTTCCCCTTAAGCAACTCCTCCATCAGGGCCTGTTCCCGGCGGCGTCGCTCGGTGGCGGCGTCCAGAACCTGCTGCATCTGATCCCGGTCGATCACCACCACGCCGTCCATGTCGCCCACCACCAGGTCCCCCGGCCGGACGCGAACCCCGCAGAAAACCAGTGGCTCGTTGATCGTTCCCTGCCTTTCCTTGGTGCAGGCGCCGATGGCGCGCCCGCGGCTGAACACCGGGAAACCGTGGCCGGCGATGGCATCAGTGTCGCGCGTGGCGCCGTCTATCACCAGCCCGCCGATGCCGCGGGCCTGCGCGGCCACGGTCAGGACCTCGCCCCAGGCTCCGGCCAGCAGGAAGCCGTCCGCCGCCGTCACCAGGATGTCGCCGGGCTCGGCGAGCGACACCGCCTGGTACAGCATCAGGTTGTCGCGCGGCGGGCACCGCACCGTCAACGCCGGCCCGCACAGCCTGGCGCCGGGCCACACCGGCCGTATAGCGGGATCGACCATGCCCTTCTGGCCGGCCGACTCGTACAACGTTGCCGTGTCAAAGCGGGCGAAAGCCTCCATCAGTTCACGGGACACACGTGCGGAGCTAGATCTGATTTCCAGCATTCAAGCTACCCATTGGGGGGCCAACTCATATGATAAGCAACCGGCGGCCTCCGACGGTATAATGGGACGTTCCACTATTCCCGTTCCGCAGGAGCAATCGAAGAACATTCATGGCGAGCAAACGTATAGGAATCCTCACGGGCGGGGGCGATGTCCCCGGCTTGAACTCGGTTATCAAAGGCGTAGTCTACCGGGGCAATGAACTTGGTTTCGAAGTTACCGGCATCCGCCGGGGCTGGGAAGGGCTCACCCACGTCAACCTGGAAGACCCCATCAGCCGGGCGAAGTATGTGCTGCCGCTGAACCGCGCCAACACACGCACCATCGACAGAACGGGCGGCACCTTCCTCCACACCAGCCGCACCAACCCGGCCAAGATGAAGGCGCTGCCGGAAGCCCTTGCCGGCAGGAGTTTCCCGGTTGTCGAGAGCACCAAGAAGGGCGTAACGTCCAAGGTTCTTGATGTGACCTCCCAGGTGCTGAAGAACCTGGAGTTGCTGCAACTGGACTACCTGGTCGCCATCGGCGGAGACGACACGCTCAGTTACGCCGCCCGGCTGGACAAAGAGGGTTTCCCGGTCATCTCCATTCCCAAGACCATGGACAATGACGTGCGGAACACCGAGTACTGCATCGGCTTTTCCACCGCCATCACGCGCGCCGTGGACGCCATCGAGCGCCAGCGCACCACCGTCGGCTCCCACGAGCGGGTCGGCATCTTCCGGGTCTTCGGCCGCGACGCGGGCCACACGGCGCTGTACACGGCGTACGTGACCAGCATCCGCTGCTGCATCCCCGAGTACAAGGTCAAACTGGACAGGCTGATCGAGCTCATCATCGAAGAGAAGCGCAACAACCCCAGCAACTACGCCCTGGTGATTCTGTCGGAAGGCGCAGAGTGGGAAGGCTACTCGGTCAAGGAGTACGGCGAGGCGGATGCTTACGGCCACCGCAAGAAGATGAGCGTGGGCGAGGACCTGAGCGAAGAGATCAAGCAGCGCACGCGCGAGGAGACGGTGGTCAGCGACCTGACGTACGACCTGCGCGGCGGCAGCCCCGACTTTCTCGACAAGCTGGTGGCGACCACTTACGCCAACATCGCGCTGGACGCCATCACCCAGGGCAAGCACGGCCTGATGACCGCCATCGTCAACGGCTGCTTCACTCTGTCGCCCATACCCGATCCCAAGCTGGGGCCGCGCAAGGTCGAGGTGGAGGCCATGTACTCCACCGACCACTACCGCCCGCGCTACGAAGCCAAGCTGGGCTTCCCGATCTTCCTGACGCACGCCAACGGAGGATAGGGCCGGCCGCGACCGGCCCCGCACACTGAAGCCATGAGCAACACCGGCGCAGCGCTCCCTTTCCAGGAACTGGTCGAGGCTGAAGGCCACCTGATCGACTCGCACGTCATGGAGCAGATCTTCGACAAGGTGGTCGCCTTCAGCGGCCGCTTTGAGGTGGAGCAGTTCCGGATAGGGCGCACCAACGAGGACCCCTCCTACCTTCGCCTCAGAGTGGAGGCCCCCAGCCGCGAGGGCCTGGATCAGATGCTCCACCAGTTGATGGACCTGGGCTGCTCGCCCGTGGACGCCGGGGACGCGGCGCTCCGCGCGGTGGAGCGCGACCGCGCGGCGCCCGAGGATTTTTACTCCACCACGAACCTCCGTACCATGGTGCGCCTCGGGCAGCAGTGGGTGCCGGTGGAGGAGCAGCGCATGGACGCGCTGATCGTGGTCCGGGACGGCCGCGCCTTCTGCCGCCGCCTGCGCGACCTGAGGGCCGGCGACCGGGTGGTGGTCGGCTTGCGCGGCATCCGCGTGCTGCCGGAGTCCAAGGAACGGGACCGGCTGGCGTTCGCCTTCATGGCGCACGGCATCTCCTCGGAACGGCAGGTGGAGACTGCGGTGCGCCAGACGGCGGCGCTCATCCGGCAGACCCGGCAGGCGGGCCAGAAGGTGGTGTTCGTGGTGGGGCCGGTGGTGGTGCATACCGGGGGGGGCGCCGCCCTGGCGGCCCTGATCCGTGGCGGGATGGTGCAGGCGCTGCTAAGCGGCAACGCCCTGGGCGTGCACGACGTGGAGGCCGCGCTGCTGGGCACGTCGCTGGGCGTGCGCCTGAGCGACGGCCGCCAGGCCGAACACGGCCATCGCAACCACATGCGGGCCATCAATGCCATCTATCACGCGGGCGGCATCCGCCAGGCGGTGGAATGCGGCAGGCTCACCGGCGGCGTTATGTACGAGTGCGTCCGCGCCGGCGTGCCCTTCGTTCTGGCAGGCAGCCTCCGCGACGACGGGCCGCTGCCGGAGACCATCACCGACATGAACCAGGCCCAGGATGCTTACGCCGCCCAGTTGAAGGACGCCGGCCTGGTGCTGTGCCTGGGCTCCATGCTGCACTCCATCGCCGTGGGGAACATGCTGCCGAGTTGGGTGCGGATCGTGTGCGTCGACATCAACCCGGCCGTCGCCACCAAGGTGAGCGACCGGGGAACCGGCCAGGCCGTCGGAGTGGTGGCCGACGTGGGTCTCTTCCTGGATCTCCTGGCCAGGACTCTGGCCCCGGCATGAAGAAGGGCTACACCGAGCAGCACGCCCGGGCGGGGCTCAAGAGTCCGCTGCCGGCTCTGGAGACTTTCCCCAACCAGTTCCCGGGCTACGAAATCGAGATCGTGATTCCGGAGTTCACCTCGGTCTGCCCCAAGACCGGCCTGCCGGATTTCGGCAAGCTCACCATCCGGTATGTCCCCGGCAAGCATTGTGTGGAGCTTAAGTCGCTGAAGATGTACGAACTGGGGTACCGCAACCTCGGCATCTTCTATGAGAATGCCGTGAACCGGTTCCTGCGCGACTTCGTGGCCGCTGTCCGGCCCGTGTCGGCCACCGTCACCGGAGAGTTCACCCCGAGGGGCGGCATCTACTCCAAGGTGACTGCCCACTGGAGCGGTAAGAAACGTGGCCGCCGGTGATTCGCACGACGGGCTGAAGACCCAGGAGATCGCCGAGGTGGTCCGTGAGATCCGCGAGCGGGTGCGCTCGCGTTATCCCGCCGGCGGCGCCGGCGGTGTCGCCCTGCCGGATCTGCTCCCGGTGCTGCACGCGCGAGACGCCGCCCAGGCCAAGGTTGCCTCCATCGGCGGCGTGAACCCCCGCCCTCCCGGCCTGCTCAACGCAATTGTGCAGGCGGCGAAGCGGATCGTGGCCCGGCTGTTGGACTGGCACGTGCGAGACCAGGTCGAGTTCAACCGCGCCATGGTCTCGACGATTGACGCCGTGCTGGAATCCCTGAACGAGAACAACCGCGCCCTGATCCGGCTGAAGGGCGAGATCGCGCGGCTGGAAAGCGGACAAGAGGGCCTGCGAGACCAAGTGCGGCGTCAGTCGGACGAAATGAGGGACATCCGCGCCCACTGGGCCGAGTGGCGGCAGGAGTGGGAAAGAAAGCACTCCGTCAGCGAAGTCCAGTTCCTGCGCAGCGTGGCGGACCTGGAAGCGGGCTTCCACCACCGCGCCGCCATGATGGAGACCAGCTTCCGGGACCTGACGCGCTCCCAGCACAGCGACTTCGCGCTGGCGCTCGAGCGGACCGGAAACGAGATCCAGAAGCGCCTGTGGGCCGAGTTGGAGAGAGCCCGCCAGGACTACGAGCGGCTCATACACGCCGAGTTGCGCCTCATCAGGCAGCGCGGCTCTCTCGCGCCGCCTCAGCCGGCGCCGGTTGCTCCCCAGGCGCAGGAACCGGACATCGACTGGATGTGGTTTGCCGAGCGCTTTCGCGGCGGCGCGGATTACGTCCGGGAGAAACAGCGCTTCTACGTCCCCTTCTTCCGTGGGCGCAGCCGGGTGCTCGATCTGGGCTGCGGGCGCGGCGAGTTTCTGGAGCTGATGAAGGAAGCCGGCGTTCGGGCGGTCGGCGTGGACCTGAGCCCCGAGTGCGTGGCCCTGTGCCGCTCCAAGGGCCTGGAGGCGGAGCAGGCTGACCTGTTTTCTTTCCTGGACGGTGTGGCCGGCCTGAGCCTGGACGGCGTCTTCTCGGCGCAGGTGGTGGAGCATCTTCCGCCGCAGCGCATTCCGGAGTTGATCCGCCTGGCGGCCTCCAGGCTGGCGCGCGGAGGACTTCTGGTGATCGAGACGCCCAACCCCGGGTGCCTGGCGGCGCTGGCGACGACCTTCTTCCAGGACCCCGGCCACAGCCGCCCGGTCCCCTCGTCGTTGCTCCGCTTCTACCTGGAGGAGTCCGGCTTTGGCGGCATTGAGATCCGGCCCCTGTCCCCCGCGGTGGACTCGCTACCGGCGCTGGCCTCACTCCCGGCCGACTTCCGCGACGCCTTTTTCGGCGGCCTGGATTACTCCATCCTGGGCCGGAAGCTCTGAACCGGAGGGCGCGGCTACAGCGCGCTGCTGACGCGGGGCAGGGAGCGCGGCTTATCGCCGGGCTCGGCCGTGGCGTAGTAGCCCGAGCGCGTGCGCGCCACGGGCCGGTCCGGGCCGTCCACCTTCAACCGGATGGCGCGGAATCCGCCGTCCAGCGCCGGGTTGGTTGGAGTGTAGGCGATGATGTACTGGTTGCGAATCTCGTGGGCCACCTGGAGTGTGAGGGCGGCTACATCGGCCAGCGCCTTGGGAAAGAACGCCAGCCCTCCGGAAGCCTCGCTGATCGCCCGCATGGCGCGCTGGGCGCGCCTGGCGGCGCCCCGGTCCTCCTGGTCCAGCAGGCCGACGGTGTAGATCAACACCTCCGACTGTTGCGCTTTCCGCACAAGCTGTTCCAGGGTCGCGACGCTCTCGTTGTCGTCGCCGTCGGTTATCACCAGCAGCACCTTCTTGTCCAGCTTCCCCTCCTCCTTCAGGTAGTCGATGGACATGCTGATGGCGTCCCGCATGGCCGTCCCTCCACGCGAGTCGATGCGGGCCACGCCCTCCTCCAGTTTCTCCAGACTGCTGGTGAAGGGCACGTCCAGATAGGCCTCGGAGTTGAAGTTCACGATGAACATCTGGTCTTCGCGGTTGGAGGCCCTGACCAGGCCCAGGCATGCCGCTTCGACGGTTTCGCGCTTGTCCCGCATGCTGCCGCTGTTGTCTATCACCAGGCCGAGCGATACGGGCACGTCCTCGCGGCGGAAGATCCGGATCTGCTGTTCGACGCCGTTTTCATAGACCCGGAAGGCCTTTTGGGGCAGGTTCGTGACCAGTTTCTCGTTGCGGTCCACCACGCTGGCGTGCAGCACCACCAGGCGCGTCTCAGCGCGGAACACAGCGTCCTGGGCCCGCGCCGCTGGGATTGAGAGAAGGAGCAGGATGGCCGCTATAGAGTACGCGCTATTGGGACGGGGCATAGTAACCGAGCCGCCAGAAAGTCCGCAGCCGCGGGAATCCCCGGGGCTGCACCACGGTGACCCTCACGCGGCGGTATTTGCCGTCCCGCACCTGGTTGGAGGGGGAATAGCCCAGCACATACTGGTTGCGCAACTCAACGCCGATCTTGTGGGCGATGTCGGGAAGGTCGTTCAGATTCTCCACCGGGTAGGCGCGCCCGCCGGTCTGCTGGGCTATGTCGTCAAGCAGGCTGGGGCCCGCCAGTTCCTCGGCCGTCCGGCCGCGGGCGCCCGGGGACTCGAAGATGCCGATCCCGTAAATCTGGACGTCGGCCTCGCGCACCAGGTTGCGAACCTCCCCCTCGGTATAGCGGCTGCTGTTGTCGCCGCCGTCGGAGATCACCAGCAGCGCCTTGCGCGGGTTCCGGGCCTTCTTCATCTCGTGCAGAGCCAGGTAGATCGCGTCAAGCAGCGCCGTCCGGCCCCGCGATTGCAGGAAAGTGATCCGGTTCTGTATCTCCGCAGTGTCGGTGGTGAACGGGACGGCCAGCTCCGGGCTGGAGTTGAAATGGACCAGGAAGAACTCGTCCTGGGGGTTGGCCGTGCGGGCGAACTCGGCCACCGCCTGCCGGGACTTCTGGAGCTTGTTGCCCATGCTGCCGCTGGTGTCGAACACGATCCCCGCCGAGATGGCGGTGTCCTCGCTGGCGAAGTGGGTGATGACCTGCTCGACGTTGTCCTCCTGGAGCTTGAAGTACTCCTTGTCCAGGCCGGTGACGACGCGGTTCAGCGGATCGGTCACCGTGACGGGGATCAGAACGAGCTGGGTGTCCACGCGGAGGTTGGAACGGGGAGTGTCGGGGTCCGGCAGCCCCGGGGCGCCGGTTCTCGGGACGATATTCGGCCGGGGGCCTTGCGCCCGGGCCATTCCCTCACCAACGCCGGGCGGCATCCAGGCGCAAATCAACAGCGAGGCAATTCCCAGTAGCGCTACCTTGGCTGGCAGGTGCTTGGCCATGGCGTCCGTCCAGCGCGCATGTCGCTGCCCTGAGTATAGCACAGCGGCCGCGCATTCATGCTATTATCGAACGTGCCGCAGGAGATTCTAGGCGTCATCCCGGCGCGCTACGCTTCCTCACGTTTCCCCGGCAAGCCCCTGGTGCTCATCGCGGGCAAACCCATGCTCCAGCACGTCTGGGAGAGGGCCGCGCGCGCCAGTTCGCTCAGCCGCCTGGTGGTGGCCACCGACGATGACCGCATCCTGAGAGCCGCCAAGGAGTTCGGCGCTGCGGTCAGAATGACCGGCGCCGCTCACCGCTCAGGCACGGACCGCGCGGCGGAGGTCGCCGCCGGGGACCCCGCCGGGATCGTGGTAAATATTCAGGGCGACGAGCCGCTGATCGAGCCCGGGGCGATAGACGAAGCCGTCGGCGGGCTTCTGGACTCCAGCCAGGCGCCCATGAGCACCCTCGGAAAGCGAATCGAGGACACCGGCGAACTGGAGAACCCGAACGTCGTCAAGGTGGTCTCCGACCTGGCTGGCAACGCCCTCTATTTCTCCCGGTCGGCGATCCCCTTCGTCCGGAGCGGCCGGGCCGCTCACTACAGGCACATAGGTTTGTACGTGTATCGCAGGGAGTTTCTGCTCGGTTACTCCAGCCTGCCGGCCGGGCCGCTGGAGGAAGCGGAGAAACTGGAACAACTGCGGGCCCTTGAAAACGGGTACAGGATCCGGGTGGTGGAGACGCGCTACGAGTCTTTCGGCGTGGACACTCCCGAGGACCTGGAGCGGGTCCGGAGCGTACTGGAAGCGGGAGCGGGGTGAGCGGACCAGATGGCTAAGTACGTTTTCGTGACAGGCGGCGTGCTTTCGTCGCTCGGCAAAGGCATCGCGGCGTCTTCCATAGGCTGCCTGCTGGAGAGCCGCGGGCTGCGGGTGACGCTCCAGAAGTTCGACCCATACCTCAACGTGGACCCCGGCACCATGAGCCCCTTCCAGCACGGCGAGGTTTTCGTCACCGGCGACGGGGCCGAGACGGACCTGGACCTGGGCCACTACGAGAGGTTCACCCACGCCAGCCTCACTCAGGCCAACAACCTCACCAGCGGCCGCATCTACGAGCGGATCATCACCAAGGAGCGCCGCGGCGACTACCTGGGCAAGACCGTCCAGGTGATTCCGCACGTCACCAACGAGATCAAGACGGCGGTGCTGAAGGTCTCGGCCGGCGTGGACGTGGTCATAGTGGAAATCGGCGGAACCGTGGGCGACATCGAGTCGCTGCCTTTCCTGGAGGCCATCCGCCAGATGCGCCACGAGCAGGGCAGGGAGAACACCCTGTTCGTGCACGTCACCCTGGTGCCCTGGATGGCGGCGGCCCGCGAGCTGAAGACCAAGCCCACACAGCACAGCGTCAAGGAACTGCGCGAGATCGGCATACAGCCGGACATGCTGCTGTGCCGCTCGGAGCGGTTCCTGCCCAGGGAAGTGCGGGAGAAGATCGCGCTGTTCTGCGACGTGGACGTGGACGCCGTGATCACGGCGCGCGACGTCGAATCGGTTTACGAGGTCCCGCTGGTGTTCGCCGAGCAGGGCGTGGACGATACTATCCTGAGGCTCCTGCACCTGGACGCCGCCCCCCGGGACATGACGCGCTGGCGGGCGATGGTCGAGCGGCTGAAGAGTCCCGTCCGCGAGGTGGACATCGCCCTGGTGGGCAAGTACGTGCTCTACGAGGACTCCTACAAGAGCCTGAAGGAAGCCCTGCTGCACGGAGGGCTGGCTCACCAGGCCAGGGTCAACATCCACTGGCTGGAATCTGAAAGGCTTCTCGATCCGGGAGCGGAACAGGCCATGGCGTCTTTCGACGGCGTCCTGGTGCCCGGCGGCTTCGGACTGCGCGGCGTGGAAGGCATGATCGAAGCCATACAGTACGCCCGTGAACGCAAGGTGCCCTGTTTCGGGATTTGCCTGGGCATGCAGGCCATGGTGATCGAGTTCGCCCGCAACGTCTGCGGGCTGGCGGCGGCCAACTCCACCGAATTCGACGCGGCCACTCCCCACCGGGTGATCTACAAACTCCGCGAACTGACCGGCGTGGACGAAATGGGCGGGACCATGCGCCTCGGCGCCTATCCCTGCCTGCTCGCCGAAGGCAGCCGCGCGCGCGCCGCCTACGGGGCGGACCTGATCAGCGAACGGCACCGCCACCGCTACGAGTTCAACCGCGAGCACGAGCAGACCCTCGCCGAAGGCGGGCTGAGGGTCACGGGCCGCACGCCGGACGGCGTCTACGTCGAGATCTGCGAGGTTCAGGATCACCCCTGGTTTCTGGGCTGCCAGTTCCATCCGGAGTTCCAGTCCAGGCCGCTCGAGCCGCACCCCCTGTTCATCGCCTTCATCGGAGCGGCGCTCGATCACCGCCAGGCGCGGCAAGCTGCCCGCCGGGAGCTGACCGAGGGGGCCTCGCGTGCCGTTTGAACTGAGTCTTCCGGGCTCCGGAACGGTCAGCTTCGGCGGCGGCGCGCCGGCTGTGCTGATCGCCGGGCCCTGCGTCATCGAGTCCGAGGAGCACGTCCACTTCCTGGCTCACCAGATCCGCCGGCGGGCCGGCCGTTTCATCTTCAAAGCCTCCTTCGACAAGGCCAACCGCAGCAGCGTGTCCAGCTACCGCGGCCCCGGGCTGAAGGAGGGGCTGCGCATCCTGGCCGGCCTGAAGCGGGAGGGCTTCCCGATACTGACCGACATACACGAAGCCGCTCAGGCGGAGGCGGCCGCCGAAGTGGCCGACGTCATCCAGATCCCGGCCTTCCTATGCCGGCAGACGGACCTGCTGGTGGCGGCGGGCCGCACCGGGCGCGCCGTCAACGTGAAGAAGGGCCAGTTCGTGGCCCCCGCCGATTTCCGGCTGGCGGCCGAGAAGGTCGCCTCCACCGGGAACGCCCGCATCCTGCTCACCGAGCGCGGCGCGTCTTTCGGCTATAACAACCTGGTGGTGGACATGCGCAGCCTCGCCATTATGCGGGGATTCGGCTATCCGGTGGTGTTTGACGCCACCCACAGCGTGCAATTGCCCGGTGGCGCGGGCGATTTCTCCGGAGGGCAGCCGCAGTTTATCGAAACCCTGTCGCGGGCGGCGGCGGCGGCCGGCATAGACGCGCTCTTCCTGGAGGTTCACGAAGAACCCGCCAGAGCCAGGTCGGACGGCGCCAACGCCCTGGACCTGAACGCGCTGGAGGCTCTCTGGCGCAAGGTGTTGCGCATCGACAGCCTGGTCAAGTCCGAGGGGTTCCAGGGGCCGGCGTGAACTTCCTGAGACATGCCGCCTGCGCCGCGCTGCTGGCGGCGGCGGCCTCTGCCCAGCCCGCGCCGTTCGCCGGCGAGCTCGCCGGTCCCCTCGCCGCCAACTCGCTCAGGGCCGACGTCTCGTTTCTGGCCTCCGACGCGCTCAAGGGAAGGCCCACGCCTTCCCCGGAACTGGACATCGCGGCTGAGTTCATCGCGGCGCAGTTCAGGCGCGCCGGGCTGGAGCCGGCCGGAGATGACGGCTTCTTTCAGACCGGCGAGTTCACCTGGGTTACGGGCAGCAGGGGGCGGCGGCTGGCGCCGGCCGCAACGGCGCCCGCCTCCGAGGAGCCCGCCGCGCCGGTGAGGCTGCGCAACGTGGCCGGCATCCTTCGAGGCTCAGACCCCCTGCTGAAGGACAGCTACGTGATCTTGACGGCGCACTACGACCACCTGGGAGTCCGTGGCCCGGCCGAGGGCGACAACATTTACAACGGGGCGAACGACAATGCCAGCGGGACGGCCCTGGTCATAGCCACGGCCAACGCCCTGGCGTCTCTCCCTCAGCGGCCTAAACGCAGCGTCGTGTTCATGACGTTCTTCGGCGAAGAGACCGGCATGCTCGGGTCCAGGCACTACACGAGCAACCCGCTGTTCCCGCTGGAGAAAACCGTCGCGCAGGTCAACCTGGAGCAGATGGGCCGCACCGACGACGACTCCGGGCCCCGCCCCGGCCAGTTGAACGCCACCGGCTTCGACTACACCACCATCACGGAGGTGTTTCGGCAGGCCGGCGAACAAGTGGGCGTCCAGGTGGTCAAGGACGACAAGCGCAGCGACTCGTACTACGCGAGCAGCGACAACGCTCCGTTCGCGCTGGCCGGTGTGCCCGCCCACACCCTTTCGGTCGGGTACACGTTCCCCGACTATCACAGGCCGGGCGACGAGTGGCCGAAGCTGGACTACGACAACATGGCCAAGGTGGCCCGCGCCGTGGCGCTCGGCGTCCTGCGGCTTGCCGACAGCGCCGAGGAGCCCCGGTGGAACGAACACAACCCTCGCGCGGAGCGCTACATTCAGGCCCGCAAGAAGTCCCTGGCGGGGCAATAGCCGTACGTACCCGGTCAACGCTTTCCGGCTGCCCGGCGTCATAATCTGAAGGGAGAGAGCGTGTCTGATGGATAGACTGAAGCGGCAACACCGCGGTGGTTTCACCCTGATGGAACTGCTGATCGTTATCGCCATCATCGTGGTGCTGATCAGCGCCGCCGCACCCAAGTTCAGCCAGTACCTGATGAACGCCCGGGAGACGGCTGCCATGGGGGCCATCCGCACCATACACACGGCGCAGACGCAGTACAACTCCCAGTTTGGGCGTTTCGCCGCCAACCTCGTTGAGCTCGGCCCCCCCGCCAGCGGCCAGGAGGGTCCCGCCGGCGCCAACCTGATCCCATCCGACCTGGCTGCCGGGATCAAGGGGGGCTTCAGCTTCGTCATGGAAGCCACCCCGACCGGCTACCGGCTTGTGGTTACGCCCGTGGCCTTCAACCGGGACGGGAGGCGCAGCTTCTACTCCGACCAGACCATGGTGCTGCGGCAGAACTGGGGGGCAGACCCCGCCTCCGCCTCGAGCCCGGAAGTCCAGTAGCCCGACGGCTCCTCTGACGCTAGAAGTTGACTGTGAAGTCGACGAACAGGTTCACCCAGCGGTCCCGGGTCTTGACGGCTGGAACCGTGCCCAACGAGCCGCCGTCCGTGTAGCCGCGGTAGAACCGGCTGGTGACGCCCACCCGGAACATCTGGTAACGGTCCAGCGCCCTGCTGGCCGCGGCCAGGGCGTACGTGCCCCACCCGCTCCGCGAGCTGCAAGCGGGACACGCGAAGCGGTAGTAGCTGCTGGGTTGGTTCAAACGCTCCGAGTAGCGCATGTAGGCGCCCCCGCCTCCGGCCGACAGCATCCAGCGCCCGTCGCTCACCGGAAGCACCAGGCGCGCGCCGGCCGGGATCAGATACTGAAGATCGCGGATCCGCAGGTAGCCGTACTCTGAGGGGATGAAGTCCCTCACGCGGGCCGCCCCGAAGACGGCGTCGAGCCCGGCGTCGGCCTGCAGCCAGCTCCTCCAGCGATACCCGTAGCTCACGCTCACCCCGGCGCTGTTGCTGAACGCCCCGGAAAGCTCTCCGCCCGGAAGCGCAGCGCCAGCTCCCAAAGTGACGCTGTGCCGCGGATGCGTGGGTTGCGCGGCGAGCGGCAGCGCCAAAGCCAGCAAGACCAGACCTCTCATATGTCCCCTATGACGCTGAGGCGCCCCAATCGGTTTCTACGCCTGGCGTGATTCTTCGCGCCTCCGCATCCTCCTGACGGCCGGCGGGGCTACCGCGACTTCTGCGGCGGCTTCCGCCAGGCGCCGAGCGCGGCGAGCACGGCCGCCGCCGATGCGTACAGGGCGGTATTGAAATCGCCCGATCCCGGCGTGTAGCCGTAACTGGACATGAAGAAGAAGCGCACCACCAGCAACATGACGACGAGGCTCCAGACCACGTATAGCCCCTGCGCCTTGTGCCGCACGGCCAGCATCAGCACCACGATGCCGATCAGCGCAACGCCCACCAGCCCGTAGACCAGCGGCCTGCCGGTCAACCCCGGAAGGAAGTCGAAGTTGACGGTCTGCTGACCGCTCAGCAGAATCACGCCCGCCATCACGAGCGAGACCGTAATGAACAGGGCGTGGAATAGGTAGGAAAACCCGCGCAGAAGCCACCGAATTCCCTTCACTGGTAATCTCCGTGTCTTGAGATGCGTCGATTCGATCAGGTGCTATTGTATCAGGCTTCCGATCCGCCGGCCTTGCTTCTCGTGGCCGGGTTTTCCTAGAATATTTTCGGGGGCAGTCCCCGCCAGCAAGAGCATGGCTGAACAGGCCCGGTTGTCGTCACGCAAGGGGCAGGTGTTGCGCGAGATCGTCCGCGCGTACATCGAGACGGCGGAGCCTGTCGCCTCGCGCACGGTCTCCATTAGGCACGGCGCCTGGCTCAGCCCGGCCAGCATTCGCAACGTGATGGCGGACCTGTCCGATGAAGGCTACCTCACGCAACCGCATACTTCCGCCGGCCGGGTCCCCACCGAAAAGGCCTTCCGCGCCTTCGTCCGGGGGCTGACCCTGAGGCCGCTCCCGGCGGCCGAGGTGCAGCGTGTCCAGGAGGGGTTCCAGGGGGTGGAGTCGCTGGAGGAGGGAATCGAGCGCTCCAGCCGTCTGCTCACCGATCTCACGCAGGCCGTGGGCATCGCCGCCGCCATACCGGCCGCCAGCCAGACGCTTGACCATATCGAGATTCTGCCGCTGGCCGGCCGCCGGGTGCTGGTGGTTCTGGTCACCCGCGACCACATGGTGCGCAACCGCGTGGTTCACCTGGAAGACAGCATCGACTCCGACGACCTGCTGTCCATCCGGAACTATATCAACCAGAACTTCAGCGGCTGGGTGATCTCAGACCTGCGCCAGGAGCTGGACCGCAGGCTCCGGCTTCAGAGCGCCTACTACGACGCGCTGCTCAAGCGGCTGAACTCCCTGTTGGCCAAGGGACTGTTCGACGTGGACCTCGGCCCCGCCGTGCACTTGGAGGGGACTTCCTGCCTGATTGCATTGGACCTGCATCTCACGCGGGAGAAGATGCGCGAACTGTTGCGCGCCCTGGAGGAAAAGAAGCGCATCCTCCAGTTGCTGGACCGCTTCCTGGAGGAGCCTTCGGAAGAGGTTAGGGTCCAGGTCGGCCTCGGGGACCTGCACCCCGCCATGCGCGAACTGGCGCTCATCGGAATCCGCGTGGCGGCTCCCGGCGGCATGGCGGCCAAGGTCGCGGTTCTCGGCCCCATGCGGATGAACTACTCGCGGGTCATGTCGGCGGTGTGGGGTGTGGGGCGGGCGCTTCAGAATATTCCTTCCTGAGCGGTCTGTTAACCTGGAAACAGTGGCTATGTTGAAGAAAGAAGGAGACGTCCCCGCCGGCGCCGGGGGGACAGCAGGGCAACCTCCGGAAGCGGGCGGCGCCGTCGACCTGCTGGAAGCGGCCTCTCAACTGGCGGCGGTAACAGCCGAAAGGGACCAGCTCCTCATGGAGAAGGCCGAGCTCCAGGACCGCCTGCTGCGGCGGATAGCGGAGTTCGAGAACTTCCGCCGGCGCGCCGAGCGCGAGAAGTCCGAATCCCGGGAATTCGCCACAATGGAGACGCTTCGCCTGCTGCTGCCGTTCCTGGACGACATCGAACGCGCGCTGGGGACCGAAACACAGGACAAGGAATACGCGCGGGGCATGGGACTGATCGTCCAGCGGCTGTCGGCGGAGCTCCGGAAGGCGGGCCTGGAGCCCGTCGAGACCGCCGGGAAGAAGTTCGACCCCCACTTGCACCACGCCCTGGAGATGCACCCGGCCACGGATGCCGGGGAGCACGACATCCTGGCGGAGTTTCAGAAGGGGTACATGTTCCGGGGCAAGCTGTTGCGCCCGGCCATGGTCAGGGTGGCTGTCACTCCGCCCTCTGACCGGCAAGAAGAGAAGTGACCAAGCGCGATTACTACGAGGTATTGGGAGTCGGACGCGGCGCCGACTTGCAGGAGATCAAGAGCGCCTACCGCAGGATGGCGCTCAAGTATCATCCGGACCGCAACCCGGGCAGCCGGGACGCCGAGGAGCACTTCAAGGAAGCGGCCGAGGCGTACAGCGTGCTCAGCGATAGCCAGAAGCGCGCCAGCTATGACCGTTTCGGCCACGCCGGCCTGGGCGCGCCGCCGGGAGGCCCCGCCGGTTTCGATCCCAACATCTTCGCCGACTTCAGCGACATCTTCGGGGACTTCTTCGGCTTCGGCGACCTGTTCGGCTCCGGCGGCCGCCCGCGTACGCGCCCGGCGCGAGGCGACGATCTCCGCTACGACCTGGAGATCGGCTTCGAAGACGCCGTCAACGGCATGAGCGCCGAGATCCTGATCCCCCGCGAGGAGACCTGCCGGCGCTGCCAGGGAAATCGTGCCGAGCCGGGCTCGGGGCTCACCACCTGCCAGACCTGCCGCGGGCGGGGCGAGGTCGTCTATCAGCAGAGCTTCCTGTCGATCCGGCGCACCTGCGCCCAGTGCGGAGGCAGCGGCAAGATCATACGGCAGCCATGCAGCCAGTGCCGGGGGCAGGGCACCGTCCGCGCCGAGCGCAGGCTCAAGGTAAACGTCCCTCCGGGCGTGGACAACGGAACCCACCTGCGGCTGAGCCAGGAGGGACAGGCCGGCTACAACGGAGGCCCGGCCGGCGATCTCTACGTCGTGCTGAAGGTCAAGGAGCACCCGATCTTCGTGCGTGACGAGAGCAACATCCATTGCACGCTGCCGGTCAACATCGCGCAGGCCGCGCTGGGCGCCCAGTTGGAGGTCCCGACCCTGGACGGAACGCAGACGCTGGCGATCCCGGAGGCCACGCAGCACGGGGCCCAGTTCCGTCTCCGCAACCAGGGGATGCCGCGTCTGAACGGCGGCGGCCGGGGCGACCTGTTCGTCCACATCGAGCTGAGAGTTCCCGCGAAACTGACCCGCGACCAGCGCAGGCTTCTCGAACAACTCTCCGAGACGCTCCCCGCCGAGAACCAGCCCAAGCAGAAAGGGCTGTTCGACAAGGTAAGGGAATACTTCGTATAGCGTTGCTATTGACCAATACCACAACATGTGGTATTCTTAGGGGCTACCCGCCATTATGCACATACACAAAACCCGTCTATTAACTCCCGGGCCGACGCCTCTTTACCCCCCGGCCCTGCACGCCATGATGGGGTCCGACGTACACCACCGCACGGAGGATTTCCGCAGCGTGTACCGTGCGATGCTGGCGGACCTCAAGCAGATCATGGGCACGTCGAACGACGTGCTGGTGATGGTGGCCTCCGGCTCGGGGGCCATGGAATCGGCGGTCTCAAACCTGTTCTCCCCGGGAGATAAGGTCATTGTGTGTTCGGCGGGCAAATTCGGCGAGCGCTGGATCGAGATGGCCAGAGCGTTCGGCCTCGACGCCGTCGTGCTGAAGGCGGAGTACGGCAGCGCCGTGAAGCCCGAGGAGGTGGAAGCCGCCTTGGCCGCCAACCCCGGCGCGCGCGGAGTGTTCGTGCAGGCTTCGGAGACCTCGACCGGTGCCCAGCACGACGTGCGCGCCATGGGACAGGCTGTCGCCCGGACCGACGCCATCTTCGTGGTAGACGCCATCACCGGCCTGGGCACCATGCCGCTCCACATCGAAGCCTGGGGGCTGGACGTGGTGGTGGGCGGCTCGCAGAAGGCCTTCATGATTCCCCCGGGCCTGGCCTTTCTGGCCATCAGCCCGAAGGCCTGGAAACACGCCGAGAGCGCCACGCTGCCGCACTACTACTTCGACTTGAAGAAGGAAAAGAAGAACGCCGCGCTCGGCGAATCGAGCTGGACGCCGAACACGTCGCTCATCATCGCGCTTAACGCGGCGCTTGCCTACATCAAGTCCGTGGGCATGGACAGGCTCATCGAAAACGCGCAGATTCTGGCGGCCGCTACGCGCGCGGCCGCCACCGAGCTGGGACTGGAGCTGTTCGCGCCCGGCTCACCCGGATCGGCGGTGACCGCCGTGAAGGCTCCCCCCGGCTGGGACAGCGGCCTGATCGTCAAGGAATTCCGCAACAGGTTCGGGGCCATCATCGCCAACGGGCAGGGCTCCATGAAGGGCAAGATCTTCAGGATCGCCCACCTCGGCTACTTCGATATCGCCGACCTGTTCGGCGTGGTGGCCGAACTGGAACTGATTCTGGGCGCCAACGGCCACCCGGTGCGCCTGGGCGAAGGCGTGGCCGCGGTGCAGAGGATCTACGCCGAGGCCGCCGGGCTGACTCTCAAACCGGAGGGACGCAAGTGAAGATCCTGGTGGCGGAACCCATGGCGGCGGCCGGGCTGGAACTGCTCCGCAGCCAGCCCGGCTGGGAAGTGATCGCCTCCAATCCCAAGGAGTACCAGGATCACCTGGCGGGCGCCGATGCGCTGGTGGTGCGCAGCGCCGTCAAGGTGACCAAACAGGTCCTGGAGAAGGCCCCGAATCTGCGTGTCATCGGCCGCGCGGGCGTGGGCGTGGATAACGTAGACATCCCGGCCGCCACGGCGGCGGGCGTGCTGGTCATGAACACGCCCGGCGGCAACGCCGTGTCGGTGGCCGAGCACACGCTGGCGCTGATGCTGGCCATGGCCCGCGGCATCCCCCAGGCCAGCCTCTCGACCAAGAGCGGCAAGTGGGAGAAGAAGAAGTTCCTGGGCAGCGAGCTGCGCGGCAAGACGCTCGGCATCATCGGTCTCGGGAGCATAGGCCGCGAGGTGGCGCGGCTGGCGCGGGCTTTCGAGATGAGGGTGATCGCCTGCGATCCCTACGTCAGCCCCCGCGTGGTTGAAGACGCGAGCGTGCAACTGACGGAGATCAACGGGCTGTACGCCGCCTCCGACTACATCGCTCTGCACCTGGCGCTCACACCGGAAACCCGCGGCCTGATCTCGCGGGACGCCTTTGCCAGGATGCGCGACGGGGTGCGGCTGGTAAACTGCGCGCGTGGCGAGCTGATCGACGCGGCGGCCCTCGGCGAGGCCATCAAGTCCGGCAAGGTGGCCGGCGCCGCGCTGGATGTGTTCGACGCCGAACCGCCCCCGGCGGACTATCCGCTGTTCGGGCTGGAGGCGGTGGTGGCCACCCCGCACATCGCCGGATCGACCGAGGAGGCCCAGGAGATTGTAGGTGTCCGCATCGCCGAACAGATGGCCGAGTACCTGCGCCACGGCATCGCCATCAACGCCGTCAACCTGCCGGCCCTGCCGCCCGAGCAGTACCGGCTGATCGAGCCCTACATCGCCCTGGCCGAGAGGCTGGGGGCTTTCGCCGCGCAGGTCGCCGAGGGAAACCCGAAGGCCGTGCGCCTGGCGTACCTGGGAAAGCTGGCCGACAGCGACACGCACCTGGTCCGGAACGCGGGGCTGGCCGGAGCGCTGAACCGCTGGATCTCGCTCAAGGCCAACCTGGTGAACGCCATGCAGATTGCCGCCGAACGCGGCCTGACCGTGGCCGAGCGGCACCAGGGGCGCAGCGCCCACGTCGATTCCATCCAGCTCGAGCTGGAGACCGACTCCGGCGTCACTTCGGTTGAAGGCGCGGTCCTGCTGGGCAAACCCCGCCTGCTGCAAGTGGACGGCATCCAGCTCGAAGCCACTCTGAGCGGGCGCCTGCTCTACATGCGCAACAAGGACGTTCCGGGCGTCATCGGGCACGTCGGAACGGTGCTGGGCCGGAGCGGGGTCAACATCGCCAACTTCGCGCTCGGCCGCCAGGACGCGCCGCCGCGCCCCGGGGTCACGCTGGACGCCGTGGCAGTGGTCGAAACCGACGAGGCCGTGCCGGACGCGGTGCTGGCCCTGCTCCGCGAAAACCCCGCCGTCAAGGTGGCCAAGACCGTGGAGTTCACCCCCTGACGGGGAACGGCATCGAGGCGATGTAGGTTTCCTGGAAGACGGGGTCCGCGCCAAGCGGCACATGCTCGATGCGGCGGCGCAACTCGCTGTAGTCGCCGCCATCGAACAACGCCAGGCGCGCGCCCGCCAGCGCCGTGTTGCCGGCGGGTGAGACCAGCGCGGCGGGGAAGTCAAACAGCCCGATGCGCCCGGCGCTGTCGCGATTGATGTAGTTGCCAAAAGCCCCCGCAAGATACACATGCTCCAGGTCAGACACCCGTGCTCCCAGCCTGCCGAGCAGGATCTTGATCCCGGCGGCGATGGCGGCCTTGGCAAGCTGCAACTGGCGCACGTCGGCCTGAGTGATTGTCACTGGCGGCGCCAGCTCCCAGGCGTCCGTCAGCCTTCCGCTTGGGGCGATGATGCCCAGCTCCAGCCCCACCGCCGCCGCGTCCACCAGCCCGCTGCCGCAGATGCCGCGCGGGCGCGCGTCTCCTATCACGTGACAGACGGGCCCGGACGCCTCCAGCCGCACGGCGGATACGGCCCCCGTGGAGGCGCGCATGCCCATCGAGACGCTGCCGCCCTCGAAAGCCGGGCCCGCCGCGGTTGAGGCGCACAGCAGCCGGCTGCGATCCCCCACCACGATCTCGCCGTTGGTGCCTAGGTCGATGAGCCCGGAAAGGCGCGGCGACTCGCCGAGCCCCGTCGCCAGAATCCCGGCCAGGACGTCGCTGCCCACGAAACCGCCCAGGCAGGGCAGGAACCGTACGGTGGCTTGCTCCGGCAACCGCCACCCCAGCCCGGATGCCTGGAATACGGCCAGCCCTCCGGCGGCGGTCTCGAACGGCGCCTGCGCCAGCCCACCCACGTCGCGCCCGCAGAACAGGTGATGCATGACGGTGTTCCCGGCAATTGCCACCTGTGAGGGCCGGCCGCCCAGTTCCGCCACCATTTCGCCTATGCGGCTGCGGATGAGGTCCCGGAGCGCGGCGCCCTCGCCCCGGGTGTGGGCCGCTTCGACGCGGCTCATCACGTCGCTGCCGTAGACCGCTTGCGGATTCAGTGCCGTCCGCACACCCAGCACGTGGCCGCTCGCAAGATCCACCAGTTGCGCCACCAGGGTTGTGGTTCCCAGGTCGACCGCCACCCCGTGCCCCTCGCCCCGGGCGGCCTCCACGCGGGCGCCCCCGGCAAGGATCACCGCTTCCCACTGCGCGACCTCCAGCACCAGGTCCTCTTCAGGCGCCAGCAGGCAGGCCAGCCGCCAGCCGCCGCGGATCTCGCCGGGCGTGAGAATCGCCGCTTCGGCGGGTGAGACCGCGGCTGAACCGCGAAGCAGCCGGACGCGGCATCCCTTGCAGCCGGCCCGGCCGCCGCAGGGGAACTCGACTCCGTGCTCGAACAGCAGGTCCTGGAGCGGCTCTCCGCCAGGCGCATCTATGGTCTTGCCGAGCGGTTCCAGGCGTATGCGGACGCGCTCCATGGCTGCTCAGGCGGGCTCGGCGTCCATGATCGCGTCGTCGTGCCTGGCCACGATGCGCCAGCCGGGCTGCGCCACCAGAAAATCGCGTTCATCCCAGGGCCCGTCCACCAGGCGCCGGATGAGCCCCATGTCGCCCTGGAGCTTTTCGAAAGCCCAGCCGGCGGCGGCCGCTTCCCGGCGCGTGGCTTGCTCGAACCTCCCGTCGGGCTCGACGCCCATCTCTATGTAGGTGAACTGGCGGTAGTGGCGGTTCAGTTCCTGGTGCAGGTAGCGCGCTTTGTCCTCGCCGAAGCGTTCGGCCAGGTCGCCGTACTGGAGGCCAAGCTGCCGGTCCCCGGCGCTGCCGCGCTCGATCCAGCCGGAGGTCTTGAAGTACACGCCGGGGTGGCTGTGAAAATACTCCAGGTAGCGTTCCCTGCCGCCGAGGAAAAGCGCGATGCAGTCGTGGGCGCGCGGCGCAATCAGCGGGACCGAGCGTGCAGCCAGCCCGACAAGGCCCGTGCCGCACAGCGCGTATCCGAGCAGAACGGCCTCGTGGCCGGCGCCCTCGGCCCGGTCCACGGCCTCCTGGAGACGCCCCCGCATGGCGGCGCCCGGATGGTCGTGCAGCCCTTTGGGTAGAAACTCCACGTCCACCTGGTTGACGCTGCGGGCGACCGCGGCGCACAGTTCCCGGTAGAGCACCTCGCAGGCGATGAGTCTCACACGCATGCTCTTCCGTGCACTGGCCGTGAATGGCCAGTCTACCAGAGCCGGTCCCACGTGGTAGGCTACGTAGAGTTATGAAAGCACTCAACTGTAGTCTCGTCCTCCTCATAGCGGCTTCGCTGGCCGTGCCGGCGCACCGCGCGGCCGCCGCCGACCAGGTCAGGATCGCCAGCGGCGTCGTGGAATCAACCGTCGCGCCGTCGGCCGGCGTGCGCAGCTTCAAGGGCATTCCGTTCGCCCAGCCCCCGGTCGGCGATCTGCGCTGGAGGGAGCCCCAGCCGGTGAAGAACTGGACCGGCGTGCGCAACGCCGACAAGTTCGGCCCGCGCTGCATGCAGCGGACCGGCCCCGGAGCGGACTACTGGTTCCGCAGCGACGGCATGAGCGAAGACTGCCTCTACCTGAACGTGTGGACCCCGGCCAAGAGCGCCGGCGAGAAGCTGCCCGTGCTGGTGTACATCTTCGGAGGCGGCTACCAGAACGGCGACGGCTCAGAGCCGCGCTACGACGGCGAGAGCACGGCCCGCAAGGGCATAGTCGCCGTGACGCTGAACTACCGCACCAACGTCTTCGGCTTCTTCGCGCATCCCGAGCTGACCAGAGAGTCGCCGCACAAAGCCTCCGGCAACTACGGCCTGCTCGATCAGACCGCAGGCTTGCAGTGGGTCCAGAAGAACATCGCGGCCTTCGGGGGAGACCCCTCCAGGGTGACGATCGCCGGAGAATCGGCCGGCTCGATCTCGGTGAGCGCCCTGATGTCGTCGCCCCTGTCGCGCGGCATGATCGCCGGCGCTATCGGGCAGAGCGGATCGATGACCACGTCGCTGCCTCCCCGTCCTCTGGCCGAGGCGGAAAGCGACGGGGTGAAGTTCGCTTCCGCCGCGGGAGCGGGGTCGCTCGCCGCCCTGCGCGCCATGAGCGCCGGGCAGATACAGGAGGTGGCGGCCAAAGCCGGAATTCGTTTCAGCACGGCTCTGGACGGGTACTTCATGCCCAAGACCCTGCCCGAGATCTTCGCCGCCGCCGAGCAGGCCAAGATCCCGCTGCTGGCCGGATCGAACACCGAGGAACAATCCGCCCGCGGCGTCCTCGGCACGGCCGAGCCCACGGCCGAGAACTTCGCCAGCGCCGTGAAGAAGCTCTACGGCGACCGCGCCGCCCAGGTCCTCAAGGTCTACGCCGCCGCCACGCCGGAGGAGGTGCTCCAGGCCGCCACGGACCTGGCGGGCGCCCGCTTCGTAGGGTTCAGCACCTGGCACTGGACCGAGCTCCATCTGAAGACCGGAGGCAAACCCGTGTACCGCTACATGTACGCCCGCGTGCGGCCCAGGTACACTCCCCTGGAGGGACAGCAACCCGCCCCCGGCGGCCCCCCGCCGCCGGCGCCCCGAGGCGCCGTGCATGCGGCCGAGATTCAGTACGCCTTGGGCAACCTAGATCTCGACAAGAGGTACGCCTGGGAGCCGGCCGACTACAAAGTATCCGAGACCATGCACGGCTACTTCGTGAACTTCATCAAGACCGGAAACCCGAACGGCGCAGGCCTGCCGAACTGGCCCGCCTACACGGCCCAAACCAACTACCAGCGCATGAGGATCGACGTGAACTCCCGCGCCGAGCCGGAGCCGGAGCGGGCACGCTACCTGGTGCTCGAAGAGCTTCTCGCGAGGCCGTGATATGACGCCGGCCACACCGGAGTTCGAGCAGCAGACCTACCGCAAGATCACCCGGCGGCTGATTCCGTTCCTGTTCGTCTGCTACGTGCTGGCGTACGTGGACCGGGTCAACGTGGGCTTCGCCAAGCTCCATATGCAGCAGGATCTGGGCATGAGCGACGCCGTCTACGGGCTGGGGGCCGGCATCTTCTTCATCGGCTACTTCATCTTCGAAGTGCCGGCCAACATGATCCTCCAGAAGATCGGCGCCCGGCTGTGGCTGGGCCCGATCATGATCGCCTGGGGCATCGTCTCGGCCGCCACCCTGTTTGCCCAAGGGCCCAACAGCTTCTATGCGCTGCGGTTCCTGCTGGGCATTGTGGAGTCCGGGTTCTTTCCGGGAGTGATCCTGTACCTGACCTACTGGTACACGCGAAAACACCGGGCAAGAATGGTGGCCGGGTTCATGGCCGCCAACCCGATTTCGGGGGTCCTGGCGGGACCGGTTTCCGGCTGGATCCTGGTGAGCATGATGGACACGGGAGGGCTGAAGGCATGGCAGTGGCTGTTCCTGCTGGAAGGGATCCCTTCAGTGCTGGCCGGCGTGGTGGCCCTGTTCTACCTGGTCGACAGCCCCGCTAAGGCCAAATGGCTGACGGCCGAGGAACGCGGCATGGTGCTCCGGCGCCTGGAGGAGGAGGAGGAAACCAAGCGCCGGGAGGGCGAGTCGCGGCACCGGCTGATGGACGCCTTCAAGAGCGGCAAGGTCTGGCTGCTCTCGCTGATCTACTTCGGCGCGGTGGCGGGCAACTACGGCTTGTGGTTCTGGCTGCCGCAGGTGATCAAGGACACGCTCACCGCCGACCCATTGCGGATCGGATGGATCTCGGCGATCCCCTGGGGCACGGCTGCGGTGGTGATGGTGCTGTATGGGCGCCATTCCGACGCCACGGGCGAGCGGCGGTGGCACCTGTCGCTGGCGCTGCTGTTCGGAGCGGCGGCCTTCAGCGTGAGCGCGCTGCCGGGCATCTCCGGAGTGGTGGGTCTGGCGGCGCTCACCTGCTCGGTGGCGTCGGTCATGTGCGGGCAGTCGCTGTTCTGGGCGCTGCCCACGGCGATGCTGTCCGGCACGGCGGCGGCGGCCGGGATCGCCTGGATCAATTCGATCGGGAACCTGGGCGGCTACGTGAGCCCGTCCCTGATCGGGATAGTGCGGGAGTCGACGGGCAGCATGGCGCTGGCCCTGCTGGCGCTGGCTGGCTTCATGCTCATGTCCAGCCTGCTGGTCATGGCGGTCGCCCGCCCGCGCAAGGGGTAGGCCGGCGCCGGCTGTGGGCAGGCGGGCCGGGGGGGGGCCGGCGGCAGCCAACCTGCGCCGCTTCCGCCTGATGTCGCGCCTCCGGGTCCGCCTGCTGGACTTAGCACGCGGCTGTTGTTACGGCGCGGAGTCCTGCACCAGGGACCAGATCTCGTCGATGTCGGCCTGCGTGGTCCGGAAGTTGCCTATCGCCATGCGGATCACGTACCGTCCGCTGAGCACGGTGTGCGAAAGGAAGGCCTTGCCGGTGGCGTTGACGGCCTCGAGCAGCCGCCGGTTCTGTTCGTCCGTGCCCTTATAGCGAAAGCAGACCAGGCCGAAGTGCGCCGGGGCCACGCGCTCGAATCTCGGGTCGGCATCGACGGCCGCCGCCAGCCGCTGGCCGAAGGCGATGTGCCGCCGCAGCATCTCGGTGACGCCGGCCTTGCCGTAGTAGCGCAGCACGAACCACAGCTTCAGCGAGCGGAAACGGCGTCCCATGGCGAGCGAGTAATCCATAAGGTTGGTGGCCACCGCGTCCTGGCCTGTGCGCAGGTATTCCGGCACCAGGGTGAAGGCGCGGCGCAGGATGTCGGGGCGCCGCGTGTAGAAGGCGCTCAGGTCGGAGGGAGTGAGCAGCCACTTGTGCGGGTTAACGACCAGCGAATGGGCCCGCCGGACGCCTTCCAGAATCCAGCGGCGCTCCGGCAGAATGGCCGCCGAGCCCGCGTACGCCGCGTCTATGTGCATCCACAGACCGTTGGCCTCCGCGATCGCGGCGATTTCGTCCACCGGGTCCACGCTGGCCGAGGAAGTGGTTCCCACCGTGGCGACCACGCAGAATGGCTTCCGCCCCGCCTCGCGGTCTTGCTGGATGGCCTGCGCCAGCAGGTCCGGCCTCATGCGGAACTCCGCGTCGGCGCCGATCTTCCTGACGTTCTCCCGGCCCACGCCGACGGCGATGGCGCCTTTCTCCACCGAGGAGTGCGCCTGCTCGGAGGCGTAAAGAGTGAGGCCCCGGACCGCTCCCTTGCTGCGGATCTCCGGGTCGGCCATTTCTCGCGCGGCGGCAATGGCGTGCACTGTGGCGACGGAAGCCGTGTCGTAGATGATCCCGAAGAACTCCTCCGGCAACTCCAGCCATTGCCTCAACCAGCCGAGGGTGACCCCCTCCAGCTCGGTGTTGGCCGGCGAGCTCTGCCACACAATGGCGTTGGTGTTCAGCGCCGCGGCCAGCATCTCGCCCAGCACGCCGGGCGGCGAACCCGAACTCGGGAAGTAGGCCATGAACCGCGGGTGGTTCCAATGCGTCACCGCCGGGACCACCAGCCTGTGGAAGTCCTCGAGGATGGAGTCCATCGGCTCGCCCTGCTCGGGCGCCGAAGGAGGCAGTTGCCGGGCCAGGTCGCCCGGTTGCATGGCGGGCACAACGGGGTACTCTCGCGCGTCTTCAAGATAGCCCGCGATCCAGTCCACGATCTGGTGGCCGGCGCGGCGAAAATCATCAATCGGTTTGTTCATCTGATCTGAACGACGCCGGAGGCGGCCAGTTTCGCGGCGTCCGCCGGCGCCAACTTCCAGTTTCGGTCAAAGAGGCCCGCCGCCACCACATCGGCCAGCGAGCGCCGGAACACAACGTAGTCTCCCAGTTCCAGCAGGGCCTTATAGGAAGGCGGCGGGGGGGTGCCCGGCTTGGCGGGCGGCGGGGCGCCGGCCCACCACGGCAGGCCCGAGCTCACCAGTATGTAGCGGCCGCCGGCAGGGGCGATGGCGACCATTCCGTAGTCGGCCGCCGAAGGGCTCAGCTCGAACGCCAGCCTGCCGCCGAAGCGCTCGATGAGGCTGTTGGTCTTCCTGTTGCCGAACAGCACCAGGTCGGCGCCCTCCAGTTCCTGTTCGGTGACTTCCTGGTCCGAACGCGCGCTCAGGCTGAGCAACAGGGGCCACGGGGGCGACGCCCAGTGCGCGGCGCGCTCGGCCTGCGCGCGGCGCCGGGCCAGTTCAAGCTCGTCAGGCGAGTCCGCCGTCCCGTAAATGTACAGGTGCTTGCGGGCCAGGGCCTGCCGGATCGGGCCCTCCTGCCCGGGGCCTTTCTCCGACTGTGAGCGGGCGAGGCGTGCCGCGCTCCAGCCCTTTTCTGTCCTTGAGAAAGACAGCACCGCGCCCTTCAATTCCTCTCCGTCGATTACGGCCACCATGGGCCTGGAGGCGTCGTACAGCGGATGACCCGCCACGCGCAGCGTGAAGCCGTCCAGGGAGGAAGTCCGGACTTCGATCCGGTTGACCGCGGTGAACCGCGCGTCGATGGCAGCCAGCGAGCCCGGCGTCAGCCCGTCCAACTGCACCCAGTAGGCTGAGCTGTACTGGTAACTGCGCGTGCTGAAGCGCACGCGCGCGGGGAAGCGGTCCCGCTTGAAGGGGGCGAACCAGCGGAAGATCGAGGCCTCGCGGTAGGCGAAATCCCACACGTTGTGCCGCACATGAGGATACTCCGTGTACCGGACTTTCGCGCCCCCCTGCTCCAGGCGGCTTTGCCAGGCTCGGGCCGATTCCGCTGGAACCAGCGGATCCAGCGCCCCCTGGAACAGGTGCACGGGCAGACCCAGCGCGTTGGATGCCAGTTCCTCGGCTCCGGGCTGGGGGATTGGCGCGGCAACGGCGATCGCCGCCCACAGGTCCGGCCTTGTCAGGCCGAGCCAGAGCGCCCCTCCTCCACCCATGGCGGCGCCCGTCAGGTAGATGCGATCCTCGTCTATCGGAAAGCGGCTCTTCACCTCCGCCAGCACGTCGTACACGTCCTTCTCGGGGATGCCCTGGTAGCCCATCGACCCGCGCGCCAGCGGCGAGACAACGAAGAAGTCCACGTCGGGCAGCGGAGGAAAGGGGCCGTTGCCGGCCTCGGCGTCGGTCTCGCGGATCAGGGCGCCTCGCCCCAGGCGCCGTACCTCCATGAAGTTGCCTCGCCCGAACACACGCCGCAGATCCAGACGGTGGTTGGACCCTTCCGAGTGCAGACTCACCACCAGGGGGTATCGCCGGGAGGCACCGAAGTCCCTGGGAACGTAGACCGCGTAGGGCTGCTCGGTGCCGTCCACGTCGCTCTTGAACACCAGCACCTGCGGCCCAGGCGGGTAGGCCTGGCCCGCCAGCCACAGGGCGGCCGCCGGCGCCAGCAGTATCCCCCTAAGCACCCTCCGACTCCTTCAGCACCAGCGGCAGCCATCCGCTGAACCATTCACAAAAGCGCGCCAGCCGCTCCTGCGCCTCCGCGGCCAGCGGGACTGCCGGCGGGCCGGTCTTCAGGCCGCGCACCGCAAGCGCGGCCTTAATCGCCAGCGGGGGCGGGAACCCGTCGCACCAAGCGACGAATTCCAGCAGCCGGGCCGAGAGCCGCATCCTGGCGCCGTCCGGCCCTCCCGAGCGGATGCTGCGGTCCAGCGCCGACAACAGTTCCGGAAGCGCGCCGGCGACGCCCGAGACTACGCCGTCCCCGCCCTCGGCGCGCGCCTCGGCGTAGATTGCATCCGACCCCGCCAGCAAGGTGAACGGCGTGTGTTTCCTCACCGCCAGCATTCGCCGGAAGTTCAGGATGTCGCCCGACGAGTCCTTTATGCCGGCATAGCCTTCGGCCGCGATCAGCCGCATGGCGGTCGCGAAATCAAGCGGCGTCGACACCAGCGGGATGTTGTAGAGCAGCAGCGGCACGCCCGGCCGCAATTCCCGGACAAAGCGGACGTAGAACGCCTCGACCTGAACCTGATCGTAGGGGTAGAAGTAGGGAGGCATCAGCAGCAGGGCCGAGGCGCCCGCGGAAATCGCGCCCCGCGCCAGTTCGAGCGCGCCCTCCAGCGTCGAATGCGAGACGTTCACCGTGACGGGCAGGCGGCTGCGCTTGATGGCGAACTGGGCCAGGTGCAGGCGGGCCTTGATCCCCAGGTGAACGAACTCGCCCGTGGTTCCCAGCAGCACGATTCCGTCCACGCCCCGGCCGGCGGCGAAGTCGACCAGTTCGAGCGCCGCGGCCAGGTCCGTCTCGCCCGAGCCCTCGCGGAACGGGGTCACCAGCGCGGCATGCACGCCTTCCAGGGAAGCCACCGGAGCCACCACCTGACAACTCCATTGTCGCGCAAAGCGCGGCTCAGACGCGGTACGTGTCGGGTTTCCAGTTCCCGACTGCCCGCTTGATCGCGTCCTCGCAGAGGTTCTCCTCGGCCGCGCGCCTGGCAAGCGCGACGAACTCCTCGTCCGGGGCGAAGCGCAGGCCGATCACCTGCCGGATGCCAAGCCGCGAATCGAGGAGTCTCCCCGCGAGCACAAAGTGGCGCAGGTTCTCCTCGGCTCGGATGGCCCGGTCCTGGGCCTTGAGCGCGAAGGTGCGAGCGAGCAGGGACAGGATGAACAGGGCGACGCTCAGCGCCACGATGAGAGAGGCGCTGTAGATCCGCTGGTGGTCCCCGATCGACTTCACCAGGTTCACCACCGAGCCGATGAAGATCGCCACCTGGAGCAGAAACAGCACGAAGTGATACATGGGCACGTAGTGCCTGTGATTCGCGTAGGTCTGGGTATTCATAGACGGCCGCCTGCCGGATTCTACCAGAAGCGGCCCGCTGTCGTTAACACGTGATCTGTCCGGTTGAATTCACACATGATCTGTCCGCTTTGGGAGCGGCGGGTTTGAGACGCTGGCTGGGTGACCCGGGTCCGGCGGCGCCCGGCCGCCGGGATGGAGCGGATGATGAAGCCGCAGGATGTGCTGTTGTGCCAGCTACGCTCGACGCCTCCGATGAGGCCTGCTGCATTGCCAGGGCCGTCGCGCGGAACCACGGAGGTGCAGTAGCCGCCATCGACCAGGCGCTGGCTGCTGTTCACGCGGGTGCCGCGCCCATCCCGCAGCCCGCCTCGCCCTGCGGATTGGCGCGTGATCACCGGCCTGCCCCGGGCTCAGGGATGCGGCGGCTCCAGTCGGCCAGGGCCCAGGCCAGGGCGGTCGCGACGCCCAGCAGGCCCGCCGCCACGCCGATGGCGCGGGGGCTGTAGTACTCCGACGCGAAGCCCGCGATGGCCATCGAGAACATCATCGTCGCCCAGCGCAGCGACTCCATGGTGGCGAACACCCGTCCGCGGAACTGGTCCGGCACCCAGCGCAGCAGTTGAGTGTTGTTGAGGACCGTGGTTACCGCCATCCCGACTCTCGACAGCAATATGAAGAACAGCGCCGCGCCGTAGGCCTCCATCCTGCTGAACATCACGTAGGCCGCGCCGTGCACCAGGTACGAAACCGCCACCACGCGCTTGTAGCCCGCAAAGCCGACCCGGTTGCCGGCCACGTGCCCGATGGCGCCGCCCACCAGCAGCCCGATGCTGGCGAAGCCCCAGATGGTGCCGATTCCCTCGGCTCCCCGGTGGAAGACCTGCTCGCCGAACAGCGCGAACAGTATCTGCGCGGCCCCTCCTCCCATGGCCCAGCCCACCGAGATCAGCCCAATCGCCATAACCAGGGGCACGGACCGCATGTACCGCAGGCCCTCCGTATAGTCGGCCCAGGGTCGGGGAGCCGCACCTTTGCGCTCAGCCCGGAAGCCCGCGCCCTCCGGGCGGAGCCGCCAGATCACGGCCGCCGAGAAAAGGAACGACACAGCGTTGAGCACAAAGGCCCACTCGTAGCCCAGGCGCGCCGCGCTCAGCCCGCCCAGGATCGTGCCAGCCGCCTGGGTCGCCCATTGCGTGTTCTGGGTCAGCGAGTTGGCCGCGTGCAACTCCTTCGGGCCGGCGATGGTCGGAAGGATGGAAGCCCGCCCGCTGGTATAGAACGGCGAGGCGAACATCAGCAGCGCGCTCAGCGCGTACAGCAGCCAGGGTTCCGGGTAGCGCAGGCTCAGCAGGAAGGCCAGGGCCACGGCGGCGCGGCAGACGTCGCTCGCGATCATGATCCGCTTGCGGTCGAAACGGTCGAGCGCCACCCCTGCCAGGGGGCCGGCCAGCGCTGCGGGGATGGCGCGCGACAGCATGACCGCGCTCACCACCAGCCCCGAGCCCGTGGTTTGGAGGGCCAGGCTGAAGACGGCGACGTTGTTGAAGTAGTCGCCGATCTCGCTCACCACCTGCCCCGTCCACAGCCGCCGGTAGTTGCGGTTTCCGCGCAGCAGTTGGAGCCAGTCGGCCATGTTCAGACAACACGCCCGGATATCGCGGCCACATCGGCAGCCAGCGCGGAAAGGAACTCGGCCCGGGCCGTGTCGATGAAGAAGTGCCCGCCCGGGAACATCCGCAAGGAAAAATCGCCGGAGGTCTCCTTGGCCCAGGCCTCCAGGTGCTCCCGGCTGATGTTGGCGTCCTGCTCACCCCCGTAGGCGCGTATGGAGCAGCCGAGCGGCCGGCCGGCTTCGTACACGTAGGCGCGGTAGAGCGCCGTGTCGGCCCGCAGGGCCGGCAGGACCACGCGCAGCAGTTCCGGGCTGTTTCTGACGTGGCCGGGCAGCCCCTCCAGGCGTTCCAGTTCCTCGAGGAACTCCTCTTCGGAAGGCTCCGGCGGCGGCACGTGCCCCTGCCTGTAGCGCGGTGCGCGGGCGCCGGACACCAGCAGCGCCTCAGGCAGCGCCCGTCCCCCTTGCCGCAACAGGCGGGCGAGTTCAAAGGCGACCGCCGCCCCCATGCTGTGTCCGTAAAATGCAAACGGAAGGTCCAGCAACGGCTGGATGGCTTCACCGAGAGCGCCCACCAGCGCGCTCATCTCGCGCAACGGCGCCCCCGCCAGGCGGCTTTCGCGTCCGGGAGGGCGCGCCGCCGCCAGTAGCACGCCGGGAGGCATGGCTTCCGCCCATCCGCGGAAAGCGGACGCCCCGGCGCCGGCAAACGGGAAACAGAAGAGCCGGAAGCGCGCTCCGGAGCCTGGCGCGGCCGGCGGGAACCAGGCGCCGCTCTCCGGCGCCGCGGCCTTCTTCTGCAAACGCAGCGCCAGCAGGCGGCGTTTCTCGGCCGACAAACCCTCCAGGGCCGATTGAGGGGAAGCGGGACCCTGCGCCGCGGCAGGCTTCCGGGGAGCCTTCAGGACCTCCTGGAGGTACGCTTCGAAAGGCTCGACGCTAAGGTTGGCGGCATAGCTCAGCGCACGCTCGCGGGAGAGCCGGGAGAGGGCTTCGTAGTGGCCGCGGCCTGTCAAAAGCCGCCGCAGCGCCTCGTGCCACGGCCCGATGTCCTGCTCCGGGACCTCCGCGACAGGGACCATGTGCTCGTCCACATGGTGGCGGTATTTCCCGATGGGCCGGACCGGAAGCAGGTAGTCTGCGCCCAGCATCGCCTCCGGGATCCCGCCCACATTGGCCGCCAGGACCGGCACGCCGCGCAGCATGGCCTCCGGGATCATGCGGCTCCGCGCCTCGGCCCATAGCGAAGGCATCAGGAGCACACGGGTTCGCGCCAGCAGCCGGTCAATGTCGTCCACCGGTTCGAGCAGGCGCACGTTGGCCCGCTGCTTGAGCGCTTCCAGATCCTCCCGAGTTGTGCCCCAGGTGGGCACGGCGGCGAAGGCCGTCTCCGGCATACGGTCCGCCAGGCCCAGAAATATGGAGATGCCCTTTACGGCGCAGGGGTTGACCAGCGTGACGAACTCGTTCGATAAGCGGCCGAGATCCGGGTACGGGCCCGGTTCGAGCAGGGAGATCGGAACGTGAACAGCGTCGAGCCCGCCATGCTTTCCGAGGTACTCGGCGACGTAACGGCTGACACCGACGACCCCGTCGACCTGCCTCAGCATTCCGGTCTTCGCGGGGCTGGGGAAGGCGCAGTCCGGCCCGAAGGGCACGGCCAGCGTGGCTCTGGCCAGGTAGACGACTTTCGGTTTGGCGGCCCTGAGAGCCGCCTCCAGCAGCAGTTGAGCGGGGTCGTCGGTGGAGGTGAGGATCACATCGGGGGCGAACTCCACGATCTGCGCGGAGAAGTACCCCCGGATGTTGGGGTGATCGGTGGCGACGTGCACTTCCACGTCCTGGTGGCGGAAGACCGCCACTCCGGAGCCCGCGGCCTCAAGAGGCACTCCGCGATCGGCCAGATCGCGCAGGAACCGCTCGCGCCCGGCGCCGGACGTGCTCCCCAGCCGGGCGACCACACGGCACTGGTGACCACGGCCGGCGAGGGCCTCCATCAGCAAGCGGTTCGACTTGTCGCCTCCGCCGTGCGACGGATAGTAGAGCGAATTGTGAGCCAGCAGGATCCGCATCCAGCGGTCCTACGCGAACATCTCCTGCGCCCTGGACACGCGCCGGCGCACCTGGACGCCGTTGGGGCAATCGACCGAGCAGGACCCGCAGTCGCCGCAACGTATGGCGCGGACCTGCTCAGGCAGTTCCAGGAACCTCTCCCGGGCCATCGCGAACTGCCCGTAGCCCTCGGCGTAGGTAAGGAAGCGGAGCATGTCCGGAACGGGCACTCCCCGGTCGCAGACTCCGTTGCAGGCGCCGCACATGCGGCAGTAGTTCGGGCCCAGGCGGGCCATCAGCGACTCCAGCACCCTTTCGTCCTGGGGCGCATAAGGCTCGGCCATGGACCGCAGGTTCTCGTCGAGCTGGTCGTGGTCGGTCATGCAGACGATGGCGGTGTCCACCGACGGGTTCCTCAGCGCCCACTTGATGGCGGCCAGAGCTCCTCCCTTGGCGCCGAGTATCTTCTTCAGGGCCTCGGGATCGGCGCCGTACAGCCTGTCGCCGCGCCCCACGCGCGCCACTCCGCCGGCCATCACTTTCATGGCCACGATCCCCAGGCCGGCCTTGCGGGCGCGCTGGATGGCCGAGGTGATGTCGTTGGCGCGGGCGCCCTGGCCCGAGGCCGCCACGTTGCGCATCGAGAAGTTGTAGGTTGTCAGCACCACTTCGGTCTGGCCGCGTTTGACCAGATGATCCAGCATCTGGTCCATGTTGAAGTGCGTGCTGACGCCGGCGAAACGGATCTTGCCGGCTGCTTTCGCCGCGCGCTGGACCTCCAGCAACTCGTCGGTGACCTCCTCGGGGCTGTTGCGGTTGTGAAGGTACCAGATGTCCAGATAGTCGGTGCCAAGTTCCTTGAGGCTGGTATCCAGGTGGGCGACAGCCTCATCCTTGGTCTTGGCGGCGGACTTCGAAGAGATTATGACCTGCTTGCGCCTGCCCTTCAGGGCCGCTCCCACCATTCTCTCGTTGTTGCCGTTCTGGTATCCGCGGGCCGTATCGAAATGGATTATGCCGATGTCGGCGGCGCGCTCGATTACCGAGGGGTCGGACGTGGTCATGCAGCCGAAGGAAAGCGAGGTCACCTTCAGCCCCGTGTTTCCCAGCGTGCGGTAGGTGAGCTTCACTGTTTCAGCCGCAGCCGGCGGCTTGGCCAGCCCGGCGGCGGGCAGCGTCAGCCCGGCTCCCAGAAAGGCGCGTCGAGATGCAGTACGTTCCATACAGCCTCCCACTAAGAACCCAAATGATTTCAACAGGTTTCAGTATACACCGAACCCTCTAGGGCCGGTCCTTGCGCCGTGCGCGCAGCCTTTCCAGCAGCAGCGCGCGCTTCTCCGGCGACAGTGTGGCCAGATCCGCTCCGCTCCCGGCCGGGGCGTGCCGGCCGGCGGGCGCCTGGGTGGCGGGCGCCAGGGAGGCGAGGAATTCCATGAGCAGCCCCGGCTGGATACCGGCCACGAAGCGGTGCGCTCTCTCGCGCGAGGTCTCGGACTCCTCCCGATACAGCCCGCGTTCCGTCAGCAAGGCGTTGAGGGCCTCGGCCCAGGGGTCCACGTCCTGTTCCGGGACAACCGCGGAGGGGAGCCCGCGCTCGTCGAATTCCGGCAGATAGCGCTCGATGGGCCTGACCGGCAGCACGAACCGCGTTCCGAGTTTCGCCTCCAGAAGTCCGCCCGAATCGCTGGAAATGACCGGCACGCCGTGCAGCATCGCCTCCGTCACGCTCAGGCCGAAGCCTTCGTACCACAGCGATGGCATCAGCAGCACGCGGGTGTTCCGGAGAACCTGCGTAATGCTCTTCACGTTGGCCAACAGCCGCACGTTGGGAAGGGCCTGGAGCGCGGCGCGGTCCGCCGAGGTCGTTCCCCAGCCGGCGAGCGCCGCGAAGGTGCACTGCGGAAAGCGCGCGGCCAGAGCGCGGAAGATCGAAATGCCCTTGATGGCGCACGGATTGACCATCGTGACCAGGTGCTGGCCCGCCGGGTCGAACTTCTCAAACGGGGGCCTGCCGTAGACGGGCGGATGAATCACCACCGCCGGCCGGCCCAGGTGCCGCTCGATGTAGCCCGCCGTGTGGCTGCCGATCGCCACCACCCCGGCGCACTGGCGCACGTGGGCGGCGCCTTCCGGATTCGGGTTCCAGCTTGCGGGACCGAAGGGGAACAACTGCGGCGTGTGCGCCAGGTATATGACCCGGCCGGGCGCCTGGTGCATCGCCTCGCCGAGCAGCACCTGGCCCAGGTCCTCGGAGGAAACCAGCACCCAGTCGGGCCGGAAACCGGCTATCTGCTCGCGCAGCAGCAGGGTCCTGCGGCCCGGGTCGGCGGCCGAGCAGACCGTGACCGCCCCCCTGCGGACGATCTCCACGCCATCCTGCCTGCCGGTGTCGAGGGCAACCAGCTCAATCTCCTCATCGCGCAGTTGATCCAGCCTGCCCGCCCGGTCCTGAGCCAGTTCGGCGGCTACGATGCGGCACTCATGCCCCGCCTCGGCGGCCAGGTCCAGCCACACCAGGTTGCTGCGAGTGGCCCCCCCCCGCGGCGGCACGTAAGAAGCGTTGGCCGCAAGCAGGATTCGCATGGTCTAACGGCCTCCGTCGCCCTCGGCGCCTTCCATTTCCCTGGCCAGCAGCGCACGCGCCTCCTCGTCGCTCATGCCCTGCAACTCGGCCAGGATGGCGGCGTACTCTTCGCTGCCCGCCTGCTCGATCTGGCGTATCTCGATGGCCTTGGCCAGTTCCGCCACGGTGAAGGCGCTGCTGTAGACAACGTCGAGCGGAAGATCGACCTGGTGCGCCTGCCGGACCCGGCTCAGCAGTTGGACGGCCAGCAGCGAATGCCCGCCCAGGTCGAAGAAGTTGTCATGAATTCCCACTGCGGGCAGGTGCAGCAGGTCCGCCCAGACCGCCGCCAGTTGCTCCTCCAGCGCGCTGCGGGGAGCGGCTGCCGCCGGGGCCGCAGCGGCTTCATGGTTCCGCTCCGCCCGTATCTGTTGCCGGATCTGGGCGACGCTGCGCAGGCGCATGGCGATGTGGACGTAGCCGGCCGGTTCGATGGCTCCAACCGGGACAGGCGGCGCCTGGGGCGCAGGCTTGCCGGCCGCCGATGATAGGCTGTAGGTGACCGCGGCCGCGGCTTCGGCCGGAAACGAGAAGCGCAGACCAACTTCGGTCCGCTGTTTGAACTTGGCCCCGACGCTCTGAAGGAACACCAGCGCGGGCTGGTTGCGCTGCGAGGGAACAAACGGGACTTCCACGCGGGCCAGACCCCGGCCCACCGCGATTTCGCCCAGCCTGGCCAGCAGCCGGTGCTCGACGCCGCGCCCCAGCACGCGGCAGCTCAGCAGAAAAGTGTCCACCAGCAGGGCTTCCGGGCCGGTGGTGAAGATCGCCAGCCCGGTCAGCCCGTAACTGCCGAACCGGTCGGTAACCTCGACCGTCAGGCACTCGGCGCCGCCCGAAGCCACCAGCGAGTGTATCTCCGCCTCCCCGCGCCGCCTGGTCGTGAAGTTCATCTGGTTGGTGCGCTGGGTGAGCTGGGCTGCGCGGGCGAGCGCCTCCGGCCTGAGCTCGAAAATGCGGATCTCAAGCTGAAGCGACTGTATGAACTCCTCCAGCGTCTTGGCCTGCTTCTCCAGCCGCGCCCTTTCCAGGCCCTGCACGTACATCTTGGTCCGCCGCTTGTCTTCCTCGGTCACCTGGAGCCGGTCGAATGCCCACACGTGCTTCAGGAAGAGCGGGATGTCGTCCGCATCGTCCGGCAGCGGAAGAGTGAGGACCTCGGGCAGGCGCGCCTGCACCTCGCCGCACTCCTTCGGGTTGTCGTCGACAAAAACGAAGCTGTCCAGACCGAGCGACAGTTCCTCGGCAAGCGACACCAGGTTGGCCGATTTGGCCGACCAGTTGACGCGGCGGGCGACGAAGTCCTCCAGGCGCAAGGGCATCTCCGGGTGAACCCGGAAGGTCTCCACCACGTCCTCCAGATTGTTCTTGCTGCACAGGCACAGCAGCATGCCGGCATTCTGCTGCGCCAGCATGAACTCCTGCAAGGCCCGCCGCGGCGGGTCGATGACCACGCCCTCCGGCCCGTCCTCGCCGCAGATGCCGCGCCACAATGTGTCGTCGCAGTCGAGGGCGACCACCTTGTACGGCGTGGCGCGCAGCGCGTGCACCTTCCGCGCCAGCAGCGTGCCGAGCGCCGTGAAGTACTCGGGAGTGTAAGGAACGTGACCGAGTTCGTCGCCGTGAGGATCGTGGCGCTCGCTCACCGGGTAGAGCTGGTCCAGTTCGGCCGCGGTCACGAAATGCACGCCGTTCAGTCCGGCCAGGCCGGTTGGGACCTGAGCCGCCATTCTGGAGACGAACTCGGCGTGGCCGGGTTGCCGCATGAAGGCCGGCCCGGAAGGGCAGATCGCAACCAGCAACCCGCCGCCCCAGGCCTCGGCGGCGCTTCGCAGCCCGGCGACCAGGCGGACGACGTCCTGCTCCAGGCTCTCCAGCGTGGCCGCGGAGGGCTCCCGGAAACGCGCCCAGTCCTCCAGACGCACCAGGACTATTTTGACCCCGCCGCGGCTCTGCGCCAGCAGGCCGGAATGGTCAAGCAACTGCTGAAACACCTGGTTATAGGGCGCGAACCTGATCGGGGAATCGACCCCGAGGCGGCCGAACCAGAAAGAAAGGATCTCGCGCAAGGGCTCGGCTGTGAAGGTGGCGCTTATGGCCACCGGAGGCGAGTCCTGCCTGTTGCGCCCGCCGGCGCTGGGGTTCGGAGTCATGCGAGCTTGGTGCTTCGACGCCGCCGGCAGCCGCGGGGTTCCGCGTCGCTGCCGGCGCACTATTCCATTATGAGCGGAATCGGGGGCATATGCTACGATGTTTCGGGGGTCGAATGACTGGAGGGAACATCCCGGCGCTCAGGCCGGAGCCGGATCTGGCCACGCCCCAGCGGGAGGCCGCCATGTTTTACGGCCTCTTCCTGAGGGGCCACCCCGTCGACCGCCTGCGCCGCGACATCGACGTTCCCCGGCCCGTGCTCGACAAGTGGATGAGGACGCGCTGCTACGAGCCGTCCTTCCGCCAGGCGCTACAGCGCGTGTACTCATACCGCAAGACGGTTCTGGCCATCTTCGACGAACTGGTTCTTAACGAACGGGGCCGGTTCCGTATTCAGTAAAGCCCTCAGCGCTTCTTCAGCGTCACGCCCAGACTACCCCCATCGCCGGCGAATATGGTCTCCAGATCCGGGTTGGTCGTCACCGCCCTCAGATAGTCCGGCGCCGAGTCGACATTGTGCGCCAGGATCAGCCCGCCCGGCCGGACCAGCGGCAGCAGCCGGTTCAGATAACTGACATAGCCCTCTTTGTCGGCGTCCAGGAAGAGCACGTCGATGGGCTCGTTCAGCCGCGAGATGGTCCTGTGGGCGTCCCCCTCGACGATGGTGACCAGGTGATCGACGCCCGCTTCCTTGAAGTTGCCGCGCGCCGTGGCAGCCCGCCCGCGATCGATCTCAAACGTCGTCAGTTTGCCGCCGGTCGCTTGCAGCGCCATGGAGAGCCACAGGCCGGACAGACCGGTGGAGGTGCCGATCTCCACGACATTCCTGGCCCCGGCGGTCTCCGCGAGCAGGCGCAACAGCCGCCCGTCGCTCACCGAGACGTTGGCGTAAAGCTCCCCATCCCGCCGCGCCTTGTCCAGGGTGGCGAGCACCCGCTTCTCCGCGTCGGACTTGGCGAGCGTGGAAGCTTCACCCGCACGGCTGGTTCGCCCGAACCGCCCCCGCTGGCTCCACCCGTCGCAGGCCACCCCGATGAGCAGACAAACCACCAACATCCATTTCACTGGCATGTGTCCCCCCGAAAGGGATCGACGAGCGCTCCGGCCGCGAGGTTACCCCCCCCGCTCGACGACGCCGGCCGGCTGAGGTTTCCGGCGGCGGCCGGGGATTTCCATATTTATGGTATTATGGGTTTCCATATGAAGACCACCGTCGAAATCCCCGATGCGCTGTTCATCGCGGCCAAGAAGAGGGCCGCCGAGCACCGGACCACGCTGCGCGCCATCCTGGAACGCGCCTTGCGGCGGGAACTGAGCCGGCGGCAGCGCCCGGCGAACAGCGCTTCCCGCAGGCCGATCCGCTGGGTCACGGTGAAGGGCGGCCTGCCTGAGGGTCTGGATATCGCGGATCGGGCCGCCATGCACGACTGGATGCGCGGCAGCCGGTGATCGCCATCGACACCAATCTGCTGGTCTACGCGCACCGCGCGTTGACGCCGCAACATGGCGCCGCCCGCGCCGCCATCGAGCGCGCCAGCCGGGACGCTCGCGGCTGGGGAATTCCCCTGCCCTGCATCGCGGAGTTCTGGAGCGTCGCCACCCATCCGGAGTGCCGTGGCGGCGGTTCACCTCCCGCCAAGGCGAGGAGTTTCCTGCGGGCGCTGGTGCTTGAAGCCGGAGCCCGGGTGTGGTCTTGCCAGGAGGGCTCCTGGGAAAGGCTCTCGACGCTCGCCGCGGAACTCGGGGTGCGAGGTCCGCGGGTGTTCGACTTGCAGGTCAGCCTGACGGCCCTGGAAAACGGCGCCACCGAGATCTGGTCCCACGACCGCGCCTTTCTCGTCCTGCCGGGCCTCGCGCTCCTGGATCCCCT
>JBBITL010000033.1:0-45748 GCA_037440765.1 Solibacteraceae bacterium
TGTTTTCAACGACTTACGGAAAAAGGCCCTCAAAAAAGCGCAAACATGCGCTAGCGCCCGATGGCCACAAGGTGGCCGGCCGTGCGGAAGTACCAGACGCCATCCACCAGGGCCGGCGTCGCCAGGGTCTGCTCGCCGAGCCGGTTCACCCGCAGCAGCCTGAATTCCGGCCCCGCGGCCAGCACAAAGGTCTCGCCATCGTCGTTGGTGAAGAACACCTTTCCGTCAACGGCCACAGGGGATGCCGAGAAACCCTCCCGTCGCGCCTCGCCCAAGCGGCCTTGCCAGAGCACCTTGCCCGTCCGGGCCTCCATGCCGGTCGCAATGGAGGTCATGTCGTTGATCAAATACAGGTGGTCGCCGTAGACCAGAGGCGAGGGTACGAACGGAGACCCCTGCGGCGTCTGCCAGGCTATGTGCGTCGAGGTCACGTCGCCCGAACCGCCGGGACGGATGGCGAGGGTGGGACCGGCCCGGCCGGACGGGCAGAAGAGCAACCCGTGGCCCACGGCGGGGGTGGGGATCACCTCCATGGTGCTGCCCCCGGCGCTCCACAACTCCCGCCCGGTGTCCGGATCGTAGGCACGCACCCCATGCTGGCTGCTGACTATTATCTCGTCCCGCCTGCCGGCGCGGACGGCAACCGGCGTCCCCCATCCGACGCCCTCCTTGCGCGGAGTCTTCCACAACTGACGGCCGGTCCGCGCGTCGACCGCCGCGACAAACGAGCCCGGGCTTTCGCCCGCCGGCCGCGCCGGACCGAAGCTCTGTCCCTGGTCCTGGTAGAAAATCACGCGGTCCTTGTAGAGCAGCGGAGAGCCGCCTGGCCCGTGATAGTTCGAGGTCGCGCCGAAGTCATAGCTCCACAGCAGTCTTCCTTTGAAATCCACGGCGATCAGGCCGGCGTTGCCAAACAGCGCGTAGACACGCTCCCCGTCGGTGGCCGGCGTGGCCGATGCATAGCTGTTCTTGCGCTGGATGCGCTCCACGGAGGCGGGCGCCGGCGCCGCGGTCTCCCACAACAGCTTGCCGTCCTCGCGGCGGAAGCACAGCACCGCGCGCCGCTCGCCGTCGTAAGCCGCCGTCAGGAAGATCCGGTCCCCCCAGACTATGGGCGAAGAGTTGCCGCGGCCGGGCGTCTCCACCTTCCAGCGGACGTTCTCCTTGTCCGACCAACTGTCGGGATAGCCCGATCCCTCCACCACGCCCTGGCCCGACGGTCCTCGCCACTGCGGCCAGTACTTTCGCGCTTCGCCCTCCGCCTCGACCATCCGCACCGTTTGCGAATCGACAGTGGCGGCGGCAAGAATCAGCACGAGAATCAATCCAGACATACCCCCCTCCTGTCGGCCAGCATCAGTTTAGCATGCACAATCTGAGCCGGAGGGCCATCCGGCGCGCCCAGTGGAACCCGTGTAGTAACCTGAAAACATGTTCCAGCGACGACTGGTGATGCTGATCTGCGTTTCGTGCGGTTCCGCCCAGGCCGACGACTGGCCCCAATGGCGCGGCCCCAACCGCGACGGCAAATCCGCTGAAACCGGCCTTCTGGCTTCGTGGCCCGCCGGCGGGCCGCGACTTCTGTGGAAGGCTCAGGGGCTGGGAGCAGGCTACTCATCCTTCGCCGTCGTGGGTGGGCGCCTGTACACACAGGGCCAGGAAGGCGGCCAGCAGTTCGTCATCGCCCTGGACGTAAGCAGCGGCAAGCAACTGTGGAAGACGTACACTGGACGCGGTTACGGCAATGACCGGGGCGACGGCCCCCGTGGCACTCCCACAATCGACGGAGGCCGCCTCTATGCCGTAAACGGCGAAGGCGTGCTGGTATGTCTGGATACAGCTTCCGGCAAGCGCCTCTGGGGAGCCGACTTCGTCAAGGAGTTCGGCGGAAGCGTGCCGCGCTGGGGATACAGCGAGTCCCCGCTGGTTGACGCGGACCGGCTTATCGTCACGCCCGGCGGACGCGGCGCGTCCGTCGTGGCGTTAAATAAGGCCACCGGCGAGGTCATATGGCGGTCGCAGGGCGACGGGGCCGGCTACTCATCGGCGATCCCATTCGACGCCGGCGGCGTCCGCGGTGTGGCTGTGCTTACCGCCGGCGCCGTTATGGGCCTCAACGCGAGCAACGGCAGCCTGCTCTGGAGGTACGAAAGGGTCGCCAACAAGGTCGCCAATGCAGCCACTCCGATCGTGCAGGACGGCCATGTGTTCGCATCCTCGGACTACGGCACCGGCGCCGTCCTTCTGAGACTGGCTTCAGACGGGGTAGCCGTCAAGGCCTCCGAGGTCTACTTCACGCGCGACATGCGCAACCACTACACGACCTCCGTGCTCGTGGGGGATCACCTGTACGGGTTCTCCAGCAGCGTCCTCACCGCCATGAGCCTGATGACGGGCAAAGTGGCCTGGACCGACCGGAGCGTCGGCAAGGGGAATTGCATCTACGCCGAACGACGCCTGTACTGCCTGGGCGAAGAGGGCGTCGTAGGGCTGATCGAACCCACGCCCGCCGGCTATAAGGAAGTGTCGAGGTTCACTATCACGCGCGGGAGCAATCCCACCTGGACCCCGCCGGTGGTCTCCGGCGGCAGGCTGTTCCTGCGAGAGCAGGATAACCTGTACTCCTACGACATAAGGCGCCCGAACTGATGAAACACGCTGCCTGGATTTTTCTAGCCGTTTCGATTTGTCTGCTCATCGCGGCCGAATCGGGCACGGGCGACTGGCCCATGTGGGGCGGCGCCCCGGGCCGCAATCAGGTTTCGCCAATGAGCGGGATTCCCACTTCCTGGGACCTCGAGAAAGGCAGGAACGTCAAGTGGGAGGCGGAACTCGGCACGCAGACCTACGGCAACCCGGTGGTGGCGGGCGGCCAGGTGTACGTGGGCACCAACAACGGGGGCGAACGCAACCCCAAGGAGGACGGCGACCGCGGGGTGCTGATGTGCTTCCGGGAATCCGACGGGCGGTTCCTGTGGCAGCACACCAACGAGAAGCTCGACTCCCCGGAGCTGGACTGGCCCGACGTCGGCGTCTGTTCCTCGCCGCTGGTGGAAGGCGACCGCCTTTATTACGTGTCGAACCGCTGCGAGTTGGTCTGCCTGGACACCAAAGGCGACGGCAAGGGCGGCGCCAGGGTGATCTGGAAGTTCGACATGATCAAGGAGACGGGAGCGTCGCCGCACAACATGGCGAACTCCTCGCCGGTGTCCTATGGCGACCTGGTGTTCGCAGGCACCTCCAACGGACGGGACGAGCACCACGAACGCATTCCGTCGCCCAAGGCGCCTTCGCTGGTCGCGGTCAACAAGAAGACCGGCAAGCTGGTCTGGCAGGCCAGCAACACGGGCGACCGCCTGCTCCACGGGCAGTGGTCCTCGCCCGCGGCCGGCCTCATCGGAGGCGTGGCCCAGGTGGTGATGGGAGAGGGAGACGGTTGGGTGCGCGGCTACGAGGCGCTCACAGGCAAGAAGCTCTGGGAGTTCGACACCAACCCCAAGGACTCGGTCTGGCCAAAGAACCGGAACGAGATCATCTCGACGCCGGTGATCTGGCAGGAAAAGGTCTACATCGCCAACGGCCAGGACCCGGAGAGCGGAGACGGCCCCGGCCACCTCTACGCCATCGACGCCACGCGGCGGGGCGACATAACCCACAGCGGCCGCCTGTGGCACTTCACTAAGCTGCGGCGGTCGGTCTCGACCGTCGCCATCCACAACGGGCTGCTGTTCATCTCCGACCTGGCCGGCTACCTGTACTGCCTGGACGTGAAGACCGGCAAGCTGCATTGGACTCACGACCTGCTGGCGGCGGTGTGGGGCTCGCCGATCGTCATCGGCGGCAGGGTCTACATAGGCGATGAGGACGGCGACATCGTGATTCTGGAAGCAACCGCCACCAAGAAGCTGGTCGCCGAGATCAACATGGGGAGCGCCATCCACTCGACTCCCGTCCCGGCCAATGGCGTCCTGTTCGTCGCGGGCCGGAACAAGCTCTGGGCGCTGGCCGGGAAGAGGTAGCCGGGTGCCTGGTCCGCTGCTCGGAGTGCTGTTCGGCGTGCTGGCGGCACTGGCAGACGGGCCGCCGTACTGGCCCCAGTTCAGGGGAGATCCGCAACTGACTGGCGTCGCAGCCGGGCCGCTGCCCGCCAGGCTGGGGCTGCTGTGGGAGTTCGATGCAGGCAAGTCCATCGAGTCGTCGGCGGCGATCTCGGGCGGCACGGTCTACGTCGGCTCCCATTCCGGCGAGCTGCTGGCCATCGACCTGGCGACAGGGAAGCTCCGCTGGCGGTACCGCGCCACAGATGCCATCGCGGAGTCGTCCCCGGCAGTCGCCGGGGGGGTCGTCTACATAGGCGACCTGGGCGGGGTCATCCACGCCGTGAACGCGGCCGACGGCAAAGGGCTGTGGACGTTCAAGACCGGGGGGGAGATCCGGTCATCCCCGGTGGTCGCCGGCGACCGGCTCCTGGTCGGCTCCTACGACAGCAACTTGTATTGCCTCGCACGGCGCGGCGGCGAGTTGCTGTGGAAGTTCAACACCGGCAACTTCGTGCATTCGACGCCGGCGGTCTCCGGCGGGATCGCGTACTTCTCCGGCTGCGACGAGATCTTCCGTGGAGTGAGGCTGGCCGACGGCAAGGAACTGGTCCAGTTTCCGAGCGGCGGCTACACGGCCGCTTCTGTCGCCCTGCTGGGCGAGACGGCCATCTACGGGACTTTCAGCGATGAAGTGATGGGGGTTGACATCCGCCGGCAGCAGGTCGTCTGGCGATACCAGCACGCGAAAAGCCGGTTCCCGTTCTACTCGTCGGCGGCCGCCTCGGGCGACCGCGCCGTCGTCGGCGGCCGCGACCGGCTGGTTCACTGCCTGAATGTGAAAACAGGGAAGGCGCTGTGGACGTTCGCTACGAGGGGCCGGGTTGATTCCTCACCGGCAATCGCGGGCGGACGCGTGTATGTGGGCTCCAACGACGGCCGCTTCTATGTGCTGGACCTGAACGGAGGGAAGAGGCTCTGGGAGTTCGACGCGGGCGCTCCGCTGTCGGCCTCGCCCGCCATCGCGGAAGGCCGGGTGGTGATCGGCTCGCAAGACGGCCGGCTGTACTGCTTCGGGCAGGCCCCGGCCGAAAAAGGCCGGTAGCCTAGGGCCGGGCGCCCACGGCGAACACGTGCCTGCGTCCCCGCAGGTAGAGCACGTCACCGGCAATGGCCGGCGTGGCCATCACCGTCTCGCCCAATTCGTTCTCGGCCAGCAGCTTGAAGTTCGGCCCCAGCGCCAGCACATACGTCTCGCCCTCCTCGCTGGTGATGTAGAGCCGCCCGGCGGCCGCCACCGGCGAACTGGTGAAGCCGGAAGCCGCGCGGCCCAGACGCTGCTGATAAAGCCTCTCCCCGGTGGCCAACCGGAAGACCGACAGAACGCCGTTGTCGTGGCAGAAGTAGCCCAGCCCGCCGTGGAGCAGCGGCGTCTGCATGTAGTTGCCGGCCCGCTCCTGGGTCCAGGCGACGGCGGAACGGTTGCGGGTCAGGTCGCCGGCCGCGTCGGTGCGGATGGCGTAGATGGGCCGGCCCGGCCCGTGCGCGTTGGTGATCACCGCCAAGCCGTCAAGGTAGACCGGCGTGGGAACCGGGATGTCGCCGCCGCCCTCGAGCTTCCACAGTTCCCTGCCCGTCTTCACATCGTAACCGCCGATGTGCTTCCACCCGTTCACCACCACCTGCCATTTCCCGGCCCCCTTGCCTGTGTACGGCATGACGGTGGGCGTTCCCCATGTGGGCACGTCACTGCGCGGAGTACGCCACAGTTCCTTGCCGCTCGCCACATCGAACGCCGCCAGGAACGAGTTCTTCTGCACGTCCGCCTGGATGATGACCGCGCCCTCGAAGATCACGGGCGAACTGGCGAATCCCCACTGCGCGCCGGGCGCGGTAAAGAAACCGGAATCAAGCTCTCCGAGATCTCTGCTCCACAGCGGCTTTCCGTCCAGGCTGTAAGCGAACAGGCCCTCGGAGCCGAAAAACACAACCAGGTGCTTGCCGTCGGTGGCGGGCGTCGGGTTGGCGTGACTGGACTTCGGATGACGCATGACCTTCGGCCTGCCGCTCGCGGCCGTATGTTCCCACAGGACCTTCCCGCTGCGGCGGTCGAGGCAGAAGACCTTGAAGCTCTGCGCGGGCTCTCCCCTGACCGGAGCTATGTCGCCGTACAGGCCGACCTTCAGAGAGGCCTCGCCGGCGGCGGGGACGGCGCTTGTCAGGAAAACGCGGTCGCCCCAGACTACCGGGCTGGAGTGCCCCAGGCCCGGTATGGGCGCCTTCCAGAGGATGTTCCTGCCCGACCTTGCGCTCCATTCGGCCGGGGGCGAGCCCGGAGCGACTCCGCCGGCCGACGGCCCGCGGAACTGGTTCCAGTTGGCGTCAGCCGCCAGTGCGGCCGCGGCCAGCATAGCGATTGCGCAGAGCCGCATGGGAACCTCCTCCTACGGTTTTCCGATCGCGTACAGGAAATCCGCCGTGCGCAGGTACAGCCGCCCGCCGGAAATCGCGGCGGAACTGAGCGTGTAGCTTGCCAGGTTGTTTTCCGCGAGCACTTCGAACTTGGGCCCCGCGCGCATCACGGTGGTTACGCCGTCCTCGCTGGTGACGTAGATCTTTCCGTCGGCCAGCACCGGCGAGGAGCTGTAGGTCGCCGAGTGAATGCGCTGATTGCCATAGATCTCCTCGCCCGTCCTGGCGTCCAGGCACCAGACAATGCCGCGGTCGTTGACCACATAGAAGTACTTCCCGTCCGTAACGGGCGTCGGCACATCCGGGCCGTTGCCGAAGGCCCACACGCTGTGCGTTTGACTTACGTCGCCGCTGCCGCCGGGCTTGAATACCAGCAGTGGCCGGACGCGCGATGGCACGTAAATCAGGCCGCCGGCGACGACGACCGAGGCGACTACCCTGTTCATCGGATTGTTGCCCGGGTTCAGCCCCCTGGAGCGCCACAGTTCCTTGCCCGTGGCCGCGTCGTGGCCGCTGACGCTGTCGCCGTCAGCCACCACTATCTCCACCCGGTCGCCGACCCTGACGGCCGCCGGGGTGCGGTACGAGTCCGGCGACTCGCGCGTCGCCTCGGTGGGCCGTTCCACCCGCCACACGTTCTTGCCGGTCTTCCTGTCGATGCGCAGCAGATAGGACGGATCGTCCGTCTTCATCCCGTGCAACACCTGAACGTAGAGGCCGTCCTCGTAAAGCAGCGGGGACGACCCGTAGCCGTGATTCAGGCCGAACTTCCCGTACTCCGCCTGGATGTCGCGCGCCCACAATTCGTTGCCGGCGAAATCGAACCCTTTCAGCACGCCGGTGCCCGTCATCACGTACACGTTGGTGCCGTCGGTGACGGGCGAGGGCGTCGACATGTTGTGCTTGTTGATGTCGAAGTTGCCCGCCGCAACGAGTTTCTTCCACAGCGGCTGGCCCTTGTGCTTGTCCACGCTCCACAGATAGACGCTGCCGCCGTCAGCCACGCTCAGGAACAGACGGTCGCCCCAGATGATCGGCGTCGAGCCGCTCTTCATGGGCAAGGCCAGCCTCCAGGCGACGTTCTCCGCGGTGCTCCAGCGGACGGGAAGATTCTGCTCCGTGCTGACGCCGTCAAGCTGCGGCCCGCGCCACTGCGGCCAGTTCTCCGCGAAAGCCGGGCCCACCAGCGCTGCGGCACAGATGAGACAAAGAAACCCAGTGTGGTATGGCATGTCAGTCTACTCCGATCTTAGTGCATCCAGAAGGGGGGCGCGCCGGGCCGCGGCCGTGGCCGCGAGCGACGCGGTGATGCCGGTGGCCAGCACCAGGCCGAGCAGCAGGGCCATGGATGCCAGCGGCAGCCGCCCGCCGCGGTCGATCACCGCCGGCGCGACCGCCAGCAATGCGCAAGCCGCGCCGGCCGCCAGCCCCACCAGCAGCAGGAACATGTTTTCGGCCAGCACGATCACCGACAGGTGCCAGGGGCGATAGCCGACCGCGCGCAGCAGGGCCAGTTCCCGCCGCCTTTCGAGCACATTCCGCAACAGGACGGCCGCCAGTCCCACCGTGCCCAGGATCAGGCCGAGCCCTCCCAGCGCGCGGAAGGTTGACAGGTACGTGTTCTCCACCCGGTGGAAGTTGGCCAGGCGGGCCGCGGCGGGCTGAACGTCGAACCCGTAGCCGGAGAGGCTCTCCTCAAGCGCCTGCGTGACCTCAGCCTCCCTTGCCGGAGGCGCGCCCACCAGGAAGAAGCGGTAGCCCGCGGCGTCCGGAAACGCGCGCAGGAAGTTACGCTCCGAGATCAGCACCTCGCCCTGGAAAAAGCTGTCGCGCAGCGCGGCGACGATCCGGAAGCGTATGCCGTTCACCTCGAATTCTTCGCCCAGCTTCAGGCGCAGAGAGTAGGTGATCGAGTTGGCGTCGGCGATGGCCGGGATGGCCCCGTCTTCCTCTTCCGTCTCCAACAGCAGCCAGGGGTTCGGCACGTCCGCCACCGCGCCCTGGAATTGAAAGCCGGCGCGGCGGAGGAAGGCCGGCGGAGGCGCCAGCATGCGCGGCTCGCGGGGCCGGTACAGGTTCAGGCAACTGGCGTCGTCCCCCGGCCGCAGGCGGAAAGGAATGATCTCGACTCCGTCCAGCGGCGGAATCCCCAGGGCTTCCTTTCCCGCCGCGATGTTCGGATCGTGGATCAGGGGGAGCACCGATTCAGCCAGCAGCGGGAACCCTCCCGCGCCCCCGGCCGGCCCGTCGCGCCGGAACGCGTCCAGCGACACAATGAGGAACGTCGCCGACGCGATCAGAGCGATGCACAGCACGCTGCGGCCCGGCCGATATGTGAGGCCGCGCAGCCCGAGCGCCATCCGGCTGCCGGCGACGCCGCCGCCGCGCCGGTGCAGCCAGGCCGAGACAAGAAGCAAGGCTGCAATCAGCAGCAGCGCTCCGGCGCCGAAGAACCCCGCGGTCCGGTCTATCCTGTCCAGCGATCCGGCCGCCACCACGGCCAGGGCGAGCGCCCCGGCCGCCAGTCCAGCCAGCCACCGCCAGCGCGCCGGCGCGGCTCTGCGCCCGCCCGCCAGCAGCCCCCGCGGCGTGACAAGGCGCGTCCCCCGCAAGGTCCACACGATCGCACCCAGGCCGGCCGCCACTCCCGCCAGCGCGCCGGCGGCCAGGGCCGGCAGCGAGGCGTGCAGGGTGAGCAGCCTGGTGCCGACCGCACCGATCCACCAAGTCCGAAGTCCCAGCAGGATCAGCCCTCCGTAGCCCAGCGCCACCGCGATCCCCAGCGCGGCCCCGGCGGCCACCAGCACGGCGCCTTCCATCAGGAACACGTTCCGCACCTGGGAGGCCGAGTATCCGGCCGAGCGCAGCAGCCCGATCTCGCGCATCCGCTGCTCGACCCCGAGCCTGAAGAACAACCCCGTGAGCAGGAGCGCCGAGACCACCAGGAAGAAGCTGAAGTAGACGAAGTACTCGCCGAAATCGGTGGTTCCCTCGGCTGCTTCCCGGCCGTGGGCCTTCACGGCAAGCGCGGTCAGGCCCATCGACGCCGGATCAAGCGCCGCGCGCAGTGCCTCGCCATACCCGGCCGACGGCGGAGATATGCGCATCGAGGTGAGGTTTCCGAAGCGCGATCCCCAGAGCTGCCGGCCGCGGGCCAGGTGAACGAAGGCCTTGGGCGTGGCGCGGTGTTGTTCCCAGTACGCCTCGTCGTCAGGGCGTATCCGGCCAAGGTCGAGCGGGAAAGGCGGGTCCCAGTCGTGCAGGCGGTCTGTGTCGGTGATGCCCGGGTAGTCGGGAGCGAAGTTCCGGTCCGCGGCTTCTCCGGCCAGCGGCACGATCCGCTCAAGGCGGAACTCCGCCGTCTCCGTATGCAGGCGCCCGTCGGGTTTCCAGAGGTAGTACTCGAGCGTTACCCGGTCACCCACCCTGGCGCGGAGGTCCCGCGCGGCCCATTCATTCAGCGTGATGCCGTCCTCGGCGGAGGGCGCGGGCGGCGAATCCAGCGCCGTCACCACCGAGTATGGGATCTCGCGCCCGCCCGCGCGGATGCTGTTGGCGAGGTATGTCAGCACCGGCCGGACGCTGAGCCCGAGCGATCCGGCTGCGGAGGCGGCCGTCCCGGCCAGCATGTCGCTGATCTGCGCGCTCTCGCTTTCGAGCGACAGGACCTTGGGGTGGTCCAACTGGCGGAGCCGCAGGCCCAGGTCCTCCAGCGCGTAGCTCTTCCTCAGAGTCTCTTCAATGCCACCGGTATCCGCCGCCAGGATGGCGTTGACCCTGCCCGGCCGCTCCAGATCCCGCTGCAAGCGGTCGAGTGGAACGTACACCGCGCGCACCTCGCCCTGTTGTGGCTCCAGAGAGAACTCGCGGCTCGCTACGCCGAGCATCTCCAGGCGAACGGTCCTTCCGACATCCTCCTTGCGGCCGTGCAGCGTTTCAAGCGGAATGGCCGAGGGCTTCTGAACGCGCAGCAGCACGGCATCCGCCGCCGAAGCTCCCAGCTCGGCGGCCAGCGCCGCGCTCAGGAGCGCCTGCCGTCCACGGGGCGGCAAGCCCGCCTCGCCCTGGAACCTCCAGAAACGTTCGTCGATGCCGTACACCTGCACGCCTGCGGCCCGCCTGCCGCTGGCCTCATGCACGACCACGCCCTGCATTACAATGACGGGGCACGCCGAAGGGAAAGCCGCCGCGAGTTCCTCCCGGAAGAACCCGGAGCCTCTGACGGCATAGCCGGCGTTCCCCAGCCGGGCGGCGACCAGTTCGCGCAGGCTGGCGCGCACCGAGTCGCCCACCAGCAACGCGCCGCCGAGCACGCCCGTGGCCGTGGCCACGCCCAGCAGCACCAGGAGGTTGGTGCGCCAGTACCAGGCCAGGTTACGCGCCAGCAGGGTGGAGGTTCGCATGCCTCAGCTCGAATCGCCTGGGAAACCGCGCCGCCAGTTCCGTGTTGTGTGTCACCACGATGAGCATGGTTTCCTTTCGGCGGTGCAGGTCCAGCAGCAGGTTGGCTACGGCGTCGGCCGACGCTTCGTCCAGGTTACCGGTAGGCTCGTCGCATAACAGCAGCCGCGGGCGCAGTATCAAGGCGCGGGCCAGTGCGACGCGCTGCTTCTCGCCGCCGGACAACTCCCCCGGGCGGTGGTCAAGGCGCCCGCCGAGCCCCACCTTCTCGGCCAGCTCGCGCGCCCGGACGGTGTAATCGTCCCGGCGGGCGGCTACCAGCGTGGGGATCAGCACATTCTCCAGCACTGAACACTGCGGCAGCAGGCAATGATCCTGGAAAACGAACCCGACATTCTGGTTGCGGAACGCCGCCAGATCCTTCTCCGGAAGCTGGTACGGACTCACGCCGTCCAGCATCACGCCGCCGGTGGTGGGAGGCTCCAGCGCGCCGGCGACGTACAGCAGCGTACTCTTGCCCGAGCCCGACGGACCCATGACCGCGGCCGCCTCGCCCCGCTCCAGCTTCAGGGACACGCCGGAAAGCACGGTCAGCGTTCCGCCCGGCGCGGCGTATACCTTGGTGACGTCAGATAGTTCCAGCATGGGTCCTCACTCCGGCGATGCTGCCGTACGCTTCCAGCGCGTGCGCCGCCATGCGCTCGGCGCTAAAGTGCTCGCGGACGCCCTCCGCCCCGCGCCGTCCCAAACCGGCGGCTGTTGCGGGGTCCTTCCATAAGCTGCGCAGGCCCTCCGCCAGTTCCGCCGGGTTGTCTGGCGCCACCAGCAACCCGCCGCCGGTCCTCTCCAGAATCTCCGGGAAGGCGCCGCGCCGGGGCTGAACCACGGGCACGCCGCTCGCCATGGCCTCCAGCACAGACAGCCCCTTCGGCTCGTCGTAGGTGCAGGGGACGCTGAACGCATCCAGGCTCCGGAGAAACCCGATCTTCTGCGCCCGGTCCAGCGAGCCCCGGTAGCGGAACTCGCCGGACAGGCCCGCATCCTTCATCCGCCGCTCTATGGCGCGCAGGTAGCCGCGGTGCTCGGGCGCCAGATAGCCGGCCGCCTCCAGCATCGCGCCTTTGAGGCCGGCTTCGCGCCTCAATCGCACGTAGCTTTCCGCCAGGAGGTGAAGCCCCTTCTCCGGGGCTATCCGCGCGAAGTATCCGATCCGGAATCCATCCGTGCGAGGGCGTGCGCCGGCACTGTAGCCCTCCAGGCTGATGCCGAGCGGAGCGACGTGCATCTTCTTCTCGGGTATCGCCAGCAGTCCCCGCCAGGCGTCCGCGCTGAACCGGCTGACGGCGACGAACCCGTCCACCTGCTCAACGCTGGAGCGGATCAGGCCGAGCGATTCCGTCCGGTACGGCTCCTCGAGCTGACTGATGAACAGCTCTTCACCCTGCAAAGTGCAGCACACCGGCCGCCCCACGGCCTCACGCACGGGACGGGCCATGCCGGTCAGCAGCGAATTCGGCAGCGTGACGAGATCGGGCGCAGCCTCGCCGCGCAACCATTCGGTCAGCTTCCGGATTTCCTTCTGCTGGAAGCCCTCCTCCCCGCGCAGCATGGAGACCGTCATCCGGCCGAGCAGGCGAGGGTTCACGGCGCTGGAGCTGCGCGCGGCCAGACTCAGCGCCCAGCGCGAGTCCAGCAGCCGGTCCAGCGGACCGAGCGGCCTCCGGAAGAACCGCCAGTGCTGCTCCAGGTAGGCGCTGATCCCTCCGAAAAAGACCCTACGGTGGCTGACGTTGGTCTCATCGGTCAGCGTGGGCGTATAAAGCGGAACAAGCAGAACCTGGTGGCCCTGCCGCAGCAGTTCCGCAGCCAGCGCGTTGTCCCGAAGACAACTGCCGCAGTACATACCCGCGGCCCCGGCAGTGAACGACAGGATTTTCATGCAGCGCCCGTTCCTTCCAGTCTAGCCCGGCTAAGCGGCGGCGTTGCCGGCCCCGGGACAGTTGCTGAACACGCCACAGGTGCCGTAGACTCCGTCTGAGGGGGAGCTAACCGTGAAACTTCTTACGCTAGTACTGTCTGCCGGGCTCTGCCTGGCCGTTTTCGCCGCCGACTGGCCGCAGTGGCGCGGGCCCGACCGCAGCGCCAGGAGCGCGGAGACCGGATTGCTTAAGGCATGGCCCAAGGACGGCCCCAGGCTGCTGTGGCAGAACAAGGATGTCGGGGACGGATACTCGACGCCCGCCGTGGCCGGGGATCGCGTTTACATGCTGAGCAACCGGGGCCTGGACGACGAGTACGTGCTGGCGCTTTCCGCCAGGGACGGCAAAGTGTTGTGGACCACCACGCTCGGAAAGGTGGGGAACCCGGACCAGCGCCCGAGCTATCCCTGCTCCCGCTCCACGCCGACCGTGGAGGGCAACACGGTTTACGCCCTGAGCTCGGACGGCGACCTGGCCTCCCTGGACGCCGCCACCGGCAAGGTGAACTGGAAGAGGAGCCTGCGCGCGGATTTCGGAGGCCAGCCCCATACCTGGGCATACTCCGAGTCGCCGCTGATAGACGGTGACGCGCTGATTGTCACGCCTGGCGGCCCCAAGGCCACCATGGTGGCGTTGAACAAGAAGACTGGCGCCGTCATCTGGGAATCGGCGGTGCCGGGGGGCGATGAAGCCGGGTACGCCTCGGCCGTGGCCGTCGAAGCCGCCGGCCGCAGGCAGTACGTTCAGGTGCTGATGAAAGGCACGGTGGGCGTGGATGCCAAGACCGGCCGGTTCCTTTGGCGCTACGAGGGCACCACCAAGGGCCGGTACCAGGCCTCGACGCCCATCCCGTTGGGGGAACACGTCTACGTGGGTGGCGGCGTTGGCTCGGGCGGCGGATTGGTGCGGCTGGTGGCCGCCGGCGAGGGAGTCGCCGCCGAGCAGGTCTACTTCGCCCCGGGCCTGCCCGACGGCCTCGGCGGCGCGGTGCTGGTCGACGGGACGCTCTACGGCTCCAACAACCGCGGACTGATGGCCGTCGATTTTCTGACCGGCAAGGTCTTGTGGCGGACCGAGCCGGAACAGAGCGTCGGGCAGGTCTCGGTCATGCACGCCGACGGCCGCCTATACCTTCACGGATTCGACAACGATGTGGCGCTGGTGGAGCCCACCCGCGAGGCTTACCGCGAGGTCGGCCGCTTCACGCCTCCCGGGCGGCCGAACCGCCTGCGCGGAGACAGGGAGAGCTCCTGGTCTCACCCCGTGGTGGCCGGCGGAAGGCTTTACATACGGGACCTGACCACGCTGTGGTGCTATGACGTCAGCGCCAGGTAACCCGGCTGGTCCGGCGAGCGACGAGATAGGCCGGCCGTGCGGCGCCACCCGTTGAACTGGTAAGATTTCGTTATAGATTCCAGAGGGGGCCGATTGAACACGCTGCGTGCGTCTCTAATAGCATTGTTGCTGCCCGTGATGGCGACCGCCCAGTCCGTTCTGGGAACGATCTCAGGGACGGTCACGGACGCTTCCCGCGTTTCGCTGGCAGGTGCGCCGGTCCGGCTGGTGCACCTGGAGACCAACCGGATCCGCGCCACCAGCACGGACACCCTGGGCCAGTTCACCTTCTCGAACCTGCCTCCGGGCCAGTACCGGATCGAAGCGGAACACGAGGGATACCGCAGGCACGTCCGCCAGGTCGCGCTCAGCATGAACCAGGAGCTCCAGGTGGAGGTTCCGCTGCTGCCCGGACGCCGCACGGACACGGTGGAGGTGACCGCCGCGCCCCAGATCCTGCGCACGGATTCCTCTTCGATCGGCGGGCTGATTGAGAACCGCCAGATCACGGGGCTGCCGCTCGACGGGCGCAACTTCTTCGAGCTGAGTCTGCTGCTTCCCGGGGTTACGCCCGCGGCGCCAGGCTCGGCCGGGTCCGTCCGCGGGGATTTCGCAGTGAATGTGAACGGCGCGCGCGAGGACTCCAATAGCTTCCTGCTGGACGGAGTGTTCAACGGCGATCCGCAACTGAACCATATCGGGGTGACTCCTCCGCTTGACGCCGTGCGCGAGTTCGAGGTCGCCTCCGGCGCCTACGACGCCTCCTTCGGGCGCAGCGCCGGCGGACAGGTGAGCGTCGTCCTAAGGAGCGGCACGAACCGGTTCAGCGGAACGGCCTACGGGTTTCTCCGGAACCGCGTCGTGGACGCCAGGAACTTCTTCGCCCCTGCCACTGAGAAGAGCCCGCAGTACCAGCGCGGCCAGGCGGGGGCGTCACTGGGCGGCCCCGTGGTGCGGAACCGCACGTTCTTCTTCGCCGATTACGAAGGCCGCCGGCTGCGGGAAGGCATGACCCGGATCACAAACGTACCGACCGGACTTGAGCGCGCGGGCGATTTCTCCCGCAGCAACCTGCTCGCCATCGACCTGTTCACCCAGCGCCCCTTCGAGGGCAACGTGATCCCGGCGACGCGGCGCCACCCGGTGGGGCTCGCCATCGCCGGCCTGTATCCCAACCCCAACCGCCCGGCGGCGGGCCAGAACTTCGTTTCGTCCCCGGCGGCGCGCGACCGCGAGGACCATTTCGACGTCCGGCTGGACCACAACCTGGGCGCCTCCGATGACCTCAGCCTCCGCTACAGCTTCGCGGACCGCTCCCTGTACGAGCCGTTCTCCGGCCCCACCTTCTCCACCGTCCCGGGTTTCGGCACAAACGTCGGCCGGCGGGCGCAGAACGCCGTCGCGAGCCAGACGCATGTCTTCTCGCCGTCCTTTCTGAACGAGCTGCGGCTGGGCTTCAACCGGGTCTCGATCGGGACGTTCCACGAGAACCTGGGGCGCAATCGCAACGCGGGGATCGGCCTGCCGCAGGTTTCAACCAACCCGCGCAATCACGGCCTCAGCGTCATCTCGATCACCGGCTACTCGCCGCTGGGCGACGAGTCGCACAATCCGCAGCAGAGCGCGCGGACCGGCTACCAGATCACCAACACCGCGACCCGCGTCCTCGGCCGCCACCTGCTGAAGGCCGGCGGCGACGTGCGCTGGCTTCAGCAGAACGGCTACCGCGACGAGATGGCGCGGGGCTTCATCAGTTTTCTCGGGATGACGGGCAACGCCCTGGCCGAGATGCTCCAGGGGTTCCCGTCGGTGACTGGCGTGGCGCGCGTGGACAATCATCAGCACCTGCGGACCCGCAGCGCGTACTTCTTCGTGCAGGACGCCTGGCGCGCCCGCCTGAACCTTACCGTATGGACCGGCGTGCGCTACGAGTACAACACGCCTCCCGTCGATGCCTTCGACCGCGCCAACACGTTGGACCCGGCTTCGGGGACGCTGGTCCCGGTAGGCACCGGCGGAGTACCGCGCAGCGGTTACCGGCCGGACCGCAACAACTGGGCGCCGCGGATCGGCCTGGCTTGGCGTCCGGGCCAGGGCCGGACCGTGGTGCGCACTGGCTACGGCCTGTACTACGACCAGTCGGCCCTGGCGCCCGGCGAGGGCCTGTACTTCAACGCGCCGTACTTCGTTTTCAGCCTGTACTTCCCGATGGAGCAGATGCCGCTTACCCTCTCGAACCCCTTCCCGGGCAACTTCCCGGTGGCGATGCCGGCCTCCGCCCTCGCGTTCCAGCGGGACCTGCGCTCGGCGTACACACAGCATTGGAACTTCAACGTCCAGCGGGAACTGGGAGCGAGGCGGGTGCTTGAGGCAGGCTATGCCGGCTCGAAGGGAACCAAGCTGGCCGGCGGCCGGGATCTGAACCAGCCGTTTGCCAGCACGCGCCGGCCCAATCCGCGGCCCGTGCCTCAGTTCGCCGACATCACCGCGCTGGAGTCGCGGGGGAACTCAAGCTACCACAGTCTGCAGGTCCGGTTTCAGCAGGCTTTCCAGAGCGGGCTGACGGCGCTGGCCTCCTACACCTGGTCCAAGTCGATCGACGACGGCTCCGGTTTCTTCTCAAGCGCGGGCGACCCGAACTATCCGCAGGACAGCCTGAACGCCGGCCTGGAGCGCGGCCTTTCGAACTTCGACCTGCGCCACCGCCTCTCGGTGAGCTACTCCTACGACCTGCCGTTCGGACAGGGACGCCTGCTCGGCGGGTGGCAGACGTTCGGCCTCTGGACGTTCCAGAGCGGGCGGCCCTTCACGGTCGCCCTGCTATCCGACCTGGACAACAGCAACACGGGCCGCGCCATGCTCGGCTTCGGCGCCAATGACAGGCCGAACGTCCTGCGGAACCCGGAGTTGTCCACGCGCACGCCGGAACGCTGGTTCGACACGGCTGCCTTCGTGCTGCCGCCGTTCGGCAGCTTCGGCGACTCCGGCCGCAACATCCTGACCGGCCCGGGTTACCAGAACATCAGCGCTTCGATAATAAAGAACCTGGCGCTGGCCGAAGGCGCCTCGCTCCAGTTCCGCGCCGAGACCTTCAACCTCCTGAACCGCGCTAACTTCGATCTGCCTGATATCTTCTTCGGCTCCCCGTCGTTCGGCAGGATACAATCCGCCCAGAGCCCGCGCCGGGTGCAGTTCGGACTTAAACTCCTTTTTTGAGGGATACCATGATCATCAACCGACGGTTTCTCGCAGGTTCTGTTCTCGCGCTAGGGTTGGCGGCCGCCGCCGGCGGCGCTCCTGACGGCTGGGCCAGCTGGCGGGGGCCCAACAACAACGGAATGGCAAGGGGCGACGCACCGGTTCAGTGGAGCGACACGGAACGCGTCGCCTGGAAGGCCCACGTCCCCGGACGCGGACATTCATCGCCGGTAGTCTGGGGTGACCGCATCTTCGTGACCACCGCCGTGCCCACCGGCGCCAAGCCTGCCGGCGGTGACGCGGCTCCCGCCCAGGAAGCCCCCGCCCGGCGGGGCGGTTTCGGCGCCAGCGGTCCGCAGACCGAGCAGCGGTTCATGCTGCTGGCCTACGACCGCAAGAGCGGCAAGCTGCTGTGGGAGAAGGTGGCGCGGGTGGCCACCCCGCACGAGGGCTATCACGCGCGGTACGGCAGCTTCGCCTCCAACTCGCCGGTCGCCGACTCCAGCCACGTGATCGCCTTCTTCGGCTCGCGCGGCGTCTATTGCTACACGCACGACGGCCAGCTTGTCTGGGAGAAGGACTTCGGGATCCAGATGAGGATGCACATGGCCTTCGGTGAGGGCTCGGCGCCGGCGCTGGACGGGAACACGCTGGTGCTGCTGTTCGACCACGAAGGCGACTCGTTCCTGGTGGCGCTCGACAAGAACACGGGGCGGGAACTGTGGCGCACGCCGCGCCCGCCGGGCACCTCCTGGTCCACGCCGCTGGTAGCGAGCGTGGGCGGCCGCAAGCAGGTGATCGTCTCGGCCACGAAATTCGTGGGCGGCTACGACCTGGAGACAGGCAAGCTGATCTGGCAGGCCACCGGGCTGGGCAGGAACGTCATACCGGCTCCGGTGGTCTCCGACGGGATCGCCGTGGTGATGAGCGGCTTCCAGCAACCCAACCTGCTCGCCATCCGCCTGGGAGGCGAGGGCGACCTGACCGGCAGCGACGCCATCCTGTGGCAGAACCAGCGCGGCAACTCCTACACGCCTTCGCCCGTGCTCCACGACGGCAAGCTGTTCTTTGTCACCGACAACGGCCTGTTGTCCTGCTTTGATTTCAAGACCGGCAAGCCCCACTACGTACAGGAGCGGCTTCCCAAGGCCTACAGCTTCAAAGCCTCGCCGGTGGGCGCCAGCGGCAGGCTGTACCTGCCCGCCGAGAACGGGGACGTGGTCGTGGTGAGGATGGGGGAGAAGCTCGAGGTGCTGGCCACCAACACGCTGGCCGATCAGATGTTCGTCGCCTCGCCCGCGATCCTGGACGGGGAGATATACCTGCGCGGCCCGAACACGCTGTTCTGCATCCGGTAGGGCTGCCGGGGCGGGGCGCCTCAGCTCTTCTCCAGGTCCCGGTGCGTGGTCTTCACCCGGAATCCGTGGCGCGCCAGGCGCTTGCGAATCTCGTCGGCCATCATCACCGAGCGGTGGCGCCCCCCGGTACACCCGAAGGCGATGGTGAGGTAGCTCTTGCCTTCCCGGATATAGTGCGGCAGCAGGTAGACCAGCAGCTCTGAAATGCGCTCCACGAATTCCACAGTCTGCGGGAAGGACCGCACATAGCGGGCCACCTGCGGATGACGCCCGCTCAGCTTCTTGAACTGGGGCAGGTAGTTAGGATTCGGCAGGAAGCGCACATCGAAGACCAGATCGCTGTCGGCGGGCACCCCGTGCCGGTAGCCGAAGCTGGTGACATACACCAGGATCTTGGCCAGTTCACTGTGCCCGTGGAACTTCTCCGCGATCACCTCGCGCAGTTCGTGGACAGTGAATTTCGAGGTGTCGATGATGTGCTCGGCCAGCGCCCGGATCGGAGCCATCTTGCGGCGCTCCCGCCTGAGGCTTCCGGCGACGGACTGCTCTTTGCCGAGCGGGTGGGGACGGCGCGTTTCGCTGTAGCGGCGCACCAGGGCGTCCTCGCTGGCCTCCAGGAAGACCAGTGTGGAGGGGAGCAACCGCCGGAGCCTGGCATAGACGTCAGGAAAGCGCTCCAGCGATTCGCCCTCCCGGATGTCCACCAGCAGAGCCGCGCGGCGGATCGTCGGCGAATCCCGCACCAGTTCGCCGAACTTGGGGATGAGCTCGACGGGCAGGTTGTCGACCGAATAGTAGCCCATGTCCTCCAGGCTCTTGAGCACGGTGACCTTGCCTGAGCCGCTCAGGCCGGTGATGACCACCAGTTCCAGCGGCGCCCCGCGCTTCGGCACAGCCCGGCCAGCCATGGCTCAGGCTTCCACGAGGTCGAAGTGCCCGTCGCGCCGCCTCAGCAGGACCGAGACACGGTCCGTATCGGCGTCGCGGAACACCACGTAGTCACGCTCAGGGTCCAGTTCGAGCAGGGCCTCTTCAAGCGTCATGGGCTTGCGGTAGTCGTGCTCGTCGACCCGGAAGACCTGCCCGGCGGAGGCTTCCTTGGCCGCGGGTTCCGCCGCCCGCGCCGCGGCGGCCAGCGCCCGGGCGGGCTTCAACTCGCGCTTGGTGTCCCGCTTCTTGGACCTCAGTCTTAGCACCTGTCTTTCCAGGCGCTCCAGCGCCTGGCACAGCGCTGTGAACTGGTCGCTGGCGGCCGCCTCGCCAACCATGGGACGGTCGTAGACGTTCACGGTAATCTCGGCCCGCCTCGAATGGCGCTCCGAAGTCATGATCACGTGGGCCTCGCGCTCCCCGCCGCGGCTGTCCAGCAGCTTTCCCAGCTTGGCGAACCTGGAATCCACCTTTCTGGCGTCCTTGGGGGCGAAGGCTTCTTGGAGTCCCGTATAGGTGACTTTCATCGGATCCTCTGCTCAGCGCGGCCGCTCATTCCCGGGCGCGCCTGTGGTGAGTGGAAGGAATCTTCATGTCCTCGCGGTACTTGGCGACGGTGCGGCGGGTGACGTAGATGCCCTCCCGCTGTAAGCGCGAAGTTATCTGCTCGTCGGTTAGAGGGCGAGCGTGATCTTCCTCTTCGATCATCTTCTTCACCCGGCGCTTGAGCAGCAGCAGGGGGGTGCCGGTTCCTGACGGCCCCTGGGCCGCCTCGGAGAAGAAGTATCTCAGTTCGTAAACGCCCTGGGGCGTGTGAGCGTACTTGCCGGCCACGGCCCGGCTCACCGTGGACGGATGGACGCCGATCTCCTCGGCCACGTCCTTGATCATCATGGGCTTAAGACAATCGATGCCTTTGTCCAGGAACTCCAGTTGCCGGCGCACGACGGACTGGCAGACCTTCACTATGGTCTGCTTGCGCTGCTCGATGTTCTTCATCAACTGTATGGCCGAGGCGTAGCGCTCTTTGACGTAGTTGCGGACGTCCTTGTTCGGCTCCTGATCCCGGCTCAGCATCTTCCGGTAGTCCCGGTTGAGCCGGAGCTGGGGCAGGTCGTCGTCGTTCAGCTCGATTATGTAATCGTCGCCTTCCTTGAAGATATGGACGTCGGGCTCCACCTGACGGGCGCCCGGTCCGGAGTAGCGCAGACCGGGCCGCGGGTCCAGGGCGCGGATGACGCGGTCTGCAACCTGGATGTGTTCGACCGGCCGGCCGAGCAGCCGCGCCAGTTCCTTGTGCTGCCGGGATTCGATCAGCTTGAGGTGGCTCTCGACGATGATCCACGCCAGGCCGCCCCGGGCATTCCGGTTCTCCAGTTGCAGCAGCAGGCACTCGCGGACGTCCCTGGCCGCCACACCGGCCGGGTCCAGCGATTGGACGACCCTCAAGGCCTCCTCGAGCTCCGTCAACGGGTGATCCCCCTCCGCGGCGAGCTCCTCCAGGGAGGCCGAAAGATAGCCGGTCTCCTCAAGGTTCCCGATGATGAGGTCGGCGGCGTCCCTCAGCGCGTCGGAGAGAACCAGCACGCTGAGCTGGCTCCGCAGGTGGTCAGACAGGGTGACAGGGGCCGACAGGAACGTCTCGAAAGAAGGTCTCTCAACCGATTCCGACGCCGGGCTCTTGAAGCCAGGATCGAGATAGTCGTCGAAGAACGAGCCGAAATCGATCTCCTCGAAAGGATCGGTTGTGGGGGCCTGCTCGGCCGGCGGCTCCGCCAGTTCCGATTCCGGAGCCGGAGGAGGGTCCGCGGGCATGGCGTCGGCGGTCTCCTCGGCCTGTCTCACGGCTTCATTGACCGTGTCCAGGATCCCCTGGTCGGCCGGGGCCGGCTCGGCCGGGTCGCGCTCAGCTTCGAGCAGCGCCTGGATCTCCTCGGGGGCCAGTTCCTGGGTTCCGTCCTCGACTGCCTCTTCGAGGACCGGGTTTTCGGCGATCTCCTGGGTGATGAGGTCTTTCAGTTCCAGACGGTTCAGTTGCAGGACCGTGACCATCTGCACCAGGCCGGGGGTCAGGATCTGCTTCTGGGCGACCTTCAACTGCAACCTTGGAGACAGCAGGCTCATCCACCCTCATTCTAACAAAGGGGAATACCCCGCCCCGATCGGCCGAAGCCCTTATGTCGGCATCCGGTGGTCAATCCGGCGCAGCCGGTCCCAATGATTGAGGCGTTCGTCGGGGCGTCCTATCGGATGATGACGTCGATTTCCCGGCCGGGAGGCAGCGGTACCCGGAGGGTCTGCGTCCGCCGGGTAACCACCAGGTCCCCGGAGGAGATATGCGCGCCAAGCGTGTCGGACGCCGTCCAGCGGTAACGGCCCGGCGCCAGGCGCCACAGCCGCACCTCGGCGAACGCCGGCCTGGCCTCGAAACTGTACAGCCGCAGCCGCAGGCTGGTGGAGTCGGCCGCGACCACGGCCCGCGCGAAGTCCGCCTTCGAGGGCGGCCAGGTTACGGCAAAGGTGGGATACCGGTCGCCGCGGGGGGCCTCCCCGCCGAACAGGCGCTGCTCGTACTCGGCCGGCAGCGGATAGTACACACGGCCGGTGTGGATGACCTCCGATGTGTACATGTCGAAGTCGTGGCCGAGGACCTTTTCGCTTTCCCGGGCATCGAACGCCATGCCCCAGAGAACCTCCATCGACAGAGGTTCGCCCCGGTAGCGGAACACGCCGTCATATCTGGGGTCGCCGGTACGGCGCCGCCACTCGTAGAACGCCCGCGGAGCCTTGCGGATCTCGTCGCAGAGGGCGGGCGACTCCTCGCAGCGGGAGAGCGCCTGGAAGCTCTCCCCGGCAGCCTCCAGGTAGCTGTCCTCCCCCGTCAGCTCGTGCAGCGCCAGCAGCAGCGAGGTCAGCGCCTCCTGGCCGCTGCCGGACCACTGGAGATGGTCCCACCCGGGGCCGGGCTTGTCCCACCGGTCCGAGCCGATCAGGTACTCGCCGCTGGAGGATTTCACCGCCGGCGGGAATATGCCCGCCGGCTTCCCGTGGGCCGTCGAGCGCATGGCGGCGGTCCAGGAGCCGGCCCAGTTGGCGAGGAGCTCTATCGCCTGCCGGTCCCGCGTCAGGTACGCGTGCCACAGCACGGGCCCCATGGCGCGGGTATTGAGGTGGACATCCAGCGCGCGCGCCGGTTCAGGGTCGAACTGCCGGCAATTGAACCAGGCCCCCCGGAACCGCCAGTTGCCATCGGGCTGATGTGCGATCCAGTTCTTGGCGCACCCGGCCGTCTCCCTCAGGCGGGCCAGCACGCCCGCCTCCTCCGGCGCCAGTGCGGCCACCAGCGGCAGCGTATCTGTGGACAGCTCCGAGGCTTGCGCCACGTCCGCCACCCTGGCGCTGTAGCCTCCCTCCAGCAGGCCGCTTCTCCAGAGGCCGTCCGCCAGCCTGCGCAGGCCCTCGGCCGCCACCTGCGAGCCCAGCCCCAGCGCCACCGGACCCCACTGCCTGAGCATCTGCACGTCGTCCCCCCAGCCGCCCCCCAGCTCGCCGTTGGCCGCCTGCCGGCGCTCCACCCACCACCGCGTGATGGCCTCCAGGCGCGCGGCCAGCCGTCTCTGCGTGACGGCCCACTCGGGCGCCTCCGGCGGATCCGGCGGGATCGTAACGCTCCAGGGGACTGGGGCCGCATCCCCGCAGTAGGAACTGTACGGCATTCTGGCGGACGCCACGTTGCGCTCCGCGCAGGACGAGGAGATCATCTGGCGGAGGAGCATGTCGCCAGGCGCCAGCCGGAGCGCCTGCCGGAACAGGGAATCCAGCCGGGCTATGTCGCGCGGGTCGTGGCCGGCCGCCGCCAGCCAGTAGGCGGCGCGCGTCTGGCCGATCAGGGCCTCCCGCCGGATCTCGGGACGGGTGCTGAGCGCCAGCCTGTCGTAGAGCTGCTCGAGGCTCGCGCGGCGGCCGGCCCTGAGATTCTCGAAGAATGGATCGGCGGCCATCTGCCGCGCCCGGTCCAGCCAGGCCGGCACCAGTTGTTCCTCAAACTGCACCTGCGGTGTCCAGCGGATGGCGGAAATGACATAGCGGGGCGAGTCGGAGCGCACAGTGAAGGCTCCGCTGACGACTCCCAGCAGGCAGATCGACCGCATCCCTTCACGTGGACGGGGGCGCGCTGCCTGCTGGTAGGCCTCATGGCGCGTGTCCACTGGCCGGCCGCCGGCTTCCAGGGTGTAGGAATAGCCGTCGCCGGCGGGAGCAGCCAGGAAGACCTCGACCAGGTGCGGCCCGGGGATGCGTAACTCGAAGCGGAGGTCCCCTTTGACGGCCAACCCCTGGGCCAGCGCGGAATCGTACAGCTCCCGGTCGAAGAAAAGGTTGGTGAGCTTGACCCGCTCAAGAAGGCGCCCCTGGCCCGGCCACAACAGTTGGTTGGAGGGCTTCGTACATGCCGAATCCAGGGGCGGGTCCAGAAGACTCAGGCACCCGGCCAGCACCGCCTGGGGCGCCAGGCACAGGACCGCCAATCCGCGTATCGACATGCCGAACTGTCAGGTTACCGCGAACTGCCCGGCCAGCGCCGGAAAGTTCGGGTGGTCTAATATAGGGATGACTTCGCCAGCCGGCCGCGCCCTTCGCCTGCTAACGCCGCGCAAGGCTGCGTTCCTGGCGGGTGTCGCCATCGCCGGATACTTCCTCTACCACGCCCGGTTCAGCCTGCGCGCCGAATTCACCCACGACGACCTTATGAACTGCTGGCGCGGGGTCTTCAGCCCCCTGACCGCCCTCATCGGGGACTGCATCACGTTCTTCCGGTTTTCGGACAGCTACCGCCCGTTTCCGGCGCTGGTTTACCGCGCGGCCTTCAATGTGTCCGGCTTCGACCTGTTTCCGCTGCGCGTGCTCCTGCTGGCGGTGATGGGGCTGAACACGCTGCTGCTGTACGGGTTCGCCCGGCGGCTCGCCGGCTCGCGGGAGGTGGGGGTGCTCGTGGCCCTGCTCGGCGCCCATCACTTCAACATCGGCATCTATTACTTCAACACCGGCTTTGTCTACGACATCTTCTGCCTCACTTTCTTCCTGGGCGCGCTGGTGTTCTACTTGCGAATCCGCCAGGACGGCCGTTTGCTGCGGTGGCAGGAACTGGCGGCTTTCTGCGCGCTCTACGTGCTGGCGCTGGACTCCAAGGAACTGGCCGTGTCACTGCCCGTGGTAGTCGCCGCCTGGGAGCTGTTGTTCCATCCGCCGCCTGCGCGCGCGCGCGCCCTGCTTCGCTGGCAGTACAGGGAGTTGCTCCCGGCCTGGATTACGGGGGTGGCGACGGCGGCCTATATCGGGGGCCGCGTCCTGGCCAAGGGCGGCATGTCGGAGATTGGCGGATACAAGATCACGCTCTCTGCCGCTGAGTATCTCAAGAACACGGGCCACATCCTGAATGAGCTTTTCTTTCTGCAAGACTTTTTCGATATCACCAGGACGCTGGCTTTCCTGCTGGCCCTGATCGCGGTCGCGGCGCTGTGGCGATCGAGAACGCTGCTGTTGTGCTGGGTGCTGTTGGTGGTGGGGCTGCTGCCGGTCGCCTTCATCCCCCAGCGGGGCCTGGCCGCGGCCTGGCTCCCTGTAGCCGGCCTGCTCGTCTTTGCGGCGGCCGCCGCCGTCTGGCTGCGCGACGCGCTGCTGACGGCGCTGCGCCGGGCCGCCTGGCGGCCCGCCGGGCAGGTTGTCCTTTTCGCCCTCGCCTACCTGCTCATTCTGAAGGCTCAGCCGGGCTTGCGTTCCGCTCTCGAAGGGTGGCAGCCGGAGTACAGCAGCATCCGCGAGACGCGGGAGTCCTTCGCCGAGCTGGCTCCGGCCATGCCCCCGAAGAGCACGGTCCTGATCGTCACCGACCCGTTTGGCGACAGCTTCTCCACCGCGCTTCTGATACACCTGCTGTACCGCGATTCGAGCATCATCATCAATCAGCTCTTCCGCTTCGATAAACCTCCCCCGCGCGCCGACTGGGCGGGCTACGACTTCATCTTCGATGTCGCCGGTGGCAAGGTGGTCCGGCTGAACCCGGCCGATTTTGCGTCTCCGGATTCAAGATAAGTGACCGGGAGCCGCCACAAGGGCCTAACAAAGAGGCAGTTTCCGCCGATACAAGCCTAGAGGCGCTCGTGGCGCAGGGAGGAAACATCCCGGACGATGGGCGGCGGTAACGGAAAACTCGCGGGCTGCGACGAGGCCGTGCCTTCACCGGGAGGATTCACCACGCCGTGGGAGGAGCCGTCTATTGACGGCGGCCCGCCACCCACGGTCCTGATCCTGGACCAGGTGGAAGTCAACAGGCGGCTGCTGCGCGCCATGCTCAAGTCTGAGCCGTACGCTATCCGTGAAGCCCGCCGGGCCCCGGAGGCGCTGGAAATCCTGGCGCGCGAGAAGATCGACCTGGTGATCCTGGACCTCATGATGCCTGGCATGAGCGGGCCGGATTTCTGCCGCACCATCAAAACCGACCGCCGCACTCAGCTCGTCCCCGTGCTGATGGTAACCAATCTGCACGGCGTCGAGAACGAAGTCGCCGGCATCTCCTCGGGCGCCGACGAATTCCTGACCAAGCCGCTTCACCCCGAAGTGGTGCGGACCAGGGTCCGGGCCCTGCTGCGGCACCGCAGCGCCATCGACTCGCTCGAACAGGCCGAAACGATTCTGCTGGCCCTGGCCCAGGCCGTCGAGCACCGCGACACCTACACGGCCGGCCACTGCCAGCGTCTGGCCTGGTACAGCGTCTCGCTGGGCATGGCCCTGGGCCTTTCCCGCCGGGAAATGCTGGCGCTCCACCGGGGAGGCTTCTTGCACGACATCGGCAAGATCGCCGTACCGGACGCGGTCCTGCACAAGAACGGCAGCCTGAATGAAGAGGAGTGGGCCGTGATGCGCAGCCACACGGTCAAAGGAGAGGACATCTGCCGCGCCATGAAGACGCTGCAAGGCGTGCTTCCGGTCATCCGCAGCCACCATGAGCGCTGGGACGGAGGTGGATACCCGGACGGCCTCAAGGGCGAGCAGATCCCGCTGGTGGCGCGGATCCTCCAGATCGCGGACATATACGACGCGCTCACCACCGTGCGCCCCTACAAGGCGGCCTGCACGCCGGACGAGGCGCTCATCATCCTGGAGCAGGAGACCGCCAGGGGCTGGCGGGATCCGGAACTGGTGAAGGTCTTCTGCCGGCTCCAGCGCCAGAATCATCCGGCCGGGATGGATCTGCAAGCCATGGACTGGGGGCAGTTGGAGCAGTTGAGCCAGTCCATTACCTCCGCTTGCCACTCGGCGACCTGACGCCGCCGGCAGCGGGTTACCATCGGTGAATGAGGAGGGAACCTGCGCTGGCGCGGACTTCCGCACTTCTGGGGCAACTTCAGAAGGAAATCGTCGCCTGCCGCCTGTGCCCCCGTCTTGTCGCGCATTGCCGGCAGGTGGCGGCCGTCAAACGCAGGGCCTACCGAGACTGTGACTACTGGGGCAAGCCGGTGCCGTCCTTCGGCGACCCGCAGGCTCGATTGCTCATCATCGGACTGGCCCCGGCGGCGCACGGAGCCAACCGCACGGGCCGCATGTTCACGGGGGACCGTTCCGGCGAGTTTCTCTACAGGGTCCTGCACCAGACGGGTTTCGCCTCCCGGCCGGAGAGCGTTTCGCGCGGCGACGGCCTCCGGCTGTCTGACGCCTACGTTACAGCCGCCGTGCGCTGCGCTCCGCCGGGCAACCGCCCGACGCCGGCCGAGATCCGCGCATGTGGCCGGCACCTGGCGCGTGAACTGGAGTTGCTGCCGGGGTTGCGCGTGGTGGTGGCGCTGGGGCGCATCGCCTTCGACGCCTACCTGGCGCGGCTGCTGGAGCGCGGCGCCATCGCCGCGCGCTCCCCCTTCCGCTTCGGGCACAATCAGGAGCACCGGACCGGCGCCGGGCAGCCGGTGCTGATCAGTTCCTATCACCCCAGCCAGCAGAACACCTCGACGGGCCGCCTCACCCGGCGGATGCTGAGGGCGGTCTTCCTCCGCGCCAGGCGCCTGCTGGCCGCGTGATACACTTGCCTTCTCCCGGCGCATGCGGCAACAAGGTGAACCGGCTGGTCATGGTGCTCACGGCTCCCCTCCTCGTTTTGCCCTTCGCCTTTTCCCTTTCGCCTCTTTCTTCTTGCCTTTTGCCTTATTCCTTCTGAACCTCCTGCTGGTCCGCCGGCTGCTGTTCATCGAGTACCTGGACCAGATGGGCTCCATCGAGGGCAGCTTCATCGCCATAGCCCGCTGGGCTCGGGACAACTGGGGCGATCTGTCCTGGTTCCCCCTGTGGTATGGGGGCATCCCGAACGTGAACACCTACCCGCCGCTGCTGCACCGCTCGGTGGCGGCGGTCTCGACCGTGCTCGGCCTGTCCCCGGCGCACGCCTACCACGCCGTGACGGCGGTGATATACAGCCTGGGGCCGGTGACTCTGTACTGGCTCGCCCTGAAGCTGTGCGGATCGAGGGCCTGGAGCTTCGCCGCGGGGGCGTTCTACTCGCTGGTCTCCACCTCGGCTCTGCTGATTCCGGCGGTGGCCAGCGACGCGGGGGGAGTCTGGGGTACGCGGCGTTTGCAGGCCATGGTGGTGTATGGCGAGGGTCCGCATATCACGGGGCTCACCCTGCTGCCGGTGGCGATTCTGCTGCTCAGTGTGGCGTTTGATAAGAGGAGGCCCCACTGGTGGTTTCTGGCGGCGCTGAGTCTGGGCGGAGTGAGCCTGTCCAACTGGATCGGGGCCGCGGCGCTGGCCATGGCGGCCGCCGCCTGGCTGCTGGCCCGCCAGGAGGGCGCCTGGTGGCGGAATTGGATGATTGCCGCGGCTCTGGCGGCGCCGGCCTACCTGATTGTCTCTCCCGGTATTCCGGTTTCGGCCATCCTGGGTGTGGTCCGCAACGAACGTTATGTCAGCGGCGGGATTACGGCGCACCCGTGGGAGATGTATGCGGCAGCGGCAGCGCTGTGCGTGGCGGCGGCGGGTCTCAGGGCGCTGCGGGTGGCCGAGCGAATCCGCTTTGCCCTCCTGTTCCTGTTGCCCACGGCCGCCATTACCCTTGGCTACGAGTGGTTCCGCGTCTCGCTGGCGCCGCAGGCGTCGCGTTACCACCTTGAAATGGAGATGGCCCTGGCGCTGCTGGCGGCGTTCCTGGCGCAATGGCTGTTCCGCCGGTTCAGCCGCCGCGCGGTGGCCGCCGTTGCGTGCCTGGCGGTTGCCGCGGCGGCCTATGGGGCGTGGCGCTGCGCCCGCACTCTGGCGCCGCGCATACGCCCTGTCGAGATAGAGAAGACCATTGAGTACACCCAGGCCGCCTGGTTTGATCGCAACATGGGCGGCCGCCGCGTGTTCGCGCCCGGCTCGGTGGGGTTCTTCATGAACGTGTTCACCGACACCCCGCAGTTCGCCGGAGGGTTCGACCAGGGCGCCGTCAACCCGCTCTTGACTCACGCCCGGTACCAGATCCTCAGCGGCGAAAACGCGGGCGAGCAGGAGGGTGAGGTGGCCGTGCTGTGGCTGAAGGCATTCGGCGTGGACGCGGTTGCCGTAAGCGGGCCCGCCAGCAAGGAAGTCTTCAAGCCCTTCCGCAACCCCAGGAAGTTCGACGGTCTGCTTCCGGAACTGCGGCGCGAGGGGGACGACGTTATCTACCGCGTGCCGCGCCGGTCTCAGACGCTGGCCCACGTCATCCGCCCGGCCGGCCTCGCACCCCGGGCGCCCATGCACGGCGTCGACGTGGAGCCGCTCCGCTCCTATGTCGCCGCCCTGGATGACCCCTCGCTGCCGCCGGCGTCTTTCCAGTGGCGCAACCACCACTCCGCGACAATCTCCGCAACGCTGGAGCCGGATCAACTCCTCTCCGTGCAGATCACCCACCACCGCGGCTGGAAGGCGAGTGTGGAGGGCCGATCCCGCCCGGTCCGCCGGGACAACCTCGGCCAGATGGTAATCGAGCCCGGGTGCAACGGCGCCTGCACCGTTGAACTCGCTTTCGACGGCGGCGCTGAGATGCTGGTCTTGCGTTTCCTGAGCTGGAGTTGCCTCGGCTTGGGCCTGGTCTGGTCAGGTTGGGGGATTTTACACCGCAGGCGGAATCCAGTGGGCCGTTAATTGCTCATATACAATGCATGAACGACAGCGCGAAGCAGGCCGAATGCCGCCCCCGGCTGGTGTTCTGGGAGCTCACAACTGGTTGTAATTTGAGATGCATCCACTGCCGAGCCAGCGCCACGGATCTGATGTCGCCGCACGACCTTAACTACAGCCAGTGCTGTGAAGTGGTCGACCAGATTGCGGAATATGCCCCACTGATCCTGGTGCTGAGTGGCGGAGAGCCCCTCTGGAGACGTGACGTCTTCGACATATCGAGGCGCGCCGTGAGCAAGGGCATGCGGGTCGCCCTGGCCACCAACGGCACCATGGTCGACGACGCCATGGCCCAGCGAATAAAGGACGCCGGCATCGTGCGGGTGTCCGTCAGCCTGGACGGGGCCAACCGCCACACACATGACTCCTTCCGGGGGGAAGCGGGCGCATTCGAGACGGCCATAGCGGGCCTGAAGCACTTGCAGGCGCTGGGTGTATCCACGCAGATCAACACCAGCGTGGCGCGCCACAACGTCGAGGAGTTGCCAGACCTCCTGAAGCTGGCGCAGTCGCTGGGCGTGGCCGCCTTTCACGTCTTCCTGCTGGTGCCGGTGGGCTGCGGCCTGACCATCGCCGACGACCAGACCATCCGCGGCGAGCAGTACGAGCAGGTGTTGAACTGGTTCTACGACCGCTCGCTCGACAGCGGCCTGGAGCTGAAGGCCACCTGCGCGCCGCACTACTACCGGATCATGCGGCAGCGCCGCGCCGAGGCCCGGCGCGCCGGCCAGAGCGTCCCGGAGCTGGTCTCCCACGGCCTGCACGCCACCACGCGCGGCTGCCTGGCCGGCAGCGGCGTCTGCTTCATCTCGCACCAGGGCCAGGTCTATCCCTGCGGTTACCTGCCGGTCTCGGCCGGAGATCTTCGCAAGGAGAAGTTCCGTGACATCTGGGAGAAGGCCGGGGTGTTCGCGGCCCTGCGCCAGCCAGACCAACTGGAGGGCAAGTGCGGGCTCTGCGAGTTCAAGTACGTCTGCCTCGGCTGCCGGGCGCGCGCCTACGGCATGACGCGCAACTACATGGACGAGGAGCCCTTCTGCATCTACGAGCCGGGCAAAGCTCAGCCGGGCCTGACTTCGTAGGATTGCGCAAACAGCCGCTCGGTACCCGCCTGTAGCAGGACCCAGAGGCCGTATATGCCCACCGCTGTGCCGATAGGCACGTTGAGCAGGTTCAGGGCCGACAACACTATGGCGAGGATGCGTGCCCAGGGGCGGAGCTTCAGCAGCCCGAAACCGGCGATCAGGCCAGGCAAGGACAGCAGCAGCACAAACGCGGCAATGACAGCGCCGATAAACCCCAGTATTGGGATTGCGATTCGGGCATCGGCATCGTGGGGGGCGGCGAACCCAACGATGCCCGCGATTCCGCCGAACACCGTGAACACCACCAGCGCGCCCAGAAGCCCCAGCGCGCCGAGCACGATGTGCAGATAGCCCAGGATGCGTACGTGATCTCTCATCGCCGTGTCCGTTCCGGTTCCTTCAAAGCAAGCTACGATGATGCCGGTTCTCCGGTTCCCCCCGGCTCTCAGTAGTATTACCATAAAGTCGCCATGCTATTCGAGATTCCGTCGCAAAAGGACCTGGAGGCGATCGGCAGGGGCCTGGAGGAGGCGGCCGCGCGCCACAGCTTCGGCATCATCACCGTCCACAACCTCAAGGAGACAATGGCTAAGAAGGGCGTGGAGTTCGACGGGGAGTGTCTGGTCTTCGAGGTGTGCAACCCGCACCAGGCCAGGAGGGTGCTGGAGGCCAACGGCGCCGTGTCTACGGCGCTTCCCTGCCGCATTTCCGTCTACCGCTCGGCGCACGGATACAGACTGGCGACGATCCTGCCCACGGCGCTGATGAAGATCTTCGCGGCTCCGTCTCTGGTGCCCGTCGCCAGGGAAGTGGAGGAAGTGATCGTGGCTATGATGCGGGAAGCGGCTTGAGCCACTTCCTGAGGACGAGCACCGCCAGGGCGGCGCCGCCCGCCAGCATCAGGACAGGGATCACGTTCATCCACCACCACTTGGCCCCCTCGGGCTCCACGAGCACGCGCTCGCCGTAGCGGGCTTTGTAGTAGTCGAGAATCTCCCGGTCAGACTTGCCCTCGCCCAGAAAGCGGGCGACCTCCGCTTTCATTTCCAGCGAGACCTCGCTTCTGTGCGTGGCGATCGATTCGTTCCAGCAGCAGGGCGCAAGTATAACCTTTTCAAGGGCTTCCTGCCTTTGCCGGATGTCGGACCCGGACTGTCCCGCGAGCGCCCCAACAAGACCCAGTGTCAGAGCCAGCAATTTGAAGAACACGGTTTCCTCACTTCCAGGATACACTGGTGGGGTAGCCGGATCGAACCGGATGGCTCTTGTCCTAAATCCCGTCTGCCTCGTGCTGGCCGCCTCCCCGATACAGAGGGCTGTGAACGCGATCAACGACGACACCTTCCGGGGCATACACAGGCTGGACTGGTTCGACTGGTCGCTGCTCATCCCGTACTTCACCATCATGGTGGTGCTCTCCATTTACGGGGCGTACCGCTACGAGGTGATCCGCGGCTACATGACGGCCCGCAGGAAGCTGCCAAACGAGCCGGCGGGCCGTTTCGAGCAACTGCCGCGCGTCACGGTCCAGCTTCCACTGTTCAACGAGCGCTACGTGGTCGAGCGTCTGCTGGAGGCCGTGACGCGGCTTGACTACCCCAGGGAACTGCTTCAGATCCAGGTGCTCGACGACTCCACCGATGAGACGCATCCGCTCGCCAAGGCGCTGGTGGAGAGCCACCGCGCCGCGGGGCATCCGATCGAGTATCTGCACCGCGACAATCGCGAAGGCTTCAAAGCCGGGGCCTTGCAGGAAGGGCTGAAGACCGCCACGGGCGAACTGATCGCCATCTTCGACGCCGACTTCGTCCCGCCGCCGGACTTCCTTTCGCGCACGGTGCACTTCTTCACGGATACCGGCGTGGGCGTGGTTCAGACGCGCTGGGCCTACCTGAACCGCGAATACAACCTGCTCACCGAGATCGAGGCCATGCTGCTGGACGGGCATTTCGTGCTCGAACATGTCGCCCGCTCGGGCCGCGGCCTGTTCTTCAACTTCAACGGGACGGCGGGCGTTCTGCGCCGGCGGATGATTGACGACGCCGGCGGGTGGCAGCACGACACGCTGACCGAGGACTGCGACCTCAGCTACCGCGCGCAGCTCAAGGGCTGGCGGTTTGTCTACCTGCCCGGGCTGGACTGCCCCTCGGAGCTGCCCGTCGAGATGCACGCCTTCCAGGTTCAGCAATCGCGCTGGGCCAAGGGACTCACGCAGACGGCCAAGAAGCTGCTGCCCGAAATCCTGCGCGCGCAAATCCCCTGGCGGCTGAAACTGGAGGCGTTCCTCCACCTGACGCCCAACATCGCGTATCCGCTGATGCTGGTCGTCTCCGGCCTGATGCTGCCGGTGATGATAGTCAGGTTCTACATCGGATGGTGGCAGATGCTGTTCGTGGACCTGCCGCTGATGATCGCTTCGTTCTTCTCCATCTCGGTTTTCTACCTGGTGGCTCAGCGGGAGCTCAGCCGGAAGACCTGGAAGCGGTCCATCTTCCTGCTGCCGTCGCTGCTGGCGGCGGGCGTGGCGCTGGCGGTGATCAACACGCGCGCCGTGCTGGAGGCGCTGTTCGGCATCCGCAGCAGCTTCGTGCGCACGGCCAAGTACGCCATCGGCGCCTCGGGCGCCGCCGCCGCCGAACCCAGGTACCGGCGCAGGAGCGGCTGGCTGCCTTACATCGAGCTGGCCATGGGGACGTACTTCCTGTTCACCATTTACTGGGCCATCGACACCATGAATTACCTGGCCCTGCCGTTCATGGCGCTGTTCGCATCGGGCTACTACTGGGCGGCGCTGGCCACCCTCTACCAGGAGAACGTCATGCGGCTGCGCTGGCACCGCGAGCGCCGCATACAGCTGGAATCCGCCCGCTAGATCTCCCGCCAGGCGTCCAGAAGAGGAAAATACAGCCCCATGCGGATGGGCCGCCCTTCGTGGGCCAGCAGGCGAGCATAGCGCTCCAGCTGGGGCCGGTAGCGGCGCACCTCCTCGTCCAGGAAGAAATCGAGGCTGCCGCCGGCGTGCATGCTGCTCTTATAGTCGATGATCCAGCGGGCGCCGTCCGCATCTATGAAGGTCCGGTCGACCGTACCGCGCACGATCTCGCCGTCCACGGCCCCGGCGATCCGGTGCTCGCACCTGGCCTCGGCGTGCGCCGCCAGTATCCAGCGCCCCCGCTCGCTGGCAAGCGTGCGGCGCACGGCCTCCTCGACCCTGCGTTCAGCCTCATCGAGTTCGGCCGGCACGACCCCGAGGTTAGCCAGCGCGGACCTGTACGGCCCGGGCGTCCTGCCCGCGGCGATCTGTTCGAGCGCCGCGTGCACCACCGTACCGACATGGCGGAGTTGATCGCCCACCCACAGGTAGCTGGGACGTGCGTCACCGGCCGCTTCCGGCGCCGGCAGCGACGGCGCCGTCCACGTCAGCGGCAGGCGCCTTAGAGGAACTCCGCGCGGCGGGACTGTCCCGGCGGCTTGCTCGCCGGCCCGTTCGAACCGCTGCCGCTCCTCCTCGCTGAGTCCCGGCCAGAGGCGCTCGAGCAGGGACCCGCCCTCGGGGCGCAAAGCGCCGTCCGCGGAGCGCCGGGCATGACCGATCAGGTGCAGGCGGCGCACGGCCCGCGTGGCCGCCACGTACAGCAACCGGCCCGACTCGTGCAGACTCTTCTTCTTCTCCAGTCCCCAGAGGTAGCTGTACAGGGGGTCCCGTTCACTGCCGGTCTCGCGGATGGTGGCGATAAGGCGGTCGACGCTCCCGTCCGGCCTGGGCCGTTCGGCGGCCAGAAACAGCGGGGAGTCCTCACGCGGCGGCCTGCGGCCCAGTCCCGGCACGATCACAGTGTCAAACTGGAGCCCCTTGGCCTTGTGTATGGTCAGCACTTGCAGCCTGCCGTCGGCGCTGGAGTCCGGCCGCGCGTACAGCTTCCCGATGGCCTCCCGGAATCCACCAGAGTCCGCCAGATCGCCCGCCGCCTCGTGACGCTCCACAAGGTCGAGGTAGCCTTCGGCGTCTTGCAGATCGTTCTCCCCGGAAAGGCAGGCCGGCCCGCCCAGCGCCTGCCAGGTGCGCTCCACCCAGCGCCTGAGGGGCAACCGCCCGCGCCCGGCAAAGGCCGTCTCCATTGTGCGCCGCAGCCGGCCCGCCCGCTCGCGTCCCTCCGGGGAGAGGGCCGCCAGATCGCCGCCCAGCAGATCCCAGGCAGTGGAACAGCCCTCCCGGCGGCCTGCCAGTCCGACCAGCGCGTGCAGGTCCGCCAGCGTCAATCCGCACCAGGGGGCGCGGAGGATGGCCAGCCAGGCGGGACTGTCGGCCAGGTGCAGCATGGCGCGGGTCAGCGCCGCCAGGTCGCGCACGGCGGGCCGCTCTCCAAGCGGATCGATGTCGATGGCCTGGAACGGGAGGCCGTCGCGCCTCAGGGCGGCGACGATCCAAGGCAGATGAGTTCTGGCCCGCACCAGTATCGCGATGCTACCCTTGGGGCTCTCAGCGCGGGTTTCCTGCACCAGCCTCGAAACCAGGTCCGCTTCCCTGGCGTATTCTCCTCTCCCCAGGGCGTGGACAGTGACCGCCTCCTCCACCCCGGCGGGGAGCACGGCAGCGAAGGGGCTGAAGGCAATTGCACCGGCGTCTATGTCGTCCCAAGCCTGAAAAACTCGTGCGAAGGCCCTGTTCACCCAGTGGACGATCCCGGCCACCGAGCGGTGGTTGGCCGAGAGGCGCAGCGAGTGCGGCGCGATCCGGCCCACGGTCCCCCCGGCCGTCTTCAGGAACAGCCCGACTTCCGCCTTCCGGAAGCGGTAGATCGACTGCATCGGATCGCCCACCAGGAACAGCGTCCTGCCGTCGCCCGGTTCCCAGCCCGCCGTGAGCATCTCGACCAGTTCGAACTGGGCCACCGATGTGTCTTGAAACTCGTCCACCAGCAGGTGCTCAATGCGGGCGTCCAGGCCCAGCGCCAGGTCCGAGGGCGCATCCATCCGGCCCAGCGCGCCCCGGGCCCGCTCGGCGACCTCGCAAAAATCAACTTCGCCCCGCTCACGGAAGACCAGCTTGAGATGGGCCACAGCCAGCTTCAGAACATCGAACAGGGCGTGCGTGACCCGCCACTGCCCGTCGGCGTACCGCGCGGGCGGCAGGGTGCGCAAAGACACGAGAGCCTCGCGGAGTTCTTCGTGCGGCCGCAGTCTCCCCAACAGCGCCAGGCACCTCGCTTTCTCCGGGCTGTTTGAAGGAAAACCCTGCCGCTTGTCGACTGTACGCCGCCACTCGCCATCCCCGGTCAGCAGGGTTTCCAGGAGCCTGAGCCACGGCGGGTGGGTCTCGGCGGAGGCGTCCTGCCCGCCGGCCAGGTCCACAACCTCGCGCCGCAGGTCCATGGTCATGAGGCGTTCGACGCGGGTCAGTCCGCCGGCGACCGCGTTGGCCATGGCGCCCTCCAGGTCCTCGCGGCGGACGTCGCCGGCGGCCACCAGCGGGAGCCATTGGTCGCGCTTGTTCAGCATCGACGCAATCAGCCTGGCAGCGCGGCCCACGTTGTTGTCCAGGTGCAGCAGGACGGAAGCCAGCGCGGCGCGGTACGGCGTGTCCTCCTCTATCTGGGCCAGTGTGCGCCTGGCGGCCTCAAGGTACAGTGGTTCGGCGTCTTCGGTCACGCCCGGCTGCGCGCCCAGCCGCGCCAGCCACGGCACCTGCCTCGTGATTGAGGCGCACAGCGCGTCAATGGTCTGGATGCGCAACCGCGAGGGGTGCTCAGCAAGGCGCCACCCCATCCTGCGATCCTGTTGGAGCGCCGCCAGCGCCAGCTCGTAGGAGACGCGCTCGTGCGACGTTTCGGGAGCTTCGCCTCTGTCAGCGCGGCCAAGCGCGTCCAGAACCCTGCCCTGCATCTCACTCGCGGCCTTCCGTGTGAAGGTGACGGCGACCACGCTTTCCGGCGCTTGCACAGCCGCCAGCAGCGCAAGGAAGCGCTGGATCAGCAACTCCGTCTTGCCCGAGCCCGCCGGCGCCTGGACCAGAAATGAACGATCCACGGCCAGGGCTTCTCGGCGGGCTTCGCCGTCGGGGACGGCATAGAACGGCGCGGAGCTACTCACCGGCGTCCTCCTCGCCTTCCGCATGGAGATCCCCGATCCTGCACACGGCAGGAAAGGGACAGCGCTCACAGGTGCCGGGCCGTTTGGGCGCCACTGCCGCGGCGCCCGCCGCAAATTCGCGCGCCAGCCCCTCCATCGCCGCCCGCCACGCCTTGATGTGGATGTTGAGCGTTCCGGTGGACGCCGGATAGTCGGTGAGCTTGGGGATTCCCGCCGCTTCACCCAGCCCGATGAACCGGCTCTCGCCGCGAGCCAGCCGGGCGAAAGCGACAGCGCCCACTTCGGCCGTGTGAGTGGCCGCGTACAGAGGAAGCTGCGGCGCATCCGGACGCTCGCCTTCCCACTGCCCTGTGTCCGCCTGGCCGGTCTTGTAATCGATGATCACGTGCCGGCCGTCGGGGAGAGCGTCCACGCGGTCGACCCTGATGTCCAGATCCAGGCCGCCGATCGAGATGCGGCGCCGGCGCTCGCTGGCCACCACCTCGAACGGGCCCCGTCCGCGCTCTATCTCCAGCCATTCCTCCAGCAGCCTCTGCATCCTCTGCCGCTCCAGGGTCTGGAGAAACAGCATGCCTCCGGCGCCGCGCCTGCGGGCCTGCCTGGCGACGGCCTGCTCCACGGCCCGGCTCACCAGGGCGGACAACTCTCCGGCGCCGGCTTCCGTCAAGGCGGAGTGCGTCTTCAGCTCGCTCCACAGGATTTCGAGCGCGGAGTGCACCATCGTTCCCCGCTCCTGGAGGCTGAACCCGACCTCCGGTTCTTCCAGCTCCCGCGCTCCGAGGCGGAACTCCACGAAGGCACGGAATGGACAGGCGGCCTGCTTCTCGATGACCGCCACCCCGCCGCTCTGCACTGCTCCCCCGGCGAGCGGAGGGCCGGAATGGTCCTCGATCTGCTCCAGTTGCGGGGACACCCAGTGCGACGCCATCGCCGGCTCCGGCTGCGCGGTCTCAGGCAGTTCGCCGATGAGCGGGCTGGGCCGCAGGCCGGTGTCCCCTTCCCGCTTCGGGTAGCTGACCACCACTTCCGCGGCGGCGCCGAGCAGGCGGCGCGTCACCAGCCGGGCGTAGGCCAGTTCCCGCTCCGCCGTGCAGTGCGGCACGCCGCGCGCCCGTTGCAGCGAGGGCGGCAGGAAAGGATTGGGCCTGGGCGGCGCGGGCCAGTTGCGGTCCTCAAGTCCGGCCACCCACAGGTGATCGAACAACGGCCAGCCAGCATCCTGAAGCCCCATCACCTCAACCCGTGCCTGTGTGTCCGCCGGAGCGAACTGCGACCCGGCAGCCATGCGGCGAAGACGCGACAGGGCCGCGGAGTAGCCCATGGGGCCGGCCACGGTTTCGAGCGCCGCGAACTCGGAGAGCAGATCGTGCCATTGGTCGACCGCCCGGTGCTCCGGGTTCGACAGCGCCCGGCTGCCTGGCCAGCCGGCCACGCTCAGCAGGCGGGAGAACACGCGGCTCCACTGGGACGCGCCGCGCCGGCCCGTGACCGGCGCCAGCGCGCGCCGCAGACCGCTCAACCGGCGGGCCATCTCAGGCGCAATCCTGTTCGCCGCGCGCACGAGCGCCGTCAGGCTGACCTCAGGTTGGCCCCGGCGGCGAAGCTCGGCGTCGGCCATGGCGCGGGGCCCCATCTCCCGTTCGGCTCCCGCGATGAACGGCGACCGCAGCAGAAAGCCGGCATCCGCGCAGCTCACCCCGCCGCTGCCAAGGGCCAGGATTCTCAGGGCGGCGTCCGTAACCGGGACCTCGGTTACCGCCGGGCCGGCCGAGATGTGAAACCTGAAGTCCGGCGCGAGCGCCTCCTCAAAGACCCGCTCGGCAATCTTGCGAACCGCGCTCAGGCCCGCGGCCGCCACGCCGATGGTGGCCTCGGGAGACGCCTCCAGCCGGGCGCGCGCCCACCGCGCCGCCGCCCGCAGCTCTTCGAAGCAGTCCGGCAATCCCGTCCGCACGGCGGAGTGGCCCGGCGCCTGTGGAAGGGAGATCTCCTCGACCACGCATCCGGCGCCCCGCAGAGCGCCGAGCAGGCGCCCGGCTGCCGGCGTCATCTCGTCGAAACCGGCGTGGAGCAGCCGCCCGGGGGGCGTGATTTCCCCCTGCTCGACCCGCCGGCCAATCTCCGCTTCCAGGCGGGCCGGGCTCAGCCAGCCGTTGTCCGCTAACACCAGGTCGAACTGGCGCGCCCAGCCCTGGAACGCCGCGGAGTCTTCAAAGAGCGCGAAGGATGGATCAGCCTGCGGCAGCAGCCAGGAGTGCAGCAGCGCATAGGCGTTGCGCGCTTCTGCCGCCGCGCCGGGGACGTCCAGCAAACCCGGCGACTCCGGCGAAGCCTCGATGATTCTCTCCCAGAGGACTCCCTCCTGAGCCTGGCTGAGCAGCACCGGCTCGTCCCGTCCGGCCGCGTAAACATGCTCATGCCAGCGCCTGTTGAGCCAGGCGGACCAGGGGAGAACGTCCGCCTGTTCCCAGAGGGCGCGTCCCTGTTCCCGCTGCCGCCGGTCGTACCAGCGCGCGATCACGCGAGCCAGCCGCCGGGTGGGGGTGACGACGGTTGCACCGGCGGCGGCATCCAGGGCTGGCAGCGGGACTCTCACCGTGACCCAGATTGTAGCGTGGAAACAGGGGGGCGGATTCGCCGGGCGGGCGCGGGCTCAGGCGTCCGGCGTCCGTCCGGTCCGCCTGCTCAGGGCGTCCATCAGCCGGCCGCGCAGGGCGTCTGGAATGGGCTCAGCCTCCATGCCCTTGTAGATGGCGATGGTCTTCTTGGTGGTGTCGACGATCACCCAGCAGTTGGGACACTCCGAGACGTGCTGCTCGAGCTCGTCCCGGACCGCCCCCCTGGCCTCATCATCCAGGTACTCGGAGAGCTCGTTCAGAAACTGGTTACAGGTAAGCAAAGACATCGTCAGTCTTCCGTCTGAAATAACGAGTCAACTTCTCCCGGAGCTGGAGCCGCGCCCGCAACAGCCGGCTCTTCACCGCCGGTATGGATATGCCGAGAACTTGAGCGGTCTCCTCGGTAGAGAGCTCGTCGACGTCGCGCAGGATGAAGACGGTCCTGAACAGGGGCGCGAGGCTCTCTATGGACTGCTGCAAGATGGTCCGCAGTTCCTCCTGAGAATAGCGCTGCTCCGGGGTATCCCACACCGCGATTTCGCGGGTTACGGTCTCCTCGCCGGTGTCCACGGTCTCGTCCAACGAAAAGACCTTGCCGGTCTTGCGCTTGCGCAGCTTCATGAGCGCTTCGTTGACGGTGATCCGAACCAGCCACGTATAGAACCTGGACTGCTCCTGGAAGCCGCCGATATGCTCGTAGGCCTTCAGGAACGCATCCTGAAGCACGTCCTCGGCGTCCTCTACATTCTGTGTGATGTTTCTGGCCAGCCGGAAGATCCTTCGTTCGTAGCGATTTACCAGCGTGGCGAAGGCTTCGGCCTCTCCGGCCTTGGCCCGGGCCACCAGAGAGGATTCGTCCGGCGGCGCCGGCTGAGCTGAGGGTTGAGCCATTCTGCGCCTGTTGCTGACCCCATCATCCCATCCCCGCCGCTTCATTACAACGTCTTGTCCCGGCGGGGCTATGCTACGCTGAAAAATCTGACTTTATGAGCAGCCGCATCACCATCACTCTGCCGGACGGCAGCCGGCGGACCGAGCCGGCCGGCGTGAGGCCCATAGACGTCGCCGAGAGCATAAGCAAGCGGCTGGCCCAGGATGCCGTCGTGGCGCGGGTCAACGGAGAACTGTACGACCTCGCCCGCCCGCTGGAATCCGACGCCGCCGTCCAGATCCTGACCTCCAGGGACCCTGAGGCGCTCGACGTCTACCGCCACTCGGCCGCCCACCTGATGGCGGCGGCCGTGCTGGAGCTGTTCCCGGAGACCAGGCTCGGCGTCGGTCCGGCCACCGACACCGGTTTCTACTACGACTTCCAGCGCGACACTCCCTTCTCCCCGGAGGACCTTGAGAAGATCGAGGCCAAGATGTGGGAGTTGCAGGAGCGCGATTTGCCTTACGAGCGCCACGTCACTCCCAAGGCGGAAGGATTGGAAAAGTACGCCGGGATGGGCGAGCACATGAAGTGCGAGCTGATCGAGGAGCGGGCCGGCGATGAGTTCACCGAGTACGCCCTCGGCGCGCGCTTCGTCGATTTCTGCCGCGGCCCGCACGTCCCGTCCACCTCCCGCATCAAGGCCTTCAAGGTGCTGTCGCTCGCCGGCGCCTACTGGCGCGGCGACGAGAAGAACGCCCAGATGCAGCGCATCTACGGCACGGCGTTCTTCAGCAAGAAGGACCTGGAAGCCTACCTGCACCAGCTGGAGGAGGCCAAGAAGCGCGACCACCGCAAGCTCGGCAAGGAGCTCGACCTGTTCAGCATCCAGGAACTGGCCGGCCCGGGCCTCATTTTTTTCCACCCCAGGGGAGGCACGGTCCGTAGAATCCTGGAGGACTGGATGCGGCAGCAGTGCGTAGATCGGGGCTACTCGCTGGTCTACTCGCCCCACGTGGCGCGGGCGGACCTGTGGAAGACCTCCGGCCACTACGGCTTCTACGCGGAGAACATGTTCAGCCGGATGAACCTGGACGACGCCGAGTACCAGCTCAAGCCGATGAACTGCCCCTTCCACATCCTGATTTACCAGGACAAGCTGCGCAGTTACCGCGACCTGCCGGTGCGCCTCGCCGAACTGGGCACGGTCTACCGCTACGAGCGCTCCGGCGTAATGCACGGCCTGATGCGCGTGCGCGGCTTCACCCAGGACGACGCCCACATCTTCTGCACACCCGGACAGATCGAGGACGAGATCGTCAACTGCCTGGGCTTCGCCACCGACGTGCTCGAAACCTACGGATTCAAGGAGTACGAAGCCGAGCTGTCGACCTGGGACGAAGGCCGCGGCGGAAAGTACGACGGAACCCCCGACCAGTGGAAACTGGCCGAGAACGCCCTCACACGCGCCGCGGACCGCCTCAAGCTGAAGGTCAAGCTCATGCCCGACGAGGCCGCCTTCTACGGGCCCAAGATCGACTTGAAGCTGGTGGACGCCATCGGGCGGCGCTGGCAGTTGTCCACCGTGCAGTTCGATTTCAACCTGCCCAAGCGCTTCAACCTGGAGTACATCGCCGAGGACGGCAAGGCGCATCAACCGCTCATGGTTCACCGCGCGCTGTACGGGTCCGTGGAGCGCTTCTTCGGCATACTGCTGGAACACTATGCGGGCGCGTTCCCCGTGTGGCTGGCCCCGGTCCAGGCCGTCGTTGTGCCCATCACCGACCGCCACGCCGATTACGCCCGTCAGGTGGCCGGCAGGCTGAAGGAAACCGGCGTGCGCGTCGAAGTCGACGACCGCAGCGAGAAGGTCAACCTGAAGATCCGCGAGGCCCAGTTGCAGAAGATCCCCTACATGCTGATCGTAGGCGACCGGGAGGCGGAAGGCGGGTCGGTGTCGGTGCGCAACCGCAGGCACGGTGACCAGGGCGCCAGGCCGGTGGAGGACTTCCTGGCCGGGTTGCGCCAGCTCATCGATTCCAAAGCGCCCGCTGAGTAGGTTCCGATGGCCCTGTTATCGGTGCTCCTGGCGCTGCTGCTGGCCGGGGCGCTGGTCTACTGCGCAATGGTGTTGTACGCCGCGCGCCACTACCTGCGCACGCGCCGCCAGGGTCAGTCCGCCGGGCCGCCCGTCAGCATTCTGAAGCCTCTGGCCGGGGCCGAGGCCGCGCTGGAAAGGAACCTGCGCAGCTTCTTCGATCTGGACTACAACGATTTCGAGTTGCTGTGCGGGGTGCACACCGAGCAGGACCCGGCCGCCGCCGTGGTCGAGCGGCTCCGCCGTGAGTACCCGGATGTGCAGGCCAGGCTGATCGTGACCGGCGAGACGTCCTGCCCCAACGCCAAGGTGCACAACCTGGGCCGCATGATGGCTGAAGCGCGCCACGACCTGCTGGTCATGAGCGACAGCGATATCCGCGTGACCCGGGACTTCCTCAAGGTGGTGGCCGCCGAGTTCGCCGGGCCGCGGCTGGGCCTGGAGACCTGCCCCTACCGCGCTGTGCCGGAGCGGGGAGGCAGCATCTGGAGCCTGCTCGAAGCCGTCGGCATGAACACCGAGTTCATCAGCGGCGTCCTGGCGGCGCGCCTGGTCGAGGGGATGAAGTTCGCCGTCGGTCCAACCATCGTGGCCCGCCGCGCCGCGATCGCCGCCATAGGAGGAATGGACCGGCTCAAGGACCACATGGCGGAGGATTTCTCGCTGGGCAAGCTCGTGGCCGAGTCGGGCTGGGAGGTGGAACTGTCGTCCTGCGCAGTCGAGCACCACATCGGAAGCCATGGCCTGCGGGCCAACTTGCGGCACCGTTTGCGCTGGGTCCGCAGCACTCGCAGGTCGCGCCCGGCGGGCTACATCGGGCAGATCTTCACCTACCCCCTTCCCCTGGCCCTGGTTCTGGTCTGCGCCGTCCCGTCGTGGTGGCCGGCGCTGATCGCAGCGTCGGTTATGCGGGCCTTGGCGGCCTGGGCTGCGGCCGGATGGGTTTTACATGACCCGCTGACGGCCAGGCATTGGTACCTGGTACCGGTACAGGACCTGGCCTCATTTGCGTTCTGGCTGGCTGGCTTTTTTGGTAAACGATTCCGTTGGCGGCACCGGACGTACGAACTGCTCCCGGACGGCCGCTTCAAGCTCCTGAGGTGAGGGCGAGCCGGCGGATGTGCATGAAACACACCGCCTTGCGGGCGATCCCAAAAAAAGTAAAAATTTATCTTGCATTCCGCAAATCCATATTCTAATATTAGAAGTAAGCCGGGGAGGCAACTCCCACCAAAGCGAGACTAACCTCTAGCAAAAAGACCCCTGAAGCAAGAATTCCTCCCCGGCACCCCGAGAAGAAGTACTCCTTGAGAATCCCGGCGAAGGTGTTATCATTCAGAGGGGCACTCCAGTGAGCCCGTTGTGATGAAAACACTGACGATTCTGGGCTCGACCGGCTCTATCGGGCGGAGCACGCTGGATGTGATAAGGAGGGGCCGGGACCTCTACCGGGTTTTCGGGCTGGTGGCGGGCCACAACGTCGAGGAGCTGGCAAGCCAGATCCTTGAGTTCCGCCCGAGGGTGGCGGTGGTTGCCACCGACGAGGCTCTGGCGCGCCTGGTGGAAAAGCTCAAGGGAAGCGGACTGCCGCTGCGCGAATGGCCCGAGCTGGCCAGCGGCGCCCGGGCACGGGTGGAGGCCGCGGCCGCGGCCGGCGTTACATTCGTGATGGCCACCATTGTGGGGGTCGCCGGACTTGAGGCGACGCACGCCGCGGCCCTCGCCGGCAAGACCATCGGGCTGGCCAACAAGGAGTTGTTGGTGGCCAGCGGCCAGCTTCTGACCGAGGCCTGCGCGCGCAGCGGCTCTGAGTTGATCCCGGTGGACAGCGAGCACAGCGGCGCCCACCAGTGCCTGCGGGCGGGCCGCAGGGACGAAGTGGCGCGGCTGGTGCTGACCGCTTCCGGCGGTCCCTTCTGGAGGACCCCGCTAGAGGACCTGCGTTCGGTGACTCCCGCCGAGGCCCTGAATCATCCAACATGGAAGATGGGCAAGCGCATCAGCCTTGATTCGGCCACCATGATGAACAAGGGCTTCGAGGTCATCGAGGCCTGCTGGCTTTTCGGCTTCGCGCCCTCCGAGGTGGAGGTGGTCATCCACCCCCAATCCAAGGTGCACGCCATGGTGGAGTACGTCGACGGCAGCGTGCTGGCCCAGATCTCGACGACCGACATGCGCATGCCCATACAGTACGCGCTGACCTATCCGGACCGCTCTGCGGCGGTGGTCCCGCGGCTAGCCTGGGACGAGGCGCGCTGCTGGGAGTTCCACCCCCCGGACCTCGACAAGTTCCCCTTGCTCAGGCTGGCCTACCAGGCTCAGAATGCCGGCGGCTCGGCCCCATGCACGCTGAATGCGGCCGATGAGGTGGCTGTGGAGTCGTTTCTGCGCGGGGAGATCGCATTCCTGGATATCGCTAGAATAGTAGAGGAAACCCTCCAGCGGGTAGAGAGCCGTGCTCCGGCCAGCGTTGGGGACGTTCTGGAGATAGACCGGCGAAGCCGGGAGACGGCTTGCAGCGTCATAGAGAGTGAGAAGACGACCGCCCCAGTCCACGCGGCCCTGGGCCCGGTGGCGGCCGGATAAGACATCATGTTGATTGCCGAAAACGTTCTTTGGCTCCTGGTTCTGATCGGAGTCATGATCCTGGTTCACGAACTCGGCCACTACCTGGTAGCGCGCGCTTTCGATGTTCGGGTGGAGACGTTCAGCTTCGGATTCGGTCCCCGCCTGTTCGGCCTGCGCAGAGGTGAAACGGATTTCCGCGTCTCGGCCATACCTTTCGGCGGTTACGTCAAGATGGCCGGCGAGCAGCCTGGCGAAGGCGGCAAGGACGACCCCCGCTCCTTCGCGGCCAAGCCGCGCTGGCAGCGGCTGCTGATCGCCTTCGCCGGACCGCTCATGAACATCATCCTCGCCGTTGGGCTGCTGGCGGGCATGTTCCTCTACCGGTACCCCAAGCCGCTGGAAGCAGACCTTATTCCCACAATCGGCCACGTGCTGCCCGATTCGCCGGCGGCCAAGGCCGGGCTTCGCGAGGGCGACCGCATCACCGAAATAGAGGGCGTCCGGAACCCCACCTGGGACG
>JBBITL010000034.1:0-45568 GCA_037440765.1 Solibacteraceae bacterium
GTGAGCGGAGTCTTGGTCTTGACCGTCCCGTCAACGAAGGTTTGTTCGAACATGTTTGCTACCCTTTCTTAGCCTTGGGCCGTTGCGCCCCCCGGCTCAGGTCGGTGCGCGATTCCTTGTCCCTCGCCGCCACCGCAGCGGCGCGGGCCCCCAGTCTCCGTTTCTCCCGGAAGTCCTCCCAGAATACCAGTATCGAGCTGGCCACGAAAACCGAGGAGTATGTGCCTGCGATGATCCCGATGAACAGAGCGTACGCAATCCCGTTCAGGACAGGGCCGCCCAGAACGTATAACGCAACCGTGCACAACAGTGTGGGGCCTGCGGTCAGGACCGTGCGGCTCAGCGTCTGGTTGATGCTCGTGTTGATCAACTTCTCCAGGGGACCCCGCCGCGCGGTTTTCAGGTTCTCCCGCACGCGGTCAAAGATCACAATCTTATCGTTCATCGAGTAGCCGATCAAGGTCAGCAGGGCCGCGATCACGGTCAGGGAGATTTCGCGGTTGAAGAAGGAGAAGAAGCCTATGGTGATGACCGTGTCGTGGATGATCGCCAGCACCGCCGCCACGCCCGCGATGAACTCGAAGCGGAACGCGATGTAGACCAGCATCCCGCCCAGGGCGTAAAGCGTGGCCAGGATGGCCTGGCGCCGCATATCGGCGCCGGCCTTGGGCCCGACGATCTCCACCTGCCGGATGGCGAACCGGCCGGCCGCCATCTCCTGCTTGAAGACCCCCAGCACCGCGGGGGTCACCCCGGGCACGGCCTTCAGTTCATCCACGCTGCCCAGCAGGCCGGAGCGGCTCCTGTCCCGGAAGGCCCGCACATCGTCGACAAGCTTCTCCAATTGCTCGTCCGACAGCCCGGCTCCGGACCTCTGCAACGGATCCCGCAGGCGGTCGATCATGTCCTGGCGGCTGGCGTTGTTGATGTCCAAGCTGCCGGCGGGAGCGCCGAACTGCTCTTGCAGGGTCTGCGTGATGGCGTGGCGGGCGGCGTCCAGTTCCCGCTCGTCTCTGAGTTCCGTGCCGATGACCACCTCGTCGGCCTGAGCGCCGGCGATGTCATGGACCGTGGTCACGGTGACTTCGCCCGCCACCCGCGAGCCGATCAGCCGGCGGATCTGATCGATGGGCGGCTGTTCTCCGAACTTCACGTACATCAGGGTCCCGCCGCGGAAATCGATCCCGTAGTTCGGGCCTCCCTTTACAACGAGGCTGACGATGCTGCCCAGGATAAACACCCCGGACACCGCAAGCGCCAGCCAGCGCTTGCTGAGGAAGTCGATATTGGTCGGCTTGAAGAGTTCCATCTAAACGGTCTTTTCGCCGCTCAGCCGGAATAGACACCGGCGGCGCCAATAATGTTCCGGCGAGGTTGAAACAAACCCGCCACGGGACAATCTCACCATTATCCCTGCCCTTTGCCTTCTGCTGCCCGCGACTTGCGCTATATGCTCAGCTCCGCCATGCGGGGATTCCGGTACAGCGAGTAGTCGAACATGGTCCTTGAGACGAAAACAGCCGTGAACAGGTTGGCCACCAGTCCGACCACCAGCGTCACAGCGAAGCCCTTGACCGGCCCCGTGCCGAACATAAAGAGGAAAGCGCTGGCCACAACGGTCGTCACGTGCGTGTCGATGATGGTCAGAAACGCGCGATCGAAACCGGAGCTGACGGCCGAAGGAATCCCCTTGCCGGCCCGCAGCTCTTCCCGGATCCTCTCAAAAATCAGTACGTTGCTGTCCACCGCCATGCCCAGGCTTAGAATCAGGCCGGCGATGCCGGGCAGCGTCCAGACCGCGTTGAAGTAGCCTAGCACGGCCAGCGTGATGACGCCGTTCAGCAGCAGGGCGATCACGGCGTTCACGCCGCTCTTGCGGTAGTAGACCAGCATCACCAGGATGACCATCACCAGCCCGACCAGCCCGGCCGTGACGCCCTGCCGTATCGAATCCGCTCCGAGCGAGGGGCCGATGGTCCGCTCCTCCAGGTAGATCACACCGGCGGGCAGGGACCCCGCCCGCAACACCAGGGCCAGGTCCGAGGCCTCCTGCTCTCCGCCGATGCCGGTTATCCGGCCGGAGTCCTCGATGCGGTTCTCGATGGTGGCCACGCTCTGAATCTGGCCGTCCAGCACCACCGCCAGGCTCCTGCCCACGTTGTCTCCCGTGAACCGTCCGAAGCGGCGCGCGCCGTCCTGCGTAAGAGTGAAGCTCGTTTCCCAGCGATTGAACTCATCCCGGCCGGGCCGCGCGTTGCGCAGATCGCGACCTGTGATCACCGCGGAGCGATTCAGCAGATACCAGCTCGGCTCAGCCGATCTGCCCGGAGCCATCCTGACCACCCGTGTGTTCAGCGGCAGCACCCCGCCGTGTCTGGCCATGGCCTGTTCGAAGCTGGAGAACGGCCCGTCGCGCACCTCGGTGATCTCCAGCATGGCGGCCGTCTGCATGAGGTTCTTAACGCGCGCCGGATCGTCCACTCCGGGAAGCTGGACCAGAATCTCGTATTCGGCGTCCGCTCTGCCGTGCAATTGGATGCTGGGCTCGGTCAGCCCCAGGCCGTTGATCCGCTGCTCGATGGTGCGCATGGTGCGCTCCACCGTATCGTGCTTAATGGCCAGCAGTTCCGTCGGCCGGAGATTCATCCTGTAGTCGGTGGCCCCCACCGGCGTCAGCGTCCATGAAGGGTAGCGTTCGCTGGCGATGCGTCGCAGATCGGCCGACTTGGCCTCCGGCACCCCGCGCACGTTCACTTGGATGGAGTCGGCCTCCTGGATCGAGGCCGGATCGCTGCGGTCCATGGAGGTGAACTCCACGTTCGCCTTGCGGAGGTCCTCTCGCAGCCGCTCCATGGTCTGATCGGCCTCCACCTTCATGGCGTCCTGTATCTGCACCTGTAGCAGAAGGTGGCTTCCGCCTCGCAGGTCCAGCCCCAGCTTTATGTTCTGTGCGAGGTTCTCCCTCAGGCCGGAGGCGCTCCTGGGCAGGCCGATGACCCCCACAATACAGATCACGACCATAGCCAGGATCGTGATGCCTTTGCCTATGAGTTTCCTCTCCATGGCGCTCAGCCCTTCTTTTCAGGGACGAGGGCCGCCACCGCGCTGCGGGCAATCTGGATCTTGATGCTGTCCGGCTTGACGCGCAGTATGATCGTATCGCCGTCGATGGAAACGATGGTGCCCACGATGCCGCCCGAGGTCAGAACCACGCTGCCCGCCTGCAACTCCTTCAGCATCTTCTGCTGCTGCTTCTTCTGCCGCTGCATGGGCAGGAACAGGAGAAAATAGAAGATGGCGAAAATCAGCAGGATGGGCAGGAAGCCTAGCACCGGGTTGGACGGGGTGGAAGTCTGCAACAAAAGCCCTGGAAACACAATCAGCCTCGTGCCTGCGCCGGCTGCTGGAGCGCAAACCGTTCACTGACCCTCAGGTTCAATAGCGGGGACAGATGCAGGCAATCTCCCTACTTCCCCTCGCGCGGCAGGGCGCACAGCCTCCGCGCGCTCTCCGGGAAAGCACCAAACATTATAGCCTGCCTGAGCTCTCTCATAATGTCAAGGTAGCGCTTCAGATTGTGGAGGGTCGCCAGGGTGGAGAACAGCATCTCGCCCGACAGAAAAAGGTGCCGCAGGTAGGCGCGGGAGAAGTGGCGGCAGGTGTAGCAGCCGCAGTTCCCGTCCACCGGGGACGCATCGTCCTTATACCTGGCCTGCTTGATGACGACCCTGCCGCTCGAGGTGAACAGGCACCCGTTGCGCGCGTTGCGCGAGGGCATGACGCAGTCCATCATGTCCACCCCACGGGCCACGTACTCGGCCAGTTCCTCGGGCATGCCCACTCCCATCACGTAACGGGGGCGCGCGCGGGGAAGCAGTGGAACCGTGGCTTCCACCATCTCCAGGCTCAGGGCCCGCGGCTCACCCACCGACAAGCCGCCGATGGCGTAGCCGTCGGCGTCAAGCTCCAGGAGCCGGCTCGCGCATTCGCGCCGCAGACCGGAGAACATCGATCCCTGCACGATGGGGAACAGCGACGAAGCGGCCTGTTCGCGCCGGCGGAAATGCTCAAATGACGCCTGCGCCCAGCTAACCGTGCGCCGCACCGACCGGCGGGCGGCCTCGTGCGAGGCCGGGTACTCCAGGCACTCGTCCAGCGTCATGATGATGTCGCTGCCGAGCGCCAGTTGGACGTCGACCGTGGAGGCCGGCGTGAACAGGTGCTGGTCTCCGTTCAGGTGTGAGCGGAACAGGACGCCCTCGTCGGTGACTCTGCTCAGGGTTCTCAGGCTGAAGACCTGGAAGCCGCCCGAGTCGGTCAGAATGGCCCGGTCCCAGTTCATGAAGCCGTGCAGCCCTCCCAGCCGCCGTATGGTCTCGTGCCCGGGCCGCAAGTAGAGGTGGTACGTGTTCGCCAGAACAATCCTGGCGCCGAGATCCCCGGCCAGTTCACGCGGGCTCAGCCCCTTGACCGTGGCCTGCGTTCCCACGGGCATGAACACGGGGGTTTCGACCACGCCGTGCGGGGTGTGAAGCAGGCCGGCGCGCGCGCCCGTCACCGGGCACTCAGCCACAATCTCGAACCGGACGGAACCCACCTCACCATTCTAAGGGCGGGGCGGCCGGGCGAGACTCCGGGAAGTGCTAAAATCGCTAATCGATGATGATCAGATCCTTTTTTCGTTTTCCCGCCAAGAGTGCTGCCGCCGTGGCCCTCGCCGCCTGTTTCGTTGCGGCGCCGGGCCATGCCCAATCTGAGTTTGTAACGCTGCCCAAGGCCCGCATGGACGCGGGCAAGCCCCTCATGCGGGCGCTCGCCGAGCGGAAGACCACGCGCGAATTCAGCGACAGGACGTTGTCCCCCCAACAGCTGTCGGATCTTCTCTGGGCGGCTTTCGGGGTGAACCGGCCGCAAGCGGACCGGCCGGGACTCGGCCGGACGGCCCCCTCGGCCATGAACCGGCAGGAGATCGACCTCTACGTTGCGCTGCCGGACGGGGCCTACGCGTACGAGGCGGAGCCACACCGGCTGCGGAGGATCCTGAGCGGCGACATCCGCGCCAAGACCGGGCCGGCGGCGGCGGCCAAGGCCGCGGTGACGATCATCTATGTTTCGGATCTCGCCAAGGCCACCATGCCCGGGCGGTCGAGCCCCGAGCCGGGTTACTCGAACATCAACGCGGGCTTCATCGGACAGAACGTGTATCTTTTTGCGGCGTCCGAGGGGCTGGGCGCCTGGTTCCGCGGCTCCATTCCGGACGCGAAGGAGATGAGTCAGACCCTGAAGCTCCGGCCAGACCAGCACATCATCTACGTCCAGACCGTGGGTTATCCGGCGGCGCCCTAGCCGCGGCGCCGCTGTGCTACATTAGGTCTTACCGCCTCTCGCCGAAATGCCGGCCCGGGTGAGCGAGTCATTAATCCTGCGAACGTATCCATATCGGGAAGCGGATGTGGTAGTGAGTTTCCTGACGCGGGACCAGGGCAAGTTGCGGGGGGTCGCCAGGTACGCCCGGCGGCCCAAGAGCGGTTTTGGCGCCGGGCTGGAGAGGCTCTCCCACGTGCGGGCGGCCTACTTCCAGCGCGAAAACCGGGAGCTGGTGAGCCTGGATTCCTGCGAGCTGATTCGCTCCGTCTTCGAGCTGCAATCAGACTACGCAACGGCGGTGGCCCTGGATTACGTGGCGGAGGTCGCCGAGCAGCTCCTGGCTCCGGCCGAGCAGAGCGAACGCTTCTTCCGGCTGCTGGTGGCGGTTCTGGATTATTTGAGGACGTCCCGCAGCCCGGGCCTGTGGCCGGCGGTGGCTTACTTCACGCTGTGGGCGGTGAGGCTGTCTGGCTTTCTGCCCGGCTTGCGGGTCGGCCAGGAGTCCTTGGCGCTGGCGGATGAGATGCTGAACAAGCCTATTAAAGAACTGACGCCTCGAACCTGGACGAGGGAGACAGCCTCGGACCTGCGGCGCTTCCTTGTCGGGGAGATTGAAACCCACGTCGAGCGCCGCCTGGTGACCGTCCCGATTCTGGAAGCTCTCTGATGGACTCATTCCAGCAGGTCCTTTTCAAGCTCAAGAACTACTGGGCCGAGCGCGGCTGTGTAGTGCAGGAGCCGTACGACGTCGAAGTCGGCGCGGGCACCATGTGCCCGGAGACGTTTCTGCGCGTGCTAGGCCCGAAGCCCTACAACGTGGCCTACGTGCAGCCCAGCCGGCGGCCCGCCGACGGCCGCTACGCCGCCAACCCCAACCGCCTTTACAAGCACTCGCAATTGCAGGTCATCCTGAAGCCGTCGCCCGACGACATCATGGACCAGTACCTGGGAAGCCTCGGGGCCATCGGCATCGACCTCGGCAAGCACGACATCAAGTTTGAGGAAGACAACTGGGAGTCGCCGACGCTGGGGGCCTGGGGCATCGGCTGGCAGGTGATGCTGGACGGCCTGGAGATCACCCAGTTCACCTACTTCCAGCAGTGCGGCGGCGTGGACCTGGACCTGGTGCCGGCCGAGCTGACCTACGGCCTGGAGCGGCTGACCGCCTTTTTGCAAGGCGCCGCGAGCGTGTTCGACATCCAGTGGGCGCCGGGCGTCACCTACGGCGACGTGCGGCTGGCCGAGGAGCTGCAATTCTCGGTCTACAACTTCGAGATGGCGGACGTCCCGACGCTGTGGCAGTTGTTCGAACTGCATGAAAAGGAGTGCCGCCGGCTCCTGGCGGCCTACCCCGATTACCCGCAGAAACACAGGTTCCCCGTCCTGGCCGCCTACGACCACGTGCTGAAGTGCTCGCACCTGTTCAACCTGCTTGACAGCCGCGGCGCCATCAGCGTCACCGAGCGGGTGGGCGTCATCGCCAGGGTCCGGAAGCTGGCGGTGGGAGTGGCGCAAGCCTGGATGGATCAGTGCTCGCAGGAGGCGGCGGCATGAAGGCGCTCCCTTTCCTGCTCGAAATCGGGACCGAGGAAATCCCGGACTGGATGATCCCGCCCGCCCTGAAACACCTGGGCGAGCTGTTCGAGGGCCTGCTCAAGGACAACCGGCTGGACGGCAAGGTCACCATGCTGGAGAGCACGCCGCGCCGCCTGGTTCTGAAGGCCGAGGGGCTTCCGCGGCGGCAGCCGCCGGCCGTGGAACTGGTCACCGGCCCGCCCACGTCCGCTGGCGAGGGCGCGGCCGCCGGTTTCGCCCGGAAGTTGGGCGTCGAGCCAGCCGCGCTGAAGAGGGTGAAGACGCCCAAGGGCGAGTACCTGGCGTACAGAAAGAAGGTGGCCGGACGCGCCACGCTGGACATTCTGGCCTCCAACCTGGCGGATCTGATCCTCAAGATCTACTTCCCCAAGACAATGTACTGGACCGGGAAGGGCGGCCCGCGTTTCATACGCCCCATCCGCTGGATTGTGGCGCTGCTGGGCTCCAGGGTGGTCCCCTTCGAGCTGGCCGGGGTGAAGTCTGGCAACACGACGCGCGGCCACCGGCAACTGGGCAGCCAGAAGATCCGGGTGACGATCGAGAACTACACCAGCCGGCTCAGGGCCAACTGGGTGATGCTGCCCGCCTGGGAGCGGCGGCTGACGATCCAGAGCCAGGCCGACGCCCTGTTTGAAGCCCGCGGCGTCTACGTGCGTCCCGACGCCGCCCTGCTCGACACGCTGACCCACCTGACGGAGTATCCGGCCACCATCGTCGGCGGATTCGACGAGCAGTTCCTGGCGCTGCCCGAAGAGGTGCTGGTCACCGTCATGCGGCACCACCAGAGGTACTTCTCGATTTACAACGAGGACGAAACCCTGGCGCCCTGCTTCATGGCGGTCATGAACACGCTGGACGATCCCGATGGGCTGGTCCGGCAGGGCAACGAGAGGGTGCTGCGGGCGCGCTTCAACGACGCCAGCTTTTTCTGGGTCATGGACCAGAAGCGGAAGCTCGCCGAGCGTCTCGCCGACCTGGACAATGTGACCTGGCAGGCTCAACTCGGCTCCTATGGCGACAAGACGCGCCGCGTGGCGGCCCTGGTCAAGGAACTGGGCGGCAGCGAGCACGCCCAGCGCGCGGCTCTGCTGTGCAAGTGCGACCTGACCACCGATATGGTCAAAGAGTTCACCGAGCTTCAGGGTGTCATCGGAGGTTTGTACGCGCGGGCGCAGGGCGAGCCGCCCGAGGCATGGCGGGCCATTTACGACCACTACAAGCCGGCGAGCATGGAAGACAAGATCCCCTCGACCGGAGAGGGGCGCCTGGTGTCGCTCGCCGACAAATTGGACACCCTGCGTGGATGCTTCCGAATCGGCCTGGTCCCGAGCGGATCCAAGGACCCCTTCGGGCTGCGGCGCGCGGCGCAGGGAGTGGTGAGGATCCTGGCCGAAGGGAATATGCCCCTGGGGCTCGGGAGGCTGCTGGGGGACAGCGCGGAACTTAGGGAGTTCTTCCTGGACCGCGTGCGGTATTACTTCCGTGATGTCCGGGGATTCAGGTACGACGAGGTTAACGCCGTGCTGGCTTCGGGCTGGGACGACCTGGCGGACGCAGCGAGCCGGCTCTCGGCCATTCAGGCCGTGAGGCCTACGGAGAACTTCGAGCCGCTGGCGGCCAGCTTCAAGCGCATCCGTAACATACTCAGGCAGGCCGGCTTCACCGGGGGCGGGCCGGTGAGCGAGCCGCTTCTGGAAGAAGGACCGGAGCGCGCGCTCCACGCGGACTTCAACGCGGTCCGGCTGGCCGTGGAGGAGAGTCAGACCTACCAGCGGAAGCTGGAGCATATCGCGGGACTGCGGCCCGCCGTGGACCTGTTCTTCGACAAGGTCCTGGTCAACGCTCAGGACGGCGGCGTGCGGCACAACCGTCTGACCCTGCTGCACAATCTGTTGACGGAGTTTTCGGCAATCGCCGACTTTTCGGAAATCGTAACTCAAGCCAATTGAACTTACCAAGGAGAATAGGAACGCTATGACGAAGTATGTGTACGCCTTCGGCGGAGGCACAGCCGACGGGCACGGAGGCATGAAAGACACTCTGGGCGGCAAGGGGGCCGGGCTGGCGGAAATGTGCCGAGCGGGCGTGCCCGTTCCACCCGGATTCACGATCTCGACCGAAGTGTGCAATATCTACTTCAAGAACGACCGGAAAGTCCCGGCCGCGATCGAAGCCGAGGTAAAGTCCGCCCTGGCGGGTCTGGAAGCCGCGATGGGGCAGAAACTGGGCGACGCGACGAACCCGCTGCTGGTAAGCGTGCGCTCGGGCGCGAAGTTCTCGATGCCCGGCATGATGGACACGGTGCTGAACCTCGGCCTCAACGACAAGACCACTGAGGCGCTGGCGGCCAAGAGCGGCAACGCGCGCTTCGCCTACGACTGCTACCGCCGCTTCATCCAGATGTTCGGCAACGTGGTGCTTGAAATCCCCAAGGACCAGTTCGAGCACCTGTTCGAGGCCCGCAAGAAGAAGGTCAAGGCGAAGCTCGACACCGACCTGACCGCCGCTGACCTGAAGGCCGTCATCGCCGATTACAAGAGCCTGGTGCAGAAGAAGACCGGACAGGCGTTTCCGCAGGACGCCGGCGAGCAGCTCGTTATGGCCCGCAACGCCGTGTTCCGCTCCTGGTGGAACCCCCGCGCCGGCCACTACCGCAAGATGAACAAGATCGCCGACAACCTGGGCACCGCGGTCAACGTGCAGGCCATGGTGTTCGGCAATATGGGCGACACCTCTGCCACCGGCGTGGGCTTCACCCGCAACCCGGCCAGCGGCGAGAAGATGTTCTACGGCGAATTCCTGGTCAACGCGCAGGGCGAGGACGTGGTGGCCGGCATCCGCACGCCCAAGCCTATCTCCGAGCTTAAGAGCCTGATGCCCAAGGTCTACACCCAGCTTCACCAGATCACCTCCAATCTGGAGAAGCACTACCGGGACATTCAGGACTTCGAGTTCACCATCCAGGAAGGCAAGCTGTACATGCTCCAGACCCGCAACGGCAAGCGCACGGGTCCGGCCGCCGTCCGCATCGCGGTGGAAATGGTCGAAGAGGGCCTCATCAGCAAGGAAGAGGCCGTCATGCGCGTCGAGCCGACGCAGCTCGACCAGTTGCTGCACCCGGTGCTCGAGCCGGCGTCCAAGAAGACGCTCAAGCTGCTGGCCACCGGGCTGCCCGCCTCGCCCGGCGCCGCCGTCGGCAGGATCGTCTTCACGGCCGACCATGCCGTGGAGGCCGCCCCGAAGCACCCGGTCATCCTGGTCCGCAAAGAAACCGTGCCGGACGACATTCACGGAATGGAAGTCGCCAAGGGCATTCTCACCGCCCGCGGCGGAATGACCAGCCATGCGGCGGTGGTGGCGCGCGGCATGGGCACGCCCTGCGTGGCCGGCGCAGAGGAGCTTCACGTCGAGGAGGACCGGCTCCAGTTGAGTGTCCGGGGCACCAGCATCGTTCTGAAGGAAGGCGACTGGCTGTCGCTGGACGGCACCACGGGCCAGGTCTTCGCCGGACAGGCCAACACGGTCGAGCCCGATCCGTCCAGCGGCGCGCTGGCCAAGTTCATGAGCTGGACCGACGAGTTCCGCGGCAAGTTCGGGGTGCGCGCCAACGCCGACATCCCGCGCGACGCCAAGGTCGCCCGCAAGTTCGGCGCCGCCGGCATCGGCCTGTGCCGCACCGAGCACATGTTCTTCGGCCCCGGCCGCATTGAGCACGTGCAGGCCATGATCCTGGCCGTGGACGAGAAGAGCCGCCGCAAGGCGCTCGCCAAGCTGCTGCCTCTCCAGCGCAAGGACTTCGCCGGGCTGTTCGAGGTGATGGACGGCTTCCCGGTGGTCATCCGCACGCTTGACCCGCCGCTGCACGAGTTCGTTCCCAAGCGCGAGGATCTGATGGTGGACGTGGCCCGTCTGCCGCACGCTTCGGCCAAGGAGAAGAAGGCCATGGCCGAGAAGTACGGCATGAAGGTCGCCGAGCTCAAGAAGGGGCTGTCGGCGCTGCTGCACCGCGTCGAGCAGCTTCACGAGTTCAACCCCATGCTGGGGCACCGCGGCTGCCGGCTCGGCATCACCTACCCGGAGATAACCGAGATGCAGGCGCGCGCCATCTTCGAGGCCGTCGTGCAGGTGGCCAAGAAGGGCAAGAAGGTGATCCCCGAGGTAATGATCCCGCTGATCGGCGGAGTGGAGGAACTCGCCGACCAGAAGGCGATCGTGAAGCGCGTGGCCGAGGAGGTCCTCGAGAAAGCCGGGATGAAGAAGCAGGAGTACATGATCGGCACCATGATCGAGATCCCGCGCGCGGCGCTGACGGCGGACAAGGTGGCGAGCGAGGCGGAGTTCTTCAGCTTCGGCACCAACGACCTGACGCAGACCGCCATGGGCCTGTCCCGCGACGACTATGTCAAGTTCTCCAAGGATTACGAGAACAAGAAGATCTTCAAGGCCGACCCGTTCGCGGTGCTGGACCAGGAAGGCGTGGGCCAGCTCGTGGAAATCGCCGTGAAGCGCGGCCGTTCGGCCCGACCGGACCTGGAGATCGGCATCTGCGGCGAGCATGGCGGCGAGCCCAGCAGCGTGGAGTTCTGCTTCCGGGTAGGCATGGACTACGTTTCCTGCTCTCCCTACCGCGTGCCCATCGCCCGGCTGGCGGCCGCCCAGGCAGCCCTGGCCGGCGACAAGTCCGAAACCATGCGCACGGCATAAGGGAACGGCTCGCCACAAAGACACGAAGGCACAAAGACGGAAACTCAAGGGGTGGGGGCGCAGGCCCTCACCCTTTTTTTCTTCATTATGCTGCGACGGGCCGGCAGCCCGGGCGCCTCAGACCGGCAGCAGCTTCTGGCGAACCCGCGCGCCAGTGGCTGGCAGCTCCGGACCGCCACTCTTCCATGCCGCGCGTGCTAGACTGAAAATTCAACGCAACATCGAAAGGGATCCGTCCGCAATGAAAGCCGGGATTCACCCCGCCTACAACGAGATCAACATTATCTGCGCCTGCGGGTACAGCTTCCGCAGCCGGTCCACTCACAAGGGCGACATGCGCGTGGAGATCTGCTCCAACTGTCACCCGTTCTTCACGGGCCGGCAGAAGCTGATCGATACGGCGGGGCGCATCGACCGCTTCCAGCGCAAGTACGCGAAGGTGCAGAAGTAGCCGCTGGCGCTGCTGGCCGAAGCGCGCTGAACAAATGCGCCCGCTTGCGGACGCGCGCGGTTCTGTGCTTTCGAGGTGTTGCACAGAACCGCGACCGTGAGGGAGCGGGCTTGCAGGCCTGCGGACCTCTGACTCCGGACACTAGGCCGCGCGCCGGCGGCGCGGAATGAACGCCGCCGCCGCCGCAATCGCGCAGATCAGCGGAAACCAGTCACCGAAACGGGAATAAAGCGTCCTTTCGCCGGTGAAAGAGAAGCGGGTGTCCAGCGCCTCCCGCCGGTAAGGCGGCGTGTAGTCCGTCAGGCGGCCCGCCGGGTCGACCACCACGGTTATGCCGTCGTTTGTGGAGCGGAGAATCCAGCGGCTGTTCTCGGCCGCCCGCATGCGGACCAGGCTCAGATGCTGCTCGCGCGCGGCGCTGCGGCCGAAGTAGCCGTCGTTGGAGATATTAACGAAGACCTCCGCCCCTGCCTCCGTGAAACGGCGCACGAAGCCTGGGAGCGCGGCCTCGTAGCAGATGAACGTCCCGATCCGGCGATCGCCGGATGGAAACGCCTCCAGGTTCGTTCCGGGCCGAAAATCACCGGCCGACTGCGTGATGCGGTTGACGAAGCCCAACCCGGGCGGCACGAACTCGCCGAACGGCACCAGGTTCATCTTGTCGTACCGGCCCACCTCGCGGCCGTCCGGACCAAGCAGCACCGCGGAGTTGAGGGGCTCTCCATCCGAGTTGTGCGCCACCACGCCGAAGACGAGGGTTGTGCGCGCCGCCCGGGCCAGCCGGGCCATCTGATCGCGGAACTCGGCGTCGCCGTCCCAGACGAACGGGGCCGGAACTTCCGGCCAGACCAGCAGGCGCGGGGCAGTCCCGTCGCCGCGCAGGGAGGTCTGGAGCGACAACGCAGCCAGTTCGACTCTCGCCTTGGCGAGGTCGCTCCAGGTCCACTCGTGTGTCTGGGGCAGGTTCGGCTGCACCAGCACGGCGCGCTCCGTTCCGCTTCGTGCCGCCGGCAGAGCGGGCAGCAGGTATAGCAGCAGCAGGGCCCCCACCCACGCCATCTCCCGCCGGCGCCGCCCCATCACCACGGTCGCCACCACCGCGCTCATCAGGGCGAAGGCGAAGGACAGTCCGTACACGCCGGTATACGGAGCCAGCTTCATCGGCACGCTCATGCTGGCTCCGGCGTTGCCCAGGGCCAGCCAGGCGAAGCCCAGCGGCGCGTGTGTCCACTCCACGGCCACCCACATGGCCGCCACCGCGGGCGCGGCGTACGCTCGCCGCATCACGGCGCCCGCCGCCACCGCGAACACGGCCGTGTGCAGCCCCTTGGCCAGGCAGAACAGGAGAAACGAGCCCCAGCTCCCGAGTGCGCCCATCGCCCCGTGGGCCTCCAACACGAACTGGATCCAATAGCAGACGCCGAACCAGGAGACGATGCCTGCCAGCCAGCCGAGCAAAAACCGCCCCAACGGCCGGGGCTCGCGTGCCAGGGCTACCAGCAGCGGAGCGAGAGCCACCGCGGCCAGGTACGTGAAGTTGAAGCGGGGGAAGGCCAGGATGAGCATCCCTCCGGTTGCGAAGGCGAGCAACGCGTTCAGTACACTGTCGGGGGGGCGAAACGGCAGTCTCAGCAAGGCTCAGTACCGCCGCGTGAAGGGCTTGAAGCCGGCCGCTTCCAGTTCCGAGCGGCTCTTCCTCTGTGCCTGGTCGTCCTCGTACGGTCCCACCAGGACGCGGAAGACGTCGTCGGCCGGGCCCGGCGCCAGCACAACCGGGAAGCCCTTCTTCCTGAGGACGCTCGCCACCAACTCGGCGTCGACGCGCTTGCCGGCTGTGGCCTGCAAAAACACCTGCCCCGCCTCCGGCGCGGCCGGCTGCGCGGGCCTTGCCGGTTCGGCTGCCGGCAATTGCTGCTGCGGCTGCGTGCCGGTCCTCGTTTCGTCTTCCGGCGGCAGCACCGGCGGCGTCTCAGGCCGGGGAGAAGTCCCGGAGGAACCACCCGGCTGGCCCTGTGGGGAGGCCGCGGGTTTGGCGGCCACGGGCGCGGAGGCCACTCCGCGGTATGCCGAGTCCCTTCCCAACACGTACCCCATGGTGAAGAACACCGCCATCAGGATGAGGACGATGAAAAAGACGCTGAGCAACTGCTTGTTGCCCAGCAGCACTTCGAACTCGCCATCCACGTTCCTCGCCATAGTGGTACTCCTATAGAGGTTACCGTACCGGAGCGTGGAATGCGCAAGCCGCTGCCAGGGGCCTCACGGGTCCGAGCGGCCGCCGCCGCGTGAAGGCGCGGGGGCTGAACTGGGAGCGGTGGGAGTCTCCCGCGACACCGTACCGGTAGCGCCCGGCGAACTCGAGGAATACGTGCCCGCCGATATGCTCGATCCGGACCCGCCCCCTCCGCCGCCACGGCCGGCGGACCAGCCGCCGTCGCCGGCGGTAACGGCCGGCGCGCTGGCGTAATAAATCCGCAACGGGCTGTACCAGCAGGATCCGTACCAACTGCAATATTGGTAGTTGCGGCCCGGCAGGAAGGTGAAGGTGCTGTAGATCGGGTCCCATATCCAGCCGCTGGTCCTGATGGATCCTCTCTGATCGCTGAGCGAATAGGCGGTTGATCGGTTCAAACGCGCCAGGTAAACCGCGCGTTCCCGGCTCCACAGGTCGAGCCAGTCGCTCCGCTTCCGGTCAAAACTGCTGACGGCCAGCGTCCCGTCCACGGCCGCCGCCTTCCCCTTGCCGATCTCGACCTGGCGGCCCCCCGAGCGGATCAGCAACTTGCCGTCAAAGACCCGGGCCACGGGAGGATTCGCGTCCAAGCGGTAGATGCCGCGCTTCAGAATGGAGACCTCCCCATCGGGGAAGGAGAGTGTGACGGAGTTGTCCTTGTCCAGTTGCGCCGCCTCCAGGATCACAACTCCGGAGGTGAGCTGAACCCTGGCGTCCGCCAGCCGGCTTGAGACCAGCCGGAAGGAAGTCCAGCCTCCGGCGCGGAGGAAGACGCCGGGCGTGAGCAACACCTCAGCCAGGCCGCGGGCGGTGCTGAGCACATCCCCCTCCCGCATCTGCTGAAGTTGGCCGCTCTTCTGCTCGATCGCCTGGTTGTTGAGGCGAACACCCTCCTGGGTGAAGTTGATAAGCCCTGCCTGGGTGGAGATGACGGCCTGTGAGAACCCCGCGCCTGCCGTCATCGCGAGCAGCGCCAATGCTCCAGGCAACCTGAATCCGCCTGCGCGCATAACTGGCTCCTCTCCGGCTTCTTGGACGCCCGGGGCGGCGCCCGCGTTACACCCGCCTTCAGCTTGCCGCGCCTGGGCCGCCTACTTGAAGAACAGCTGGGCGAAGTCGCTCAACAGGATGCGCCAGGTGAACCACGTGTGCGCGCCTGGAGTCTCCTTGAGGACGTTCTTAATGTCGTGCTTGTTCAGGACGGCGACCAGATCCCTGGAGCGTTCCATGGGCCCGGTGTCCTTCAGCCCGCAGCCGACGTAGTAGAGTCTGACGCCGCCGGCCTTGACCGCCTGGAGCTGTTTCTCGAAAGCCGGACCTATGCCGCGCGCTCCGGAGCTTAGCACTCCGATGTAGCCGAATACCCCGGGATGATTCATGGTTGCCGCCAGCGTGTGGCCCCCGCCCATCGAGAGCCCCGCGATCGCCCGGCTGTCCCTGTTGGCGATCACGCGGTAACGCTTCTCGATGAAGGGGATGATGTCCTTCACCAGGCTCTCCGGGAACGGTTGGGTTGCCACGGGAGCGTCCGGCTGAGGCGCCGCCGGGGCTCCCGGAACCGGTCCGGCGCGGGCTCCAATAACGGGCGCGGCCGGAGGCGCTCCAAGCGCGTAGCCCTGGGACACGCTCTGGTTGGCGTTGCCGTTCGGCATCACCACGATGAAGGGCCTGGCTTTGCCCTGCGCGATCAGGTTGTCCATGATCATGCTGGTCCGGCCCAGCGTGTTCCAGGCGTCTTCGTCCCCGCCGCCTCCGTGCAGCAGATAGAGCACCGGATACCGCTGGTTGCTGGTCTCATACCCGGGAGGCGTGTAAACGTACGCGCGCCGGGCGTCCATCTTGAGCGTGGGCGAAGGATACCAGACCGCGGACACCGTTCCATGGGGGACGTTCTTCAGTTCGTAGAGTTCGGACTCAGGTCCAGGGATCAACAGAATGTTGTCGTAGCGCGCCCCGTCACGCTTGGTGTTGGAATTCCTCGGATCCAGCGTCCTGACGCCGTCCACGCTGAAAGTGTACCCCCACATTTCCGGCGCCAGCGGGCCCACCTTCACGGTCCATACCCCCTCGGCGTCCCTGGTCATCGAGATGGGCTTGGGGGGCATACCGTTCCCCCAATCGCCGTTCAGCAGCACCTCGGCCGCTTTGGGGGCGTAGAGGCTGATTGTCGCTGTCCGGTCAGGGTGAATCTGGGGGCTGGGCGGCCCCGGCTGCTGCACCTTCACTGGCGCAGGAGCGGGCGGCAGCTGCGCCCGCGAAACTGAAACGGCGAGCACCGCCAGTGCGGCGGCGCCGGCGAGGACGACTGTGTGTGTCCTCATGACCCGTACCCTCCCTTTCATTGTTTCACTTGACGGCGGCCCCTCTGGGCTTGCCGTCCGCGGAGTACTCCTCAACCGGGCCGAACTTCTTCAATTCGTCACGGATCTTGTCCGCGTCGCCCACGGCCACAATCTGGATGTTGTCCAGGGGAACATACTTGCGGGCAACCTCGCGCACCTGCTGCGCCGACAACCTGGTGAGCGCTTCCGGGTACTTGTCCCAGTAGTCCGCCGGGAAGCCGTGTTCCCTGAGCAGAATCGCCCGGCTGAGCAGTCCCGAGGAGCTTTCGAGCGACATGGCGAAGCTCCCCACCATGGCCCTCTTGGCGCCGTCCAGTTCATCAGCAGGCGCGAGGCGGTCCCGCATGTCGCGGAATTCCTTCAGCAGTTCTTCCAGCGCCGCCGCGGTCACCTCCGTGCGGACCGAGGTGCTCGCCATGAAATCGTTGAAGTAGTGCGAGGCGGAAAACCCGCTCGAAATCCCGTAGGTGAAGCCCTTTTCTTCCCGTATGTTACGGAACAGCCTGGAGGCGGGGCCGGAGCCCAGCACCTGGTTCATCAACATACAGGCGATGTAGTCCGGGTCCTTCCTCCCGATGGCGCGGTTGGCCACCAGGAGATAGGTCTGCACCGAATCCGGCCGGTGGATCAGAAACACCTTGCGCTCCTTGATCGGCCTTTCCAGCGGGAGCTTGGGCGGTTCCGGCGGCGTGCCCCTCCACCCGCCGAACACTCTCTCAAGCCGGGCCACGATGTCCTTAAGCGTGACGTCCCCGGCCACCCCGATCAGGCCGCCATCCGGCTTGTAGTGAGTGTTGTAGAAGTCGATCAGGTGCTGCCGCGTGAGCTTCTTCAACGCTTCCTCCGACGGCGCCGCCACCTTCCGGGCGTCCTTCGGATAGAGCACCGCCAGCATGCGTTCACTCGCCAGGAAAGACGGCTGCGTGCGGGCGGCGATGAGGGCGCTCAACTGCCGTTGCACCAGGTTGTCCAGTTCCGGCTGCGGAAAGCTGGGATTGAAGAGCACGTCCGCACCCAGTTCCAGCAGGGCGTCCAGGTTCTCCGTCAATCCGCTCAGGCTGACGCTCGTGAACTGCGAGCCGAACGACGTGCCCACGCCCAGCGAGCCGCCCAGTTCCGCCAGCGTCTCTGCGATTTCCCTGGCGTTGCGCGTCCTGGTGCCCAGGCGCAGCACGGCGGCGGTCGCGCCCGCCACTACTCCCTGAAACTCAGGAGGCTCGTTGAGGCTGGCGGCCCTCATGAGCAGGCTGAGCGAAAAAGTCGGCGCCCGGCGGTCCTCGATCACCAAAACCCGCAGGCCGTTAGATAGCCTGCCCTCCAGCGGGCGCGGGAGCTTCACGCGCAACACCTCGGCCGAGACAGGCGCCTTGTTGAGGCGGGTGACTCCCGACAGCGAAGTCTGCTGCTGAGTCTGCTGCGCCGCCACGGGCAGCGCCAGAAGCATGGCCAGCAGAAAACGAGGCGCGGTTGTGTTGAAGCCTGGCATGTGCTCCTCCTATTCCGCCCCTGCCTTGGCCCCGGCAGGCACCGTGATTATTACGGTGCGGTTCTCCGGCCGCAGGTACTTCGCGGCCACCTGCCGGACCTGGTCCGCCGTGACCGCGGCGATTCGCCGTTCGACAGTGTTCATGCGCCCCGGGTCGTTGAACAGAACCGCATCGTCGGCCAGGGAGATGGCCCGGCTCAGGACGCTGGTGAGGGGCGAAATCTGGCTGCGACGCGCGACCGTCCTGGCTCGCAGCAGTTCCTTCTCTGTGACGGGCTCCGCCTGCATGCGCGCAATCTCCTCGTCCAGGACCTTCAGGGCGTCCTCCGGCGGCTTGCCGGCCGGGATGGTGGCCACGAACCGGAAGAGACCTGGACCGATCCTCTGATCAGGCGCCCCGCTCACGCCGACGGCCACTTCCTTCTCCTTCACCATTTTCTGGTAGAGCCTCGAACTCTCCCCTGCGGCCAGGATCGTGTTGAGCGCCCTCAACGCATCAAAATCCGGCGAGCCGCCCTGCGGCAGCTTGTAGCCCACGTCTATCCGGGCCAATCGCGCCAGTCTGTCATAGATCAGCTCGCGCCGCTCGGCGGTCTGCGGCTTCTCGCTGAAGTCCGGCGGCTTGGGCGGCTCCTGCCTGGGGATGTCGCCAAAGTACTTCCGCACCTTGGCCAGCGTGGCTGCCGTGTCAAGGTCGCCGACCAGCGCCAGCACGGCGTTATTCGGGGCGTAGTAGATCCGGAAAAACTCCTTCACGTCCTCCACCGTCGCCGCGTCCAGGTCCTCCATCGAGCCGATTACCGAATGCCTGTAAGGGAAGGCGTCGTAAGCCAGTTCAGGGAAGCGGTCGGATGTCCTGCCATACGGCTGATTGTCGACGGCCAGCCGCCGCTCCTCCTTCACTGTCTGCCGCTGGTTTTCGAGATTCTCCGCATTCACCGCCAGGCTCCGCATGCGGTCTGATTCCAGGAAGAGGCCAAGGTCGAGCTGGTTCTTCGGCAGAACCTCGAAGTACAGGGTCCGGTCGGTACTGGTTGTGCCGTTCATGGTCCCGCCGTTGGTGAAAACCAGGAGGAAATGTTCGCCCGGACCCACGTTGGCGGAGCCCTTGAACATCATGTGTTCGAACAGGTGGGCGAAGCCCGTCCGGCCGGGACGTTCATCCTTGCTCCCGACTCCGTAGCTCACCGCGATGGCGTAGATGGGGGCGTGGTGATCCTCGCTGATGATCACGCGCAGCCCGTTGTCGAGGCGGGTATCGGTGAACTTCACGGGTGGAACCGGTTTCGGGGGACTGGCCGCGAAGAGCGTTGCGGCCAGCCAGAACAGGAGAGATACGCGACGCTGCATGCCGCCCTCCTTGCCGGCTACTTGAGCAGCCGGATCTGAATGTTCCGGTAGTGCGTGGTGCTGCCCGGGTCGTGCCCTTGCAGGGCGATAGTGCCGGTCCGGAGACGCCGCTGGGGAGATCCCTTGATCCCTTCCCAGTCCTCCGGTTGCGACCACCGGACGATTTCCTTGCCGTTCAGCAGCACCGTAATCGTGTTGCCTTTGACTATGATGTGCTGGGTGAACCACTCGTTGTCGTTAACGAGCTGCTCCTTGATGTCCTGAACCTGGTACAGGCTCCCGGTCTTACGGAAGTCTCCCGGGAACGAGTTGTTCACCTGCACCTCGAAGCCGGCACCAGGCCAGCCCTTTTCCTGGAAGTCCGTCAGGATGTAAATCCCGCCGTTGGCCTTGGGCTGTGTCATGACTTCGATCCTGAGCTCGAACTCGGTGAAAGCGTGGTTGCCGACGTCTCCCACGTAGAAACAATGACTGCGCGGGCCGCTGGCGACTATGGCGCCGTCCTTGACTGAGAAGGTGCTCTCGTTTTCGTTCACCCTCCAGCCTGTGAGGTCCTTCCCGTTGAACAGCGAAATCCAGCCCTGGTCCGCGGCAGCCAGCGGCGCCAGAGCGATCAGCGCCAACACCATCATCCGTGTCATAGAGATGCCTCTCCTCAAAGATTGAAACGCAGGTCCCACCGCTCGCCCGGATTCTGTCACACACGGCAGGCGGCAGTCAATGCGTGAGAGCATAGAAGAATGCGGCGGGTGGAGGCCTTGTTGGTCTGTGTTCTGCATGTGGCGGCCGCCTTCGGGCAGGGTGGCCAGGGCACGCTGGCCGGCACGGTGAGCGATCCGGCCAGAGGACCGGTTGTCAGGGCGCGCCTGGTGCTCAGCGAAGCCGGAGGGGGGGGCAGCCACCGCGCCAGTTCCACCTCGACCGGGGCTTTCGCCTTCGCCTCACTGGAGGCCGGCTCCTATGAGCTGACCGTAACAGCGCCCGGCTATGCCAGGTTCGTCCAGGGCGGACTCCGGATCGGGGCCGGGGAGACGGTCCGGCTGGACGTGCTGCTTCAGTCGGGCCTGATGGGGGAGACCATGGCTTCGAGCCTGGAGGAGCCGCTGCTTGCCACCGAGGGAGCCGAAATCAGCACCGTGGTGCCGTCAGACTGGGTGGACGCGCTGCCGCTCCCGCGCCCCCACGTGAGGAACCCGCTGGACTTTGTGACCTTCGCGCCCGGCATAACCGGCGTCGCGGGCGCGGCGGGCGATTCTTCCCTGCGGACCAACGGCTCCCCTTCGACCACTTACCGGGTCCTGCTGGACGGCCAGGACATCACCAACTCCTCCGATCCGTCCCTTACGCTGGAGCAGCATCCGCCGGTGGCCGCCCTGGCCGAATTCAAGCTGCAAACCGGCAGCCTGGCCGCCGAATCGGGGCAGGGCGCGGGCGGGTTCGTGCGCCTCAGGACGAAGTCCGGCAGTTACCTGACTCGTGGAGCGGTCTCCGCCTACCTGCGCAACGAGGCCCTCAACGCGGGCCTGCCGTTCTCTGACGATGGCGCCGGCCGCCACGTGAAGCCGCGCCACCGCGACTACAACTACTCGGCCAGCCTGTCCGGCCCGGTCCTTATCCCAGGGCTCTACGACGGGCGCGACGGTACGTATTTTCACCTGAGCTTCGAACACGCGCTCACCCGCGGCTCCAGCTCAGGCGCCTATACCACCGTCCCGGCCGCCGGCTACCGCCAGGGCGACTTCAGCGCGGCTCTTGCGACCGGCAGTGTGGGGAGGGACATTCTCGGGCGGGACATCCTGGGTAACACGGTCTACGACCCGTTCAGCAGCCGCAGCGTGGCCGGACGGACAGTCCGCGATCCGTTCCCGCAGAACCGCATCGAGCTGAGCCGCCTTGACCCGGTGGCGCTCAAGCTCCAGGAGTTTATCCCGAAGCCCGACGCGAGCCGGCTGACAGCGTCCGGCTCGCCAATGCTGGTCAACAACCTCGAGATCCGCTACCCCCGCCGGCAGAACCGCGAGATTCCCAGTCTCAAAATCGACCACCACCTGGGCGCCGAGGGGAGGTTTTCCGCCTATGGGGCACTGTACCGGCTGAACGGGAGGACGCGCCAGGACGGCCTGCCCGCGCCGGTCACGGGTGAGGCGGAGCGGGACCTGTGGGCATGGACCCTGACCGTCACCGGCGACTACTCGGTGATGCCCTCGCTGGTCGCGCACCTTGGTCTGGGCTGGGTGCGCTGGGAGAACGAGGAGTTGCCGGTCGCTGGGGTGCTGCACTACCCGGCGAGCGACCCGGTGCGGGGCGTCGGGCTGGCGGGCGGCCTGACGGCGGGCATGCCGGCCTTGTCCGTGGGCATGGGGGCTGCCAATCGCGGAGGGCTGGCAGGCGCGCTGGGTGCGCGGCACGGAACCCGGCAATTCAGCGACAAGGGGACCGCCACCCTCAGCCTGACCTACTCGAGCGACGGCCACCTGTACAAGCTTGGCGCTGAGTCCTATCAGGACGTTTGGGCCGTGCACGACGTGCTGGCTCCGCTGGGCAGCTGGAACTTCGGGGCCGCCCAGACCGCCCTCCCCTACCTGGAGACAGCTTCTGTGGGAGGATCGGGCGTCGGTTTCCCCTATGCCAGCTTCCTGCTCGGCCGCGCCTCCAGCGCACAGGTGGGCAACGTCAAGGACCCGCGCTTCATGCGGCGGGCGCTTGCCTTTTACTGGCAGGATATCTGGAAGGTTACTCCCCGGCTAACCATTGACTATGGCGGCCGGTGGAGCTCGCAGCAGCCGCCGCAGGAGACCCGCTCGCGCATCTCCATGTTCGGCCCCACGGTCGCCAACCCTTCGGCCGGCGGCCGGGCCGGCGGCATGGTCTACGAGGGGCTGGGCGAGGGGCGCTGCAACTGCAGCTTCGCCGGCCCTTACCTTTATGCCTTCGGGCCGAGGCTGGGGGTGGCCTGGCAGATCACTCCCCGGGTCGTGATACGGGCCGGCGGGGGCGTCTCCTACGGCACGGCCAACTACTTCAACAACGTCGCTGGAGGGATCGGGCTCGGCTGGAACACGGCTGACTTCACCAGCACCTCCTTCGGAGACCCGGCCGCGATCCTCCGCAACGGGCTGTCCTATAACGCCGCCCGTCTTTACGAAGTGAATCCGGACCCCGGGCTGCGGCCGTCGCCCGGCGCAATCAACTCTCCGCCTTTCTACCTGGACCACAACGGAGGGAGGCCTCTGCGGATCGTCCAGTTCAACGTCAGCCTGCAACGGGAGATCCTCCGCGACCTGGTGGTTGAATCAGCCTACGTCGGCAACCGCAGCGTGTGGAACCAGGCCAACTCGCTGCTGGACTGGAACGCGCTCACGCCGGAGAGAATCGCCTCCTTCGGCCTGGACATCGCGCGCGCCGCCGACAGGGAACTGCTCATCTCGCGGCTGAATTCACCCCTGGCGGCCTCCCGCGGCTTCAGCACTCCGCCCTACACGGGTTTCCCCGCCAGCCTGACCGTGGCCCAGGCTCTCCGCCCCTATCCCCAGTTCGGCGACATCCCGGTTCGCTGGGCGCCGCTTGGCAACACCTGGTACGACTCGTTCCAGGCCCGGCTCACCCGGCGCTTCAGCGGCGACCTCGGCTGGATGACTGCCTTCACCTGGCAGAAGGAACAGACGCTGGGCGTTTCCGATCTGAGCGGCTCCTTCGACGCCATCAACGACGTCTTCAACCGGGCGAAGCAGAAGACTCTGTTCCCCCAATCCAGGCCGTTGGTGTTTGTGGCCGCCTTCAGCTACCGGTCGCCCGCGGCCGGTCCCTACCGCTGGACCCGCGCGCTCACCGGAGGCTGGACTGTCGCCGGATTCCTGCGCTACCAGAGCGGAGCCCTGATACGGATTCCCGCGGCGGCGAACAACCTGGATCAGTTGCTGTTCCGCGGCACCTACGCCAACCGCGTCGAAGGGCAGCCGCTGTTCCTCGCCGATATGAACGGTCCCATAGATCCCAGCCGGCAACCGGTTCTCAACCGGGCCGCCTGGTCCGATCCCGAGCCCGGCCAGTGGGGCATGTCGTCCGTGTATTTCAACGACTACCGGGGCCGGCGCTCGCCGGAGGAGAGCCTCGGCCTCGGCAGAGTCTTCAATTTCCGGGAGGGAACCAGCCTGGAACTCAGGGCGGAATTCCATAACGTCCTCAACAGGCTGGTGCTGCCGGCGCCGGCGTCCGGCCACGCCCTGGCGCCTGAGTTCGGCCTCATCGACACCACCGCCGGCGTGGGCGGCTCACGCCAGGGCCAGCTGGCGGCCCTCTTCCGGTTCTGATCCGGGCCTAATCAGCGGCGCCTCCGGCGCCGGCCTCGGGCGAGCGGCCGAACGATTGCAGGGCCAGGTAGCTCGGACCGAACCGCTGGACGTTGTCGTGCTGCTTCTCGTACTGGTCGAAGTGGCCCTCTTCGTCCGCGACCAGCCGCTCGAAGATCTGCTTGGAGGCCGAGTCCGCGTTGGCCGCGCACTCCAGCGCCGCCTGGTTGTATGACTCAACGCCCTCCGCCTCCATGGCCATGCCCTTCACCAGGATGGCTTCCGGGTCCGTGATCTTCTGGACAGCAGCGGCGGGAACCATCTCCACGTCGCCCTTGAGGAACAGGATGCGCTCGGCCAGCGCCTCTACGTGTCCCATCTCCTGAATCGCAACCCGCTTGAAAAGCTGCGCCAGCGGCCCGAAGCCCTGGTCGTCAAGATGAAAGTGCCAGTACATGTACTGGTGCACGGCCTGCAACTCGTCCGCCACCGCTCTGTTCAGAAGGGAAATGCTCTTTGCTCTATCCATGCCTGTGCCTCCGTTCCATTATCACCGAACAGCGGCGGCAATGCGCAGCACGGCCACGGCACGCTGCCGTTCGCTGGATTTTGGACCCGCCGGACTTTTTCCAGTTGACAATCAGTTGCAACTAGGGTTTACTTTAAAGTGCGGGGCCGGGCTGCGGCGGTCCCGGATGCGCATGGTTGGCTCGGCGCCGCTCCCCGGCGGGGGCGGGAACCCGCAGCGGAGCAATGGAACTAGATCAAAGGACCTGCTGAAAGACGGCGGGAACGGCCGGCTGGATCTTGGAAGGATGAGCCGGCCATTCCCGGATCGACAGCCTCGAGGACTGGCGACCCCTTCATGTTAGCGGATCTCCGGCTTGAGGCGACCCAGGCCTGAGGAGACCGCATGAAGATTCGAACTCATCTGAGCACGCTCCTGCCTGCTTTGCTTCTTGTGATGCAGGCGGCGGCGGGCACGATTCAAGGAAACGTTTCCGACGCCACCGGCGCCAGGGTGCCTGAAGTGGCCCTGCGGCTGATCGAGGCCGCCTCCAACCGGGAGCGCCGTGCGGCCACGACAGCCGAGGGCAGCTTCCGGTTCGACGGCCTGCCCCCTGGTCAGTACCGGCTTAGTGCCGAGAAAGCCGGCTTCAACGTACTGGTTCGCTCGCTCGAACTCCCGGCGGAGGCGGGGAACCCGGTTCATCTCATCCTGGAAGTAGGCGCCATCCGGGACTCGATTACGGTGTCCGCGCAGCGGAACACGCGAGACGAGGCGTTGACCCCCGAGGCAGTCGCGGTCACGGGCGCCGAACGTCTTGATGCGCGCATGCCCGTGACGGCGGTGGACGTGTTGCGGGACATGCCCGGCGCCTACACGCAGTCGCAGGGGTACTTCACGCGTCCGAACATTCGCGGCTTCGAGGGCAACCGCGTGCTGGTGCTGGTGGACGGCGAGCGGCTCAACAACAGCCGGACTCCCACCAGCCACGTGGGCACCGGGATGGAGACGGGCGTCGTGGACCCCAGCATGGTGGAGTCCGTGGAACTGATCCGCGGCTCGGGCTCGGTGCTCTATGGCACTGACGCCGTGGGAGGGACCATAAACTTCATCACCGCCGGCCTGGCCCCGTCGCCGGACCGGTGGCGGGTGGGCGTGGACCTGAACCCCCTGCTCATGAGCAACGGTCCGGGAGGCCGCTACTCCGGCGCGGTTTCGCTCTTGGGGCCCAGGTTCACGGCCAGAATTCACCAGGCGTTTGAGAACTTCAGCGACTACAAAGCCGGCGCGCCAGTCGAGACGGGATACCTCAACTCCGGCCGCGGCTACGACCCTTCCACGCGCCTGCTGACACGCTCCGGGTACCGCACCGAGGCCACCAGGGCGGAGGCGCGCTGGCACCAGGGTGACCGCTGGACGGCCCGGGCCGGCTACGAGAGGCGCTACGCCGGCAACCTCGCCCAGCCGCTCCAGACCTCCTCGCTGCTGGTCTTCAGCGAACGCGAGAAGTACCGCGGCGGCGTCACCGTTTACGGACGGGGCGGGGTGTTGCGGCAGGTGCAGGTGAGCGGTTTCTGGCAGGCGCTGAGACGCCGTGACCACACCCTGGCCCAATCCGCCCGGACGTTTCAGGTGACCGACAGCCTGCGGACCCCCAGGACCACCGGCGTCGACGTGCAGGTGAACCTGGCGCCCGGCCCGCGGCACGTGCTCACCACCGGCGCCAGCTATCACCGGGATCACAGCGAGGACCGCCGGTTTGTGGTGAGAGGCGCGACCCCGGCGGTAGGCGGAGGGCTCACAGCGGCTGAGGCCCGCGCCATTCAGGAGCGGCTGAAGAACGGGGACGAGGCCCTCGCCGACTACTACCGCAGCAGGAACCCGGACGTCCAGACGCCCAACGCCACGTTTCAGAACGCCGCGCTCTTCCTCCAGGAGGAGTGGTTCGCGGGCCGGCATCTCCGCGTCACCGCCGGAGTCAGGCTGGACCACTACCGCAGCCGCGCGTTCAACACCCCGGGCTACGACCTGTTTGACTACTTCCCCGAATTGCCGCCGGAGTTCGGCATAGAGGGCATGCAGTCGCTCCGCTACGTGAACACCGCGCTAACCGGCTCGCTGGGACTCCTTTTCACGCCCCGCCAGGGATACAGCTTCTACGCCCGCCTGGGCCGCAGCTACCGCGAGCCGAACCTTCACGACCGCTTCACGGCCGGAACCGGCCACGCTCTCAGCTCCGCTTCCACCAGCATCACGGTGCCAAACCCGGCCCTCGCGCCGGAGACCGGCTGGAACGCGGACGTGGGCCTCAAGCTCCGCCTCAGCCGCGCGCTCGTCAACATCGGCTACTTCAACGGCAGCTTCCGGGACTTCATCACCAGCTCGGGCAGGGCGATCCCCGGAGTGCCGAAGGTGGAGGGTCCCTACGGTCCTCTCACGGTTCTGCAACGCTCCAACATAGACCGCCTTCGCTTCCAGGGGGTGGAGGCGGAACTGGAGGCGCCTTTCCGCCTCGGTCCCGGACACTTCACGCCGTTCGCCAATGCCAGCACCAACCGCGGCGATAACCTCGCTGCCGGCACTCCCGTCGACCCGCTGCACTTCCCCGCGGTGCCCTTCAAGAGTGTTATGGGGGCGCGCTGGGCATCGGTCTCCGGCCGCTACTGGTGGGAGTATCGCGCGCGCGCGGTCGCAACGCAGGACCGGCTGCCGGCGGGCAGCAGTTACTGGTCTGCGGGCAAGGCCCGGCTCGGCTACACCACGCACGACCTGAGAGTGGGTTATCAGGTCCCGCTGGAACGCGCCACGCTTACCGTCAACGCCGGAGTGGAGAACTCCGGCAATCGCTTCTACCAGGAACTGTTCAGCATCTTCGACGTCCCGGCCCGGGGGCGCGCCTACATCGCCGGCCTCCGGTTCCGGTTTTTCTAGGGAGCCCGCATCATGCTGCGACTGATTCTGCTGCTGGCCGCAATACCGGCGGCTTGGGCTGCGTCACCGGTCCAGGTCGCCGTTATTACCCGCTACCCCCAGGCCTTCCAGGATGCCATGCGGACCTTCGAGGCCAGGCACGGCAAGGGGTTGGTGGATCTCCGTCTGCTCGACGGAGAACTGCGGTGCGATGAACTGGCCGGCGCCCGCGCCGTCTACGTGCATGACAACACCTGGACCCCCCGGATGAGGCAGTGCGCCGGCGCCGCCCAGGCGATGGAGCGGCGGGGAACCGTGTTCGCCGCCGCGATGGGGTCCGTCGTCACCACCCATTGGCAGGTGAAATCCGCCGCTTCGCTCGAGGCCGGCGCGGAATACGTGAGTGCAGGGGGGGCGGAGAACCTGGCCGGCTTCATAGCCCTGCTCTACAGGGCGGCGGGAGGAGACGCTGCCCTGTCCATCGCGCCGGTGCGCGAGCTGGCCGAAACCGGCATCTACCATCCACGGGCCCCCGGCGTGTTCGCCTCGCTCCCTGACTTCCTCGCCTGGTACCGCTCGGCCGGCCTGGTTCCCCCCGGCTCGCCGCTGGTGGGGATCACCTTCTTCCGCGCGAACTACGCCTACGGCGACGTGGCCCATATCGACGCCCTTACGGCCGCGCTGGAGCGCCGCGGCATCGGCGCGGTGGCCGTATTCGCCTGGCCGCTGCGAAACGCCGAGCCCCTGCTGTTCGTTGAGGGGAAGCCCGCTGTGCGGCTGCTGCTCTGCCTGAGCCTGCCGATGGGCAACGCCGACGACGCCGCCTTCCTGCAACAGCATGGCCTGCGGGCCATCAACCTGGCCACGACCACCGAGTCGTTCGCCGCCTGGAGCGGATCAAACGCCGGCCTGCCGTCCCACAGGCTTGGCACGCAGATCATTAGTCCGGAGCGCGCCGGCGCCACCGAGCCTCTGCTGATCGCCACAACGGAAACCCCGGGCGGAGGCGGAGCCGCCAGGCTGGTTCCTGTTCCTGAACGGGTGGAGGCGGCCGCGGCCCGCGCCGCCCGCTGGGTTGCGCTCGGCGCGAAACCGAATCACGAGAAGCGCCTGGCCGTCATCTACTACAACAACCCTCCCGGCAAAGCCACGCTCGGAGCCAGCTACCTGAATCTCATTCCGAGCCTGGTCAACATGCTGGAGCGGCTGCGCGAGGAAGGCTACCTGGTTGACACCCGGACCCCGGATGAAGAGCAACTGAAGAGCATGCTGATGCTCGCCGGCCGCAACGTAGGCGACTACGCGCCCGGCGAACTGGACGCCCTGCTGCGCGAGGGCCACGCCGCGCTTCTGCCCCTTCAGCGCTACCTGGAGTGGTACCGTGAACTGCCCGGCGAATTCCGCGCGCTCACCGAGAAGACCTGGGGCAGGCCCGAGGATTCCAGGCTCATGACTGTCCGCGCCGAGGGGCAGGTTTTCTTCGTGATCCCCGGCATCCGGCTGGGCAACATTTTTCTCGGCCCCCAGCCCCTGCGCGGCGATCCGATGGAAGAAGCGGACCGCCAGCATGATCCAAACCACCCTGTCCCACATTCCTACATCGCCGCATACCTCTGGCGCCGCCACCACTTCCGCGCCGACGCCCTGGTTCACATGGGACGGCACGGAACGGTGGAGTGGCTGCCGGGAAAGGCGGTGGCGCAGGCGGGTTCGGACAGCGGGGAGGTTCTGATAGGCGACCTGCCCAATCTCTACTTCTACGTGGTGGACGGCGGCGGGGAGTTTCTGCAAGCCAAGCGGCGGAGCGGGGCCGTGATGATCAGCCATCTGACGCCGCTGCTGGTCTCCGCCGGGCTTCCTCCGGAGCATCGCAAACTGCACGACGCCATCGAAAACCGGGCCCGCTCGCTCGACGTAAACGAGACGCTGCGGATGGAGTACGAGGCGGAGATCATTGCCGAGGCTCGCCGCCTGAAGCTGGACCGGCAGCTTGGCTTCTCCATCGACGAGGAAGACGCGGAGAAGGTTGTCGGCCGGGTCGAGGCTTTCATCCACGATGTCGCCTCCCAAGCCATCCCGACGGGCATGCATACCATCGGCGCGCCCCCCGATCGCGATGTGCTGCGCCAGGCTCTGGCCAAGTTCATCGAATCGGCCTTTGCCGGAGAGGAGGCCAGGCGCGCGCAGCCCTGGGCCGGGCGCTGGGCCGCCGCCCTGCTGGAGGGAAGGACGCCGGAGGGTCCGCCCGGGTTGCTGGACAAGGTTCGGACGGAGGCTGAGAAATGGCTGGCCGCGATTGAGGAATCGCCCTCACGGGAGCTGGCGGGTCTGATGCGGGCGCTCGAGGGCGGCTATGTCCCCACGGGGGTCTCCGGCGATCCCCTGCGCTCCCCGGCGGCGGTGCCCACAGGGCGCAACCTGCATGATCTGGACCCGCGCGCATTCCCCACCAGAGCGGCCTGGGAGGTGGGCCGGCGCATGGCTGGCGAACTTCTCGGCCAATGGGCGGAGAAGCACGGAGAGTTCCCGGAGAAGCTCTCCTTCGTCCTGTGGTACGGCGAGAGCACAAGGCACCAGGGCATCGCCGAAGCTCAGGCCCTCTCGCTGCTCGGCGTGGAACCGGTCTGGAACGGGCGGGGCCACGTGGTCGACGTAACCTTGGTGCCGGCCGCCGAACTGGGGCGCCCGCGCGTGGACGTCGTGCTCACCATGTCGGGGCTGTATCGCGACAGCATGCAGGAGAAGGTGCAGCTTCTCGACAAGGCGGTCCGGCTGGCCGCCGCCGCTCCGGACGACAACCCGGTCCGCAGGAACACACAGCGGGTGGAGCAGCGGCTGCTCTCTCGGGGCGTCGACCGGGACACCGCGCGCGCGGCCGCGGCGGCGCGCGTCTTCGGACCGGCGCCGGGGGCTTTCGGCGCCGGGCTCTCCGGGATGATGGAATCCTCCGGCGACCAGGGAGACCAGAAGGCCATCGGCGAGGCCTACCTGGACCGGATGGGCTACGCCTACGCCGACGGGCTGTGGGGCAAGGACGTTGGCGGAAACCTTCGCGAACAACTGCGCGGGAACCAGGCGGTCATTCATTCCCGTTCCACGAACCTGTACGGCGTTCTGGACAACGACGAGACGTACCAGTTTGCCGGAGGCCTGTCGGCGGCAACCGTCGCGGCCGGTTCGGCCGAGCCCGGCATTCTGATATCCAATGTCCGCCAGCCCGGCCAGGAACGCCTGGAGGAGATGAAGTACTTCCTCACCCGCGAGATGAGCTCGCGGCTCTGGAACCCCAGGTGGATCGAAGGGATGAAGCAATCCGGATACAGCGGGGCGCAGCAGATGGCCAAAGAGGTGGAGCACCTGTACGGGCTGCGCGCCACGGCGCCTTCCACGGTGGACCGGAGCGTCTGGCAGCAGACCTTCGACGTGTACATCGCCGACAAGCACAGGCTGGGGCTGGACAAGTACTTCTCCGAGCAGAGCCCCCACGCTCAGCAGATGCTGGCTGCGCGGCTGCTGGAGGTTGACCGGCAGGGCATTCACCGCTTCTCCGGCGCCGACCGCAGGCTGCTCGTGCGTACCTACGTGGAATCGGTGAACCGCAGCGGCGTAAGCTGCTATGCCAACGCCTGCGACAACCGGCGGCTCCTTTCCTACGTGGCGGCGCAGTCGGGCGAGGCGGTTTCCAGGGCCTCCGCCGAGATGTGGCGAAGGCGCATGAGCGAGGCGTTGACGAGTTCCGGAGCCGCGCGCCCGGCGCGCCCTGCATCGCCCCGGCCGGCGCTCTCAGGACGCCGGGCGACGGGCCAGAACGAGTGGTTATCCTCGGTGCGCATCTTTGAAGTTTCCGAAGGAAGGATTCTGGTGGGAGACCGCGAAGTAGGCCTGGAGTGGCTGCTCGCGCCGGCCGCCATTCACCTGCTCGGCACGGCTTTCGCCTTCCTGCTGCGCCGGCGGGCGCCGGCGCCATGCCTCCGCCTGCTGCCGGTCTCACGGAACACGCCAGAGGGCCCGTTCGTTATGTAGAGAAGGATGGGACTCCTGTTCGGGCTGGTCCGCCAGACCCTGGCGAGCGTGTGGCGGCACAAGCTGCGCAGCTTCCTGACCATGTTCGGCATCGCCTGGGGGATCGCGTCTCTGGTCCTGATGAGCGCGCTTTGTGACGGCTTCCGCAGCGGCCAGCGCAAGAGCCAGTCGCAGCTTGGCGACAACATCGTCCTGGTTTTCGGCGGCAGAACAGAGAAACAGGCCGGGGGGCAACGCGCCGGCCGGCGCGTGCGCCTGGAGCAGCGGGACGTGGAGGTTATCCGCGAGCAGTGCCCCGCGGTGGCCGTGGTGGAGAGCGAACTGAAGCGGCAGGCCCCGGTGTCGAGCCGGTACAACTCCGGCGCTTTCCTGACGCTGGGCGTCACCCCGGAGTACCTGCAATTGCGCAATCTCCCCGCCGCCGTGGGGCGCGACGTGAGCGCCGCGGACCAGGCGGGCGCGCACCGGGTCTGCGTGCTGGGGCACAACGTCCGCAAGCACCTTTTCGAGGGCCGGACCGGCGTGCTCGGCGAGCGCGTCACCATCAACGGCTACCCCTACACCGTCATCGGCCTGATGAGCGAGAAGAACCAGAACAGCTCCTACGACGGCTGGGACAACGACAAGGTTCTGATCCCGCGGTCAAGCCTGCTACGGGACTGTCCTCCCGCCAGCCCGGACTGGCGGCCGGGCCGCGTGAACACCATCGTCTACCGTCCCGTTTCGGTGGACCGCTGGCGTGAGGCCCAGCATCAGGTTCGCACCGTGCTGGGCCGCCTGCACGGCTTTGAGCCCACCGACGAAGGCGCCACGCCGCTGAATGACTCCATCGAGAACGCGGAGCTGTTCGACCGCGTCTTCGACGCCACCGAAATCTTCCTGGGCGTGATCGCGCTGGTCACGCTCAGCCTGGGCGGCGTGGGGGTGATGAACACCATGATGAGCGCGGTAGCCGAGCGTACCCACGAGATCGGCCTGCGCAAGGCGCTCGGGGCCACGCGGCGCAGGATCATGATCGAATTCCTGCTGGAAGGCCTGCTGCTGGCTGCGGCCAGCGGACTGGCCGGCCTGGCGGCGGTGAGCCTGCTGGCTTCCGCCGTGAGCAGCCTGCCCATGCCGGAGATGTTCTCCGGCCTGCCCATCAGCTACCGCACGGCCGGCCTGGCCATGGCCGCGCTGGGCATAGTGGCGGTGGTCTCGGCCTTCCCGCCGGCCTGGCGCGCCTGCCGGCTGACGCCGGTCGAGGCGCTGCGGGAGGAGCGCTAGCTCATGCTCTGGCGGCAGGTGCTGAAGGAGTCCGTCGCTTCGCTCCGCTTCTACCGGCGGCGGACGGTGGTGACCGTGACCAGCCTGGCCTGGGGCGTGGCATCGTTCGTCATGCTGATGGCCTACGGCGACGGTTTCGACCGCGCGCTGAGGATCGCCTTCATGGCCATCGGGCAGGATCTGGTCATCATGGCCGAGGGGCAGACCAGCCAGCAGGCGGGCGGCCTGAGGTCGGGCCGGCGGGTGCGCCTGGAACTGGAGAACGTCGAGGCCATCCGGGAGGCGGTCCCCTCCGTCAGGGCCATCTCCCCGGAGCTGATGCGCAACAACATGACTGTGACCCGCGGCACGCGCGAGAAGCAGTACGGCGTCCGCGCGGTGTGGCCGGAGTACCAGCACATCCGCAACATGACCATCGTCAGCGGCCGGTGGATCAACCCGGAGGACAGCCTCCACCGCAACCGGGTGGCGGTCTTGGGCGCGACCGCCGCCCGGGAACTGTTCAGCGGCATACCTCCGGTGGGCGAGGAGATCGGAGTGGCCGGCCTGCGGTTCACCGTGATCGGCGTGCTCGACGCCAAGGGCCAGATAGCCAACTACAACCGCCGCGACAACGAATGCATCTTCATCCCCTACGAAACGATGGGGAACTACGCGGATGTCCGCTATCCGAGCTTCATCGTGTGGACGCCCACTTCAGTTCTGGAACGCGAAAAAGCGATTCGGCAGGTGCGCGCCACGCTCGGCGCCATACACAAGTTCTCCCCCACCGACGAGCAGGCGGTGTTCGTGCTGGCCTTCAGCCAGTTCATGTCGATCATCGACGGCATGTCGCTGGCCTTGAAGCTGCTGCTTGGCTTGGTGGGGGCGCTGACGCTCGCCATCGGCGGCGTGGGCCTGGCCAACATCATGCTCGCCGCCGTGATGGACCGCACGCGGGAAATCGGGGTGCTGAGGGCGCTGGGAAGCCCGCGCCGGGCGATCCTGGGCCAGTTCCTCACCGAGGGCCTGCTGATCGTTGCCGCGGGTGGCGTCCTCGGCATCCTGGCCGGCACGGCGGCGACTTACACTCTGGGCTCGATGCCGCTTCTGGGGGCGGTCTTGCAGGACGCCCCCGGCCGTGGCAACGTGGAGATGCACGTCTCGGCGGCCGCCGTCCTGGTGTCGGCCGGAGTGCTCCTGGCGGTGGGGCTCATCGCCGGAATGATCCCGGCCATCCGGGCCTCGCGCCTGGACCCCATCGAAGCGTTGCGGTATGAATGAAGTAGAGTGCGATTCGGAAAGCGGCAGAGCCCGGAAGGGCGGCTGAAGGCCCTGGCCCGCAACATAGAAGCGGCCGCGCAGAGGGACTTGGAGCGGCTCCGCAGGGCCGAGGAGGCCTCCCGCCTGCGGAGCAGGGCCGCTGTTGAGCTTCACGCTTTCTGCCGGGATCTGGTAGTGGCGCTCAACGCGCTGCTGGCAAGGCCGCTGGTGGAGTTCTCGCCAGCGGAATTCACCGCCCAGTCCTTCCGTGACGACGCGGCCAATATCTTCCAGATCAACGTCAGCGGGCGGGTCGTTCACATCGAATTCCGCGCCACCGAGGCGCCGTCTTCGACCGAGAAGCTGGCGACGCCGTACATCATCGAGGGAGCCGTGCGCGCCTTCAATCAGGAACTGCTGGATCTGTCGGTGATCCCGGAGCAGCAGGTGTTCTGCTGCCCTCAGGGCGCCAGGATGAACTGGGTGTGGCTCGACCCCCGCTCCCAGCGCACCTCCCCCCTCGACCAGGAGCGCCTCATCTCCATCCTGGAGCGCTTGATGTAGCCTCCCCCGGCGCCGGCGGCCACATGGCTGCGCCGGCCTACTGGAGGATCAGCTTGTCGCCCAGCTTCAGGCCGGCCGTCAGCTCCGTCTTGACGCCGTCGGAGATGCCGAGCGTAACCGGCACCGGGCGTCTGCCGTTCGGCCTGGCCGGGTCTGGCACTTCCACGCTGGTCTTACGCTCCCTGTCGTAGACGACGGCGCTCTCCGGAATCAGCAACACGTCCAGCTTTTCCTCCAGGATGATCTCGGCGTTGGCGCTCATGTTGGCCTTGAGCTCCCCGGTGGGGTTCTTGATCGAGACGCGGACCTCGAAGGTGGTGACGTTATCCTTCTCCACGCCGAGCGGCGCGATCTTGGTCACCTGGCCCTCGAACTTCTTGTCCTTGAAGGACTCGACCACGATGCGCGCCCGTTCGCCGAGGTAGATCTTGCCGATATCCGCCTGGTCTACCTTGCCCAGCACGTAGACGTCGGTCACGTCGCCGAGCGTCATCACCAGCGTGGCCTGCGACCCCACCAGCAGGATGGAACTCACCGCGTCGCCGACTTCCACGTTCCTTGACAGCACCAGGCCGTCTACCGGGCTCACGATGGTGGAGTTGCCGAGATCCTGCTCGGCCCGCTCCAGCGCCGCCTGCGCCTGCGCCACCTGGGCCCGGGCGCGGCTCATCTCGGCGCGCGTGACCGCCACGCTTCCGAGGGCGGCCATCTGCCGGTTCAGCCCGAGCTGGTAGGCCTTGTCGGCGTCCTCCAGAACGCTGCGCGCGATCAGTCCGCCGTTGAGAAGCCCCTTGGCTCGCTCCAGGGCCGACTTCAGGAAGGGAAGATCGGGGCCCTCGGCCTCCACTTGGTTGCGCTGGTGGGCGGCCTGCGCGGCCTGCTCGGCCGCCTGGGCTGCCAGCAGGTAGGCGTTCGCCTCCCGGACGCGGGCGCGCAACTCGACCTTGTCGAGTTCCACCAGCACCTGCCCCTGCTTCACCCGGTCGCCGTAGTCAACCAGAATGCGTTCCACGATGCCGCTGGCCTTAGACTTCACGTCCACCTTGGACCGCGGCTGGATCTTGCCGGTGGCCACCACCGAGCGCGCGATTGACCCGCGCGTCACCTCGGCCAGCTTCGACGGATCAATCCTGTTGTCGGGACGCAGCGCCGCCTTGACGCCGGCATAGGCGCCGGCGGCCAGAAGTGCTATCACAATCAACCAGATCCACCATCGCCGCCCCTTGTGGCGGCGGTTGTTTCTACCGTTGCCGGCCATCTGCCACCCTCCTGGCGCTGTGCGGGTCCGCATGAACCACTCTGAATATACGCAACAGCCGGGGGCTGGTTCCAGAAAGGCGCGGAGCCTTGTCCGGCGCCATCACGCACCCGGCTCGCCCTGAGGGCGGCTTAAGCGTTCCCCCATAAAGCCGCCAAGCTGATCCTCCGATGGTAGGGCTGAGGGTCATCACGTATCCGGCAGTGAAGCCCCGATGCGCGGCCGGAGGCTGGAGATCCAGGGCGTGGTGTTCCCGCAGTTGCAGGGGGCCTCTGGGACTCGCACAGCGCAAGCTATGCCCGGCGGTGTGACAGATTGCAGGGGGTCTGTGAGATGAGTTCAGCCAATCCACACGCGCGGACGCAATTCATCAGTCCGGTTCTCCAACCCCACCGGTGGTTTGCCTTGACAGTCAAACCCAACCACGAGAAGGCGGCCGCTCAATCGCTGGAGTGCAAGGGCTGGGAAGTGTTTTTGCCTCTGTACAGGGCGCGGCGGCGCTGGTCGGACCGCATCAAGGAACTGGAGCTGCCGCTGTTTGCGGGCTACGTGTTCTGCCGGTGTGTGAGGCCCGACAGAGCTGGCGTGCTGGCCACCCCGGCGGTGACCTCGGTGGTGGGGTTCGGCCACCGTCCCGCCGTGATTCCTGACGCGGAGATCGAATCGGTGCGCACGCTGGTCGCAAGCGGCCTGCCGTTGAACCTCTGGCCTTTGCTGCGGGTCGGGGAGCGCGTGAGGATCGAGGCCGGCCCGCTGGCCGGTGTCGAGGGTACGCTCACGCAGTTGAAGGACGCCTGGAGGGTTGTGGTTAGCGTCGAGTTGCTGCAACGCTCGGTGGCCGCCGAGGTGGAGCGCAGCGTGGTCGGCCGGGCGAACCCGGTCGCGCATGGCCGCCAGGGCCGTGACGGGAGCAAGCATGCCACGCCGCAGGCCGCGCGCACGGGGCCTGGAGGACAGTCATGAGAAACTCGTTTCCGATAGTGCTGGCGCTGGCCGCGGCACTGGCCGCGCCCGCCCAGGAGGCCGGCGCCAACCTGCCCGCACAGAGGATTGGGCCCAACGACTTGCTCGCGGTTTCCGTCTACGGCTCCCCGGAGCTTACGCGGAGCGTCCGCGTAGGCGCCGACGGCGTTATACGCCTGCCCATGCTGAAGCAGCGCATCAAGGCGGCCGGCCTGATGCCCTCGGACCTGGAAATCCGGATAGCCGGGGCTCTCGGCGAAGAGCAGATTCTGGTCGACCCGGTGGTGACAGTGGCGGTCGCGGAATACCACAGCCGCCCAATCAGCGTGGCCGGCGCCGTTAGAAGCCCGGTCACCTTCCAGGCCGCCGGCCATGTAACCCTGCTCGACGCGCTGACGCGAGCCGGGGGCCTGAGTCCTGAGGCCGGCCCCGAAGTCCTGGTCAGCCGCCTGCAACCCGGCCAGGACGGCACGCCGACCGCGCTGGTTCAGCGGGTCCAGGTCAAGAGCCTGATTGACGCCGCCGATCCGGAAGCCAATCTCAGGCTCGCCGGAGGCGAGGAGATCCGGGTGCCGGAGGCGGGCCGGGTCTACGTTGTCGGAACCGTTCGCCGGCCCGGCGCCTATGCCGTGCAGAACGCGGCGGAGACCACCGTGCTCCAGGTGCTGGCCCTGGCCGAGGGACTGGCGCCGTACGCCTCCAGGCAGGCCTTCATCTACCGGCAGGGAGGCCCGGCCGGCTCCAAGCACGAGATCGCCATAGAGTTGGGCAAGATCCTGGCGCGCAAGGCGCCCGACGTGCCTCTTCAGCCCAACGACATCTTCTACGTGCCGGACAATACTGGCCGCCGTATTACTGTGGGCGCACTCGAAAAGATCGCCGGTTTCGGGTCGGCCACCGCTTCCGGCCTCCTGATCTGGCGCCGATAGCCCGAGGGGAATCCAGCCTCATGGCAGCACAGAAACTTGAACAAAATCTCCCCGCCGTCATAGAGCAGTACGCCGTTGCCGCTCCTCACGCGCTCAACCATGCGCCCGAGGCGGAGCGCGAAGAGGCGGCCGTCCCCCTGTCACACTACCTGTGGGTGCTTAAGCGGCACCGCTGGCGGATACTCTCGTTCGTGGCCGCCTCGGTGCTGGCCGCGGTGATCGTCTCCAGCCGCCTTACGCCGATATACGAATCCACCGCCACCATTGACATCGACCGGCAGACGCCCACCGGCGTCATCGGGCAGGAGGCGGTCCGATCAACCACCAACGACGCCGACCAGTTCCTGGCCACGCAGATCAAGCTCATCCAGTCGGACTCGGTCCTGCGGCCGGTGGTGGACAGGTTCGGCCTCCGTCAGGTGGCGGGCGAACTGGAGACTGCGCCGGCCCCGGCCGGCCCCGCCGAGGACGCTCCCGTGATCCTCAAGAGACTGAGGGTGCTCCGCCCGCCGAACACCTATCTTCTGTTGGTCAGCTACCGCAGTTCGGACCCGCAACTGGCGGCCGAGGTCGCCAACGCCGCGGCCCACTCCTACCTGGAGCATACCTACAACATCCGCTTTCGATCCTCGGCCAGCCTGTCGGCGTTCATGGAGAAGCAACTGGAGGAGCTTAAGGCCAAGATGGAGCGCTCCAGCGCGGCGCTGGCGCAGTTTGAGCGGGAGCTGAACGTCATCAACCCGGCGGAGAAGACCAACATCCTGTCGGCCCGGCTGCTGCAACTCAACACCGAGTACACCAGCGCCCAGGCCGACCGGGTGCGCAAGGAAGCGGCCTACCAGTCCGTGCGCACCGGCACTCTGGAAGCCGCGCTGGTCTCCAGCCAGGGCGAGTCGCTCCGCAAGCTTACAGACCGGCTGAACGAGGCCCGGGAGAGGTTCGCCGAGGTGAAGACGCAGTTCGGGGCCAACCATCCGGAGTACCGGAAGGCGGCAGCGCAGACGGCCGAGGTCCAGAGCCTGCTGGATGCCGCCACGGCCAACATCAGGCAGCGCGTGGAGATCGAATACAGCCAGGCCGTGCGGCGGGAGAGCATGCTCCAGAAGGCCGTGCAGGATACCAAAGCCGAATGGGACAGCCTCAACGCCCGCTCCTTCGAATACCAGGCCTTCAAGCGCGAGGCCGAGGCCGACAAGGCCCTGTACGAGGAACTGGTTCGCAGAATCCAGGAAGCGGGCATCAACGCCAGCTTCCAGAGCAACTCCATCCGGATCGCGGATCCGGCCCGGCCGGCCGCCAGGCCCGTGTTTCCCAACATCAGGCTCAACGTGCTGCTGGCGTTTCTGTTTTCCGGCCTGCTGGCGGTGGGCATGGCCGTGCTGAGCGACGTGCTCGACAACACGGTGAGGGACCCTGAGCAGGCCTCGCGCGTGCTCCGGTCCGAGGTCGTCGGCACGCTGCCCATCGTGAAGACGTGGCGCGGCCGCCTGGGGCCGGCCGTGGCCGGCGGCAGCCTCGCCCTGATGCCGGTGAAGGGCAACGGGGACCACTCGGTGACCGGCTACGGCGAAGCCATCCGCACGCTGCGCAACTCCATCCTGCTGGCGGACTTCGACCGGCGGCTGCGGTCGCTGCTGGTCACAAGCGCCTCGCCCGGGGAAGGGAAGTCAACCGTCGCCGCCCATCTGGCGGTGGCCCACGCCGAGCAGGGGCACCGCACGCTGTTGATTGACGGCGACCTGCGCCGTCCGAGCGTCCACCGGCGCTTCGATATTCCGGGCGCCGTGGGGCTGTCGAACGTCCTTCTGGCAGAGACCTCCTGGCAGCAGGCTGTGGTGAAACTGCCTGCGCTCGCGAACCTGGAAGTCCTGCCCGCGGGACCCAGCAGCCGCCGCGCGGCGGACCTGGTTGGAAGGGGGCTCCAGGAGCTGCTGGACGAGGCCGTCGCGCAGTACGACCTCGTGATACTGGACGCCCCGCCGCTGCTGGGTTTCGCCGAGCCGTTGCAGATGGCGACGGTCGTGGACGGGGTGGTGGTCATCACGCGCGCGGGGGAAACCAGCCGCAAGGCGGTGGCCAGCGTGATCGCCACACTGAACCGGCTGCGCTCGGCCGTGGTCGGGGTGGTGCTCAACGAAGTGCACACGGGAATGAGCGACAGCTATCACTACTACAGCCACTACGGCAAGTACTACAAGCCGGACGCCCGCGCCTGAGCCGCGCCCGGGCGCCATGCGGGATTGGAACACACAGCATAGGAGAACTCTGAATGAACGCATCACCCTTCGCGAAGTCTCGTCTCTGGCGGCGGCTGGCCGCCCTGCTGGCGGCGGTCCCCTGCGCCGTGGCGGCCTGGACCGGCGGGAGTTCCTCCGTCGGCCAGGCGCGCGCGCTGCCGCTGTTCTTCGTGCCGCACAGGGTGGAGGCGGGCGCAGCGGGCGGCTACCTGCTGCGGGCGCCCCACATGGCGGCGTTGTTCACGCCGTCGGGGGCTTCGTTCGAGGCGCGCGGGGAGCGGTTCGAGCTGCGCTTCCTGGGCGCAAATCCGATGCCCCGGATCGAGCCGGCCGACCGGCTGGCAGGCAAGGTCAACTACCTGACCGGTTCCCGGCCGGAGCATTGGCAGGCGAATGTATCGACCTACGGGGCCATAGTCTACCGGGGGCTGTACGAGGGCATCGACCTTCACTACGCAGCCGGGCGGGACGGGCTGAAAAGCGAATTCCACCTCAGGCCGGGTGCTGATCCTGGTGTGATCCGATGGCGCTACCACGGGGCGGGCGTGCCGCGTCTGAGCGGGGACGGCGACCTGATTGTGCCGCTGGCCGGCGGTGAATTCGCCGAACACAGGCCCGTGCTGTATCAGGAGGCCGGCGGACGGCGCGTGCCGGTGGAGGGCGCCTACCAGGTCTTGGAGGACGGTTCGGCCGGCTTCCTGGTGGGACCATACGACCGCACGCGGGCGCTGGTGATCGACCCGGTGCTGTCCTACAGCACATTTCTTGGCGGCGGCGGGCTGGACTGGGCGCGCGCCGTCGCCGCCGACGGCGCCGGCAACGTGTATGTGGCGGGATTCACCGATTCCTCCGACTTTCCCGTGGCCAGCCCCTATCAGGCCACGCGCCGCGGCGGCGTTGACGCGTTCGTGGCCAAGCTCAATCCCGCCGGCACAGCGCTGGTCTACTGCACCTACCTGGGCGGCAGTCTGGACGACCGGGCGTTCGGCGTAGCCGTCGACAGCGCCGGCAGCGCGTATGTCACAGGCTGGACCAGTTCCTCGAATTTCCCGACCACCAGCGGCGCCAGGCAGCGCGCGCCCGGCGGCGGACGCGACGCGTTCGTGGCCAAGCTCAACCCGGCGGGAAGCGCCCTCGAATACAGCACCTACCTTGGGGGCAGCGGCAACGACAGCGCCAATGCGATTGCCGTGGATGGAGCCGGAAACGCGCATGTCGCCGGCGACACCGCTTCCACGAATTTCCCGGTGCTGAACGCATGGCGCAGCTCGGCGGGCGGAGGCCAGGACGCCTTCGCCGCCCGGTTGAACGCGGCGGGCAGCGGCCTGATATGGAGCACGTACCTGGGGGGCGGCGCGACCGACAGCGCCGCGGCGCTGGCTCTGGACGCCGCCGGCAACGTCCTGGTGACCGGCGGCACCACCTCCACCGACTTTCCCACCCATCTGGCTGTGCAAGGCGCCAGCGGCGGGGCGCAGGACGCTTTTGTCGTCAAGCTGTCCTCCGCCGGGGGGGCGCCGTTGTTCAGCACGTACCTGGGAGGCAGCGGGGGCGCGGTGGGCTCGGGCGAGGCCGGCGCGGCGATCGCCGCCGACGCCCAGGGCAACGTCTATGTTGCAGGCCACACCAGCTCCACCAACTTCCCAACCGTCAACGCCTATCGCTCCACGCACTCCGGCGGGACCATCGACTGCTTCCTCAGCAAGCTCAACGCCGCCGGAAGCGCACTGGTCTACAGCACGTACTACGGCGGAAGCGGCGCGGACTGGGCCACTGCCATCGGCGTGAGTTCGAACGGGGCGGCCGTGGTGGCCGGTTACACGTCTTCGTCCAACCTGCCGCTGGTGTCGCCCGTGCAGCCGGCCAGGGCAGGCGGCTTCGACGGGTTCGTGGCGAGGCTGGCGCCGGCGGGCAACGCGCTGGAGATGGCGACCTACCTCGGGGGAGCCGATGCGGATACGGTGAGCGCCCTGGCGGTGGATGCGGGCGGAACAGTCTGGATCGCGGGGCAGACGCTCTCGCCGGATTTCCCGGTCAGACAGCCCCTTCAGTCCTCCATCGTCGGGGGCTATTCGGCCTTTCTGGCGAAACTCAGCGAGGCCGTGCCCACGGCCGTGTTTCGATCAGGCATCGGGAACACAATCCTGACCACGTATGGTTCGCCGGGCCTGGCCAACGCGCTCGGCACCATCGCCAGCGCGCCGTCGCTCTCGCAGAACCCCGCCGGGGACACATTCGTCGTGGGACGGACCTCGTCCGGCCGCGTCTGGATGAACCGCTTCGTGGTGGGGACCCAGGCGTGGGCCGGCTGGGAAATGGCCAGCGGTTTCATGACCGGCGATCCGGCCATCGCCGCCGATCCCGGCGGAGGGGCATACGTGGTGGCGCGCGACGCGTCGCTCAGTTACTGGATAACGCGCTGGACTCCCGGCGCCGGCTTCGGCGCCTGGACCGCCCTCGGAGGGAACTTCGCCACCGACCCAGCCATCGCGTGCGGCGCCGACGGCGCGGTCCACATCGTGGGCCGCGACAGCACCGGCGTGGTCGCCGGGGGGCGGTTTGGGCCGGGCGGCGGGTTTGCCGGCTGGGTTCCCGCCTCGTCCGGGCCGCCGGCCGCCGGGAAGCCTGCAATCACCATCGGTTCCGACGGGGCGGCCTACGTCGCCGCGCGCGCGGCGGCCACCAACAACACATGGATGGCGCGCCTCCAGGGGGGCGTCTGGGGAACCTGGCACAACGGCGGGGGTACCGCGAAGACCGACCCTGAGGTTGCGGCCACGGCCGGCTGGGTGTACGCCGCCGTCACCAACATCCACGACCAGGTCTACGTGCAGGCGTTCCGGGAAGGCACGGGCAACGGCTGGCAGGGCTGGCAGTTTCTCAACGGGGTTCTGGTCAAGGCCGGGATGGCTGCCTCCGGCGGGCGATATTACGTGGCCGGAAGGAACAGCGCGGGCACGCTTTACTGGTACCAGTCCGGGGTCGGCTGGACCTTCCTGGGTCACTCGGGGCTCGCTGCCAGCGACCTGGCGGCGAGTCCCCGGTAGTGGCCTGCCTGCCGGCTGGGCCAGCGGCGCTGGATTCGCCGGGGGCGTTCAGGCGCTGGACGGGTTCCCTGACGCTGGCGGTTGCGGACCAGGCCCTGGCCTCGGGCGTCCACTTCGGCATCAGCCTGCTTCTGGCCCGGCGGCTGGAACCCGCTGACTACGGCTCTTTCGCGCTGGCTTACGCCATGTTCCTGCTTGCGGCAGGCGTCCACAACGCCGTGATTCTCGAACCCATGAGCGTGATAGGCCCGGCCCGCTACGCGGCGAGCCTGTCTTCCTATTTCGGCGTGATGGTCCGGCTGCATGCGGGGCTGACGCTGGCGATCGCCGCGGCGCTGGTCTCGGGAGCCGCGGTCCTGGCGGCGCTGGCGAGCCCGCTGTGGCCCGCCGTGCTCGCCGGGGGACTGGCGGCGCCCTGCGTGCTCCTGTTCTGGCTGGCGCGCCGGGCCTGCTACGCGGCCTCCCGGCCGGCTCTGGCCGCGGCCGGCAGCCTGTTCTATGCGGTTCTGCTGGCCGGAGGGCTGGCATGGCTGATGACCGGCGGGCGGCTTTCCCTGGGCAGCGTTTTCTTGCTGATGGCCGGCGCCGCTGTGACGGCCAGCGCCGGGCTGGGCCGCCGCCTGGGGATGCGCTCCGGCCACCTGCTCGGCCGTGCGGCAGCCGGACGCCTCAGCGAGGCCGCCGGCCGCCACTGGAACTATGCCCGCTGGTCGCTCGGCTCGACGGCGCTCTACTGGCTGGCCGGGTCCATCTATCTGCCGATGGTCGCAGCGCTGGCGGGGCTGGAGGCGGTGGCGGCCTACCGCGCGGCCGACAATCTGCTGCTGCCGATGAGCCAGGCGCTGACCGGGGCCGGGCTGCTTATCCTGCCATGGCTGAGCCGGCAGCACAGCCTCCGCGGAAACCGCTTCCTTAGGATCGCGGCGGTGAGGATCTCCCTGGTCGCGGCCGCGGCGGCCGGCGCATACCTGCTGGTGATTCTGATGTTCGGCCAAGGAATAATGCGGCTGGTCTATGGGGGCGATTTCTATTTGGCCTACTTCGGGCTCGTGCCGTACCTGGGCGCCGCCGTGCTTCTGCGCGCCATCGGGGACACCGGCTTCGGGGCGGCGTCCAGGGCTGCCGGGCGCCCCGACATCGGGTTCCGGGCCACGGCGCTCTCTGCGGGCGTGACGCTGACGGCGGGCTTGGCGATGGTGTGGCGCTGGGGCGCAGAGGGGGCCTCGGCGGGGTGGATGGTCAGCTCTGCCGCCGCCGGTCTGGCGCAGGCCTGGCTGTTCCGGAGCCGGATCAGATGAGCGTGCTGGCGGCCGTGGCGGGCCACGGGTTGCACGGCTGGTTGTGGTGGGCGCCGCTGGTGGCGCTGCTCGCTCTGGCGGCGACACTGCCGGGGCTTCAGGCGGCGTTCCTGGCGGCGCTGCTGTTTCCGGCGCTGATCGCCTTCTCCCGCTTCCGGGTTGACGGCCTGGCGGCGGCTTTCCTGATCTGCCAGAGCCTGGTGCACTTACTCAAGCGGCTGATCTTCGTCTTAGGCCCGCAGCCGCATGCCGTGTATCTGGGCATACAGTTACTGCCCTCCGTCGTGGTGCTTCTCCTTTCTGCTGTGGCGATGAAGCAACTGCGCGGCCGGAAGCTGCCCTGGAGCGCGCGCCTGTTAGCCGCATTCCTGGCGCTTTCCGTGGCCTTGACGCTGCGCGGACTGGCCGATCTGCCGTGGCTGATAGTGCTGTCGGCCATCCACCAGTATCTGCTGCCCTTCCTGCTGTATTTCGCCGGGCTGACTCTTACGCCCAGCAGGCTGGCCCGCGTGGGGCGGACCATGGCGATTCTGGCCTGCCTGTCGGTCGTCTACGGGCTCGTCCAGCTTGCGGGCGGCCCGACCGCGCTGGACCGCGCCTGGGCGAACGAAACCTACTCGTTCTCCATTCACGGCGGAAAGGTGTTCGCGTACCTTGAGGGGGCAGCCCTTGAGTTTCGCTCTTACTCCTACTACGCAGATCCGCTGACCTGGGGCTTCGCCCTGCTGGCGGGACTGGCCGGGGCGGCTGCGGCCAGGAGGCTGGGACGCATGTCCCGGGCGATGTTCGCCGTGGCCGGCCTTGTGATGCTGGCGGGTCTGTTTTTCACCCTGACCAGGACCGTGTGGGTGGGACTGGCGGTGGCGCTGGCGGTGTTCGGACTGCTGGCCAGGCCGGGGCTGCGGCGCCCCTGGCTGGTGTTCGCCCTGGTGATGGGCTCGTTCGCGGGTGTGGTGACGGCGGGCGGCTTTGTATACCGGGAGTTTTTCCTGGAGCGCCGGATACAGGCGTTCCGGAGCCCCATTCTGACGCGCTACTTGACAGTAGGGACCATCGAAGCCAGAACATCGGCGTGGAACGCCCTCAAGGAAGCGGCCGAGGCTTCCCCGGTGTGGGGACAAGGCTACGGAGTCATGCTTTGGGTCAACCGCAACCGTGACGTGTCCCAGGAGCACCGGCAGCTGGTCTCCCACAATTTCCTGGTGGAACTGGTCTTCAACACGGGCATCCCGGGCGCTTTGCTGTTTCTGGGCTTTTTCTGGCAGTGGCTGAGGGAGGCCTTCAGAGCGCTGGGGCTTAGTGCGAACCCGGGACATCGCCGTGTTATCCGGTGGCTGATCGCATTCGCGGCGGGGTGCATGGTGACGGGCTACTTGAACGGCCCGAGCTTCATGACGGGCGAGTGGTTCCTTTTGCTCGGCGCGATGGCCGGACTCGGGCGGCACTGGAGCGCGCGGGTGCGGCCGTCGCCGGAGTGGAGAAGCTGACATGGGTGTTTCACTCTG
>JBBITL010000035.1:0-43969 GCA_037440765.1 Solibacteraceae bacterium
AGCCCTGGAGGCCGGCCGCAGTGGAGCCGGGCGCGCGCTCGGCCGGCCGCGACTGGAGCGCGCGCGAGGCAGAGCCGCCGGCCGATTCGCCCGGCCGCCACCCGGGAGGCCAGCCCGGCGCCAGGGACCGGGACGAGCAGGGGCAGCCGGGCCGCGAGCAGGACCCGCCGTCCCGGCCGGAGCGGTCCGCATCATTCTCGCAGGCGTGGCGACAGGCGGCACAGAGAGGAGGCAACTGACATGGTTACTTTGCCAGTGACAGCGCAGGCGGGCAGTCCCGGACAGGTCGAAGCCGGCGTGGCGGTGGGCGGCAGGGTGGTCGGCAAGGACGATTTTCTGAGGCTCCTGGTGGCGCAGATCCGCAACCAGAACCCCCTGAACCCGGCCGACGGGGTGGAGTTTCTGACCCAACTGGCGCAGTTCAGCCAGCTTGAGCAACTGATCAACATACGAACGCAACTGGAAGACCTCGCGGCGCGCGGCCAGACCGGCGACGCCGCGGCGTGAACCCAGGCGGGAGGGAACACATATGGCATTTACGGCATTCTCTACGGCGCTGTCGGCGCTGAGCGCGCATACCACGGCGGTGGACGTGGTGGGCAACAACCTGGCCAACCTGAACACGCCGGGCTTCAAGACCTCGACGGTGGTGTTCCACGATCTGGTGACGCAATCGCTCGGCCTGGGAGAGACGCAAGTGGGCCTGGGCGTCGCCCGGCCGCTGACGCTGCGGCAGTTCGCCCAGGGGGCGCTGCAATCCAGCGCCGGATCGCTGGACGCCGCCATCCAGGGCGACGGCTTCTTCGTGCTGCGCGACAGGAACGGGGCGCTGCTGCTGACCCGCGCCGGCAATTTCCGCGTCGATCTGGCGGGCAACCTGCTGACCGCCACCGGCGAGCGCGTGCAGGGCTGGACCGAGACGGCCGGCCTGGTCAACACCAACACGCCGATCGGCAACATAGTGGTGCCGGTGGGCACCCTGCGCGCGCCGCAGCCGACCACCAGCTTCGCCGCCAGCCTCAACCTGAACTCGGCGGGCGCGGTCGGCGAACCCTCCGGGACCTTCTCCACCCCCATCGAAGTGGTGGATTCGCTGGGCATCGCGCACGTGCTCACGGTGACCTTCACCAAGGCCGGGGTCAACGAGTGGGACTACGAGGTGACCATACCGGGCGCCAGCGTAGCTGCGGGCACGCCCGGCACGCCCTTCTCGCTCGGCACCGGATCGCTCACCTTCGACTCCAACGGACGCCTGGCCTCGCCCGCCTCCTCTCCCGGCTCGGTGTCATTCACGGTGGCTGGGCTCACCAGCGGCGCCACCGACCTGGCCATGGACTGGCAGCTCTACGAGACGGACGGCACGCCGCGGCTGACGCAGTACGCCCAGACCTCGGCCGTGGCGGCGGTGACGCAGAACGGCGCGACCGCCGCCCAGCTGGTCAAGGTCGGCCTGGCCGACGGCGGCATCATCCTGGCGCAGTACTCCAACGGCGAGCAGCGGGTGGTGGGACAGCTGGCGCTGGCCGCCGTGCGCAACCCCGACTCGCTGACGGCGGTGGGGAACAACAACTTTCAGCTCACGGCGCGCACCGCCACGCCCGCCATCGGAGTGCCCCAGACCGGCGGCCGGGGCAGGGTGCTGGGCGGATCGGTTGAGAGCTCGACGACCGACATCGCGCAGGAGTTCACCAATCTCATCGTGCTTCAGCGGGGCTACCAGGCCAACGCCCGGGTGGTGACGGCGGTGGACGAGATCAGCCAGGAAACCATGAACATGAAACGCTGACCGGAGCCGCGGGCCTGAGACATGACTCCGCTTGAAGAGATCGCGGGCTTCGGCGACCTGCCGATCCCCATACAGGTGGAAATCAGCCGGCCTTTGATCAGGCTCGGCGAGATCCTTGAACTCCAGCCGGGCAAGGTCCTGGCGCTGGCCCGCTCGGCGGGCGACAACATCGACGTCCGGGCGGCGGGGGAGCTGATCGGCTACGGCGAGGTCATTGTCTCGGAAAGCGGCGTGGGGGTGCGTCTTACGGACTTCAAGGCGGGCGGATAAGGGCCGGGCCTCTCCCGGGCGATGCACATGGACTGGACAAGACAACTGCTGGCGGTGCTGGCCGTGCTCGGACTGCTGGGGGCCTTGATGGCGTGGCTGCGCCGGCGCGGCCTGGTCCGGCCCCTGTGGAACGGGGCCGAGGCCGGGCGCGCGCGCCGCCTGGAGCTTCTGGACCGGGTGGCCCTGTCGCCCCAGCACTGGCTGCACCTGGTAAGGGTGGACGGCCGGATCATTCTGGTGGGCCGCTCCCCGGGCGGGCTCACGCGGCTGGCGATCACCGGCCAGGACGGCGAACAATGAAGAGGCTCTTCAAGGCGGCGCTGCCGCTGGTAGCGGCCCAGGCGCTGTGGAGCGCCGCCCCGCAATCGGGCTGGTTCTCGCTGGGGGCGCCGCCCCCGGGCGGGAGCGGGGCAGTCAGCGTGCCGATGCAGATCGTGGTCCTGCTGACGCTGCTGACCCTGTTGCCGGCGGCCGCGGTGTCGGTGACGCCGTTCCTGAGGATCACCGTGGTGCTGCACTTTCTCAGGCAGGCGCTTGGAACGCAGTCCACGCCCTCCAACCAGATTCTGATCGGTCTGTCGCTGTTTCTCACCATCCTGATCATGCAGCCGGTGGGCGCGCAGATCTACGAGCAGGCGTGGCTGCCCATGGAGAAGAACCAGCTCACGCCGGCGCAGGCGCTCGAACAGGGGTTCAAGCCGCTGAAGGCGTTTCTGCTGCGCTTTGCCCGGGAGAAGGACATCAGTCTGTTTCTGGAGATCACCAGGACCGCGGCGCCGCGCACGCCGGCTGACCTGGAGATGAAGGTCCTGGTCCCGGCCTATATTCTGTCGGAGCTGAAGGCGGGCTTTCAGATCGGGGCGGTGCTCTTCCTTCCTTTCCTGGTCATCGACCTGGTGGTGGCGTCGCTGGTTCTGTCGGTGGGCATGATCCAGCTGCCTCCGGTGATGATTTCGGCGCCCTTCAAGGTCCTGCTGTTCGTGCTGGTGGACGGCTGGAACCTTACGGTGGGGTCGCTCGTGAGGAGCTTCTACTGAGGGCCATATGACACCCGAACTGGCGGTGGAAGTGCTGCGGCAGGCCCTGATGGCGGCGTTCTGGCTGGCGGCGCCGCTGCTGGCGATCGGCTTTGCGGCGGGCATCCTGGTCAGCCTGGTCCAGATCACGACCAGCATTCAGGACACCGCCTTCAACACTGTGCCCCGGCTGGCGGCCTTTCTGGGGGGCCTGATCGTGCTGATGCCCTGGATGTTCCAGTGGATGTCGTCCTACACGGTGTCGCTGTTCGGAGACCTGGGCCGTTATGCCCGCTGAGCTGAACCTGCCGGCGGCCACCATCATGGCCTTCCTGCTGGTGGCCACACGCGTGGGCTCGGCGCTGGTCTTCGTGCCCATACCGGGCGTGCGCAAAGCGGCGGCGCCGGCCCGGGTCGTGATGATTCTGGCGCTCAGCATGCTGCTGTATCCCCACTGGCCGCGGCTGGCCTCGCCCCCCTCCATGGGTCAGATGGCGGGGTGGCTGGCCGCCGAAGCCGCCATCGGGACACTGGCCGGGGTGCTGGTGGGCTTCATCGTGGAGTCATTTCAGGTGGCGGCCCAGGTGGTGGGTCTCCAGGCGGGCTTCGCCTGGGCGTCCATGGTCGACCCGCAGACCCAGGCCGACTCCGGCGTGCTGCTGGTGTTCGCGCAACTGGGCGGCGGGCTGATCTTCTTCGCCCTGGGGCTGGACCGTGAGGTCATCAGGGTCTTCGCCCGCAGCCTGGAGACGCTTCCGCCCGGCGGGGCGTTGCCCCCGGCGCCGGCCGTGGAGGCCGTGGTGCGGCTGGGCAGCGGGCTGTTCACCACGGCGGTGCGGCTGGCGCTTCCCGTACTGGCGCTGGTGGCGCTGGTGGATATTTCCCTGGCGCTGATCGGGCGGCTGAACGCGCAGTTGCAGCTGCTGACCCTGGCCTTCCCGCTCAAGATGCTGGTCGCCGTGCTGATGCTGGCGTGGCTGATGCCGGTGTATTCGAGTGTCCTGGGGGCCTACTCCGGCCAAGTTATTACGGGTCTGGCGGCGGCGCTGGGGCGGCGCTGAGCAGGATGGCGCCGGGCGAAGATGGCGGACAAGTCAAACAAGACCGAGAAGCCCACTCCGCACCGCATCGACAAGGCGCGGCGCGAGGGTCAGTTCGCCTCCTCCAAGGAGTTCCTGGGCGCTCTCCAGTTCCTGGCGTTCGTTTTCATGGTGGCGCGCTTCGGTCCGGGGTGGCTGGAACACACGATTCGCTCCAGCCGGGTTCTGCTGGCCGGCGCCTTCAGTTCCGGATTGAGCGCCCAGCAACTGGGCGGGCTGTGGAGGGACCTGCTGGTGGAGTGCGTGGCGCCGCTGCTGGTGGCCGGGGCGGCGCTGGTGTGCCTGTCGCTTTCCGCGCAACTGGCCGTGACCCGCATGGGCTTCAGCTTCAAGAAGCTGGCCCCGGACCTGAAACGGCTGAATCCGGCCGCCCGCCTCAAGGAAGTGTTCCGGCAGAACACCTGGGCGCTGGTCAAGGCATTGGTGATGCTGCCCCTGGCGGCGCTGGCGGTGTGGTCCATTGCGCGCGACAACGTCGGGGTGTACATGGCCATGCCCCTGGGCGGCGTCGAAGGCGGCGCGCGGCAGCTGGGCCAGTCCCTGATGGTCCTGCTGTGGAAGGCCGCCGGCCTGTTTGTGGTGCTGGGCCTGGTGGAGCTGGCGCGCGAGCGGCGGCGCTACACGCGGGATCTCCGCATGAGCCGCCAGGAGCTGCGCGAGGAGGTCAAGGAACTGGAGGGCAACCCGCACATGAAGGCCCGCATCCGCCGCATTCAGCGCGATCTGGCCCGGCGCCAGATGATGCGGGAGGTTCCGGAGGCGACCGCCGTGGTGGTTAATCCGACCCACTACGCGGTGGCCATACGCTACCGGATGGAGACCATGGCCGCGCCGCTGGTGGTGGCCAAGGGCCGGGGCATCCTGGCGCAGCGCATCCGCCAGATAGCCGCCGCCCACCAGGTGCCGGTGGTGGAAAACCCGCCCCTGGCCCAGGCGCTGTACAAGAGCGTGAAAGTGGGCCAGGAGATCCCGGCGCACCTGTACCGCGCGGTGGCCGAGATTCTGGCCTACATCTACCGGCTCGCCGGCCGGCGTCACGCGCCCGGAGGGGTGCAATAGGGCGCCATGACGGACACGGGCGAAAGCAGGGCGATCGCGCTTCCGGGCGGCTGGAAGCTGCCGGGGGCGCTGTCGGCGGCCACGCTCGCCGACCTGGCCGTGCCCGCCGCGGTGGTGGCCATCGTGGTGGCCCTCATCGTCCCGCTGCCCAGTTGGATGCTGGACGTGCTGATCGCCGCGGACCTGATGATGTCGCTGGTGGTCATGATGGTCGCCATGTACATCCGGCGGCCGGTGGATTTCAGCGTTTTCCCCACCACGCTGCTGCTGCTGACCCTGTTCCGGCTGGCGCTCAACATCTCCTCCTCGCGCCTGATCCTGCTGGAGGGCAACACCGGGACGGGGGCGGCCGGCCATGTCATAGAGGCCTTCGGCAGCTTCGTGGTGGGCGGCAACTACATCGTGGGCGTGGTGATCTTCCTGGTTCTGGTCGCCATACAGTACGTGGTCATCAACCACGGCGCGGTGCGCATCTCGGAGGTGACGGCGCGCTTCACCCTGGATGCCCTGCCGGGCAAGCAGATGTCCATCGACGCCGACCTGAACGCCGGCATCATCGACGAGGCCGCGGCGCGCGACCGGCGGCGGCAGCTTTCGGCGGAGGCCGAGTTCTACGGCGCCATGGACGGCGCCAGCCGCTTCACTCAGCGCGACGCGGTGGCCAGCATCCTGATCACGGCCATCAACATCGTGGCGGGCTTCCTGATCGGCAGCCTCTATCACGGGATGGACCTGGCCTCGGCGCTCCGCACGTACTCGGTTCTGACCATCGGCGACGGTCTGGTGACCGTCATCCCGGCGCTCATGATTTCGGTGTCCGGAGGACTGATCGTCACGCGCGCGGGCACGGACTCGCGGCTGGGCACGGAGTTCCGCAAGCAGGTGTTCGGCACGGCCGAGCCGCTGCTGCTGTCAAGCGGCGTGCTGGTGGCGCTGGCGGCCTTTCCCGGGCTGCCCAAGATTCCCTTTCTGCTGCTCGGCGCCGGCCTCGGAATCTCGGCCTGGCGCATGCGGGAGCGGGCCGCGGCGGCGGCCAGGCCGGCGGCTGCCGCCAAGCCGCCCCAGGCGCGGGACGCGCTGGACTCGCTGCTGAAGGTCGAGCCGCTGGCCGTGGAGGTGGGGCTGGGGCTGGTGCGCTACGTCGAAGGAGGGGCGGACTCCCCGCTGCTGCGGCGAATCGCCGGCATCCGGCGGCAACTGGCCGCGGAACTGGGTTACCTGCTGCCGCCGGTGAAGGTCACCGACAACCTCTCGCTCGGCGCCCGCGAGTACGTGGTGCTGCTGAAGGGGGAGCGGCTGGCCCGCTACGAGCTGGTTCCCGGATGCGACCTGGCCATCCCGTCCGGCAAGGCCGAGCCGGTCGACGGAGGGCAGGCCACGCGGGAGCCCGCCTTCGGCATGCCGGCCTGGTGGGTTCCGAGCGAGCGGGCCGAGCTGGCGCGGGTCTCCGGCTACACCGTGGTGGACCCGGCCACCGTGCTGGGGACGCACCTCGCCGAACTGGTCAGGCGCCACGCGCACGAACTGCTTTCCAGGCAGGACGCCAAGAAGCTGGTGGACAGGGTGGCGGTGGAGAACCCCAAGGTGGTGGAAGACCTGGTGCCCAAGCTGCTGCCGCTGGCCACCGTGCAGCGCGTACTCCAGAACCTGCTCAGGGAACGGGTCTCGGTGCGGGACGGCGTCTCTATCCTGGAGGCGCTCGGCGAGGCGGCGGCCATGACCCGCAACCCGGTGCTGCTCACCGAATACGTGCGGCAGGCCATGCGGAGGACGGTGGTGAAACCCTATCTGAACCCGGGGGGCGAACTGCCGGCCTACATACTGGATCCCTCAATTGAGCAGGCGGTCGAATCGGTGGTCGAGCACGGCGAACAGGCCAGCCACGCGGGGATGGCGCCTCAGCTCATCCGCGACATTCTGAGCCGGATCGAGACGCGCGCCGGCCAGCCGGGGACGCCCACCGTGGTGGTCACCACCAACGGCGCCCGGTATTTCCTGCGCCAACTGACCGAGGCGGCGCTCCCCAATGTCTTCTTCCTGTCCCATAGCGAGGTGCCCCCGGGGGTCAGGGTGGTGTCGCTGGGGGTGATCCAGTAGGCGGTGTTGATGAGACTCACAGGAGGCTTCATGAAACTGAAATCGTTCTTCGCGGCCAGCGTGGAGGCCGCGCTCGGCCAGGCCCGGGACGAACTGGGCTCCGAGGCGGTGCTGGTCAATTCGCGCAAGGCGCCACCGGAGGCCAGGCACCTGGGCGAGTACGAGGTGGTGGCGGCCTGGCTTCCCGGCGAAGCGCCGGCTCGCGTCTCCCGGCCCGAGACGGGCCGCGGCGGCGCGGCCGGGGACGCCCGGCTGGGCCAACAGATGGCCGAGATCCGGGACCAGTTGGAGAAGTTGCGCTTGGCAGTCTGGCGCGCGGGCTTCCCGGCCGCGGCAGCCGGACGGGCACAGGTGCTCGAGGCGCTCTCAAGCGCCGGCGTAGACCCGCAACTGGCGCACGAGATCGCGGCCTGCGTGGAAGCGCGCCTGAGCGGCGACCCGCTGGTGGGCGGAGCGCCCGCGGCCGGGGACGACGACAGCCGGATGCGCCGGAGTCTGGCGGCCGAGATTGAGCGCCGGCTGACTACGGACCCGGCCCTCGGCAAGGCGGATGCCGCCCCCCGCGTGGTGGCCCTGGTGGGGCCGCCCGGGGCGGGCAAGACCACCACGCTTGCCAAGCTGGCGGTCCGCGGCGGCCTCAGCCGGAGACTGCGCGTGCACATCCTGTCGCTCGACACCCACCGCATCGCCTCCAGCGAGCCCCTGCGGACTTATGCCTCGCTGCTGGGGGTCGGACTCCAGAACCTGCCGTCGGGACACGCCCTCTCCCCGGCCCTGGCCGGGTGCCGCCAGAAGGACCTGGTCCTGATCGACACACCCGGCTTCGGCCCACGCGACACGGACGCCGCCTCTGAAGTGGCGTCCGCACTGGCCGCGCACCCCGAAATCGACACCCACCTGATCCTACCGGCGACCATGAAATCCGCCGATCTAACTTCAGCGGTGGACCGCTTTGAGAGCTTCCGGCCAGCCAAGCTGCTGTTCACCAGGGTGGATGAGACGTCCTCCCTCGGCGCCGCCTTCAGTCAGGCGGCCCGGACAGCCCGGCCGGTTTCCTTCCTGGCGACCGGCCAGCAGGTACCGGACGACCTGGAGGAAGCCGCTGCCGCGCGGCTGGCGGCACTGGTCTTCGAGCGGTTGCGCTTCTGAGGCCGGCGCGGCCCAGAGCGATGGCCGAGCCGCATTGAGCCATGTACTCGTCACTACAGGCTGAGCAAGCATGCTCCGAAAGGGAGCGTTTGATCCTGGAGCACCTGAGCCAGGTGCGCCTGATCGCACGGCGCATACACGAGAGGCTGCCGGAGAGCGTCTGCCTGGACGACCTGGTCTCGACCGGGATCGTCGGACTGATCTCCGCCATCGACAATTTCGATCCGGCGCAGAACGTCAAGCTGCGCACCTACGCCGAGTACAAGATCCGGGGGGCCATCCTGGACAGCCTGCGGGGGTTGGACTGGGCCTCGCGCGACAGGCGCCGCAAGGCCAAGCAGATGGAGGCGGCCATAAGCGCCGCCGAGCAGCGCCTGGGACGCACGCCCTCGGAGGAGGAGATCGCCGCCCAGCTCCACATCGGCCTGGAGGAGTACCGGACGTGGCTGGTGGACGTCCGCGGCCTGACCGTCAACAGCCTGGACTACACCAGCGAACACGGTGACAGCCGCAAGCTGCTGGACACGGTATCCGACCGGGAGGAGCACTGGCCCAGCCGGCTGCTGGAGTCGAGCGAACTGGAGAAACTGCTGGCTGAGGCCATCGAGCGGATGCCGCCGGTGGAACGCACGGTGCTGAGCCTGTACTACCGGGAGGAACTCACCCTGAGGGAAATCGCCGAAGTGATGAAGCTGCACCTGTCGCGCATTTCCCAGTTGAAATCGCAGGCCCTGCTGAGGCTGCGGGCGTACCTGGAGAAACGGTGGCCCAATGAGCGCGGCAGATAGCGGCGTGCCGGCAGGCGGGGCGGCGGGCCAGCCGGACCTGGTCCGGTGGCTGGGCCAGGCCTGGGGCGAGGCGCTGGCGCAGGTCATGGAGTCCATGGCGGCCGGGCGGCCGGCCGTATCCTGGGAAGCGGGGGGCGCCTTGGCTGGGCCGCCGCCGGGGGAGGCTGCACTGCGCTGGAGCCAGCAGTTCGACCTTGACGCCGGCGCCTGCGCCTGGTCCAGCCTTTCCGAACAGCACTGGCGTCTGATCGGCGTCCAGGCACTCGGCGCCGCCGGCCTGGACGACGCCACCGACGAGGACACCAGGTCCACCTGCCAGGAGGTCCTGGCACAATCGTTCGCGCTGTTTGCCGAGAAACTGGCCGCGCTAGCGGGGCGCGCCGTAGCCGCAACCGCGGGCAGCGAGGCGGGGATCGCCGAGGACGCCGCCGTGGGCGGCAGCGTGCAGTGCCGGTTTGCCGGCGGTGAGGCAGTCACGGCGCACCTGGCCTACTCGCAAGCTCTGCTGAAAGCCCTGGCGCAGCCGGCCGGGACGGCCGGGCCCGCCCCCGCCCACCGGCCGCCGCCCGCCCAGGAGCCGGCCTCGGCGACCCTGGACCTGTTGCGCGAGGTGGAGCTGCCCGTGAGCATCTCCTTCGGACGCGCCCGGATGCTGTTGCAGGACGTGCTGCGGCTGGCGGCCGGGTCGGTGATCGAACTGGACCGCGCCGTCAGCGAGCCGGTCTCGCTGGTGGTGAACGACACGGTGGTGGCGCTCGGTGAGGTGGTGGTCATCGAAGGCAACTACGGCGTCCGGATACAGCAGATCATGGGACGCGAGAAACTGCTCCACTCAGGCGGGCTGGGATGAGCGGCCAATGACGACGTGGGAGTGGTGGCTCGGGTCGGCGGCGCCGGGCTTGCTCGCCAGCGCGGGCCTGCTGGCGTGCCTCTACCTGTTCGCCAGCCTGAAGCGGGAATTGCTGCGCGCCGAGCGGCGCGCCGCCGACCGGATCGCGCTGCTCAACGGCGCCATCGAACGGCTGGAGGGGGAACTGCGCGAGACAACCCGCCGTTCGGAGTTGCTGGTGGAGCCGCCCGCGGCGGCCTCCGGGCTGAACCTCACCCGGCGCAGCCAGGCCCTGCGCATGCGCCGCCGGGGCGAAACGCCCGCCAACATCGCCGCAGCGCTGGGCATGCCCCAGCTCGAGGTGGATCTGCTCCTGAAGGTGGAGCAGATCGAAGCGGGCGCTGAATAGGCCCCGCCGGCTGCATGGGGCCGGGCGCCTACCTCCCGCCGGCCGCCCGGCACTCCAGGCTGCGCAGCTTGGCCGACAGGGTGGTCCGCTTGAGGCGCAGCATGTCGGCGGCGCGCTTCTTGTTTCCCCCCGACCTGCGCAGGGCCTGGTCCAGAATGTGCCGCTCAAAGGCCCCCACGGTCCGCTCATAGTCGAGCCCCTCGGCAGGCAAGGTGAGGGAGGCCGGGGGCGCGTCCTGCCCCGCCGCCCGGTGCGTCTCCCGGCGGGCCAGGGCGAAGTCGCCCGGCAACAGGACCTCGCGGTCGCCAGTGAGCGCAACGGCCATCTCGACCGAGTTCTCCAGCTGCCGCACGTTGCCGGGCCAGGAGCACAGCATCAGGCGGTCCAGCGTTTCCCGGCTGGCCCGTTTCGGCGCTATCCCCTCCTGGCGGCAGATCTTGTGCAGGAAGTGCCCGACCAGGACAGGGACATCCTCCAGCCGCTCGCGCAACGGGGGCATGGCGACAGGGACCACGTTGAGGCGGTAGTAAAGGTCCTCGCGGAACTTGCCCTGGCGGATCCTGTCGGCCAGGTCCGTGTTGGAGGCCGCCACCACGCGGATGTCCACGCGGACGGTTTCCGAACTGCCCAGCCTCTGGAACTCCCGCTCCTGAAGGACGCGCAGCAGCTTGACCTGCAAGTCCAGGGGCATGTCGCCGATCTCGTCCAGAAACAGCGTGCCTCCGTCGGCCTGTTCGAACCGGCCCACGCGGTGGTTGATGGCCCCGGTGAAAGCGCCTTTTACGTGGCCGAACAGTTCGGCCTCCAGCAGGTGCTCGGGCAGGGCGCTGCAATTGACCGTCACCAGGGGCCGGGCGGCCCGCCGTCCGGAAAGGTGCAGGGCGCGGGCGGCCATCTCCTTGCCCGTGCCCGTCTCGCCCGTGATAAGGACCGTGCAGCGCCGCCCCCCCACCAGCCGGATCACTTCGATCACGTTGCGGATAGCCCGGCTGCGACCCACCAGCAGGCCGGCCCAGGGCTCGTCCTGCGCGGCGCGGGCGAGCGCGGCCAGGTCGCGCGAGGGGCTCATCTGCGCGGCCGCCTCCAACCGGGCCGCCAGTTGCTCCGGGTCCGGCGCGCCGCACAGCATGCCGGCCGCCCCCAGGCGACCCAGGCGGAAGGCATCCTCCGGGGTGCCGGCCGGATCATGGACGAAGACCGGCACATCGGGCGCTATCCCCTGGATTGCCTCGAGCAACTCGGCGGCTGTCCAGCCTTCAATGGGGCAGCTTATGAGTACGGCCCCGGCGCTTTGGTCCCGGAGGAGATCGAAGGCGCGGGCCGGTTCAGGGGTCACTGTGCAGTCCAGGCCACGCAACGCCTGCGCAGCGCACGGGCCACCCGCTGCGTCGGGGGTGGGTGAAAGCCAGAGGATTCTTGGTGGAGCGGGCATTCCGACAGGAAAAGAGATCGGCGCCGGCCGATAGGAGTTTACGAGGTGTGGCATGCAAAGAACACTGTCAGGTCTTTACCGCATCGGCCTAAAGTTACTTCTGAGTCCGTCGATAGGGAGATGCGGAGGTAACGCCGCAGCCTCGTTGTAGGGGTGAGAAATGAGAGTCGACGATCTAAACCTGGCGGGGAGCGGGGCAGCCCGATCCGGGCAGGCCGGCCAAGCCGAGCAGGTCGAACGCAGCACAGGGTCCAAGCCCGCTGAGCGCGGTTTAGCAGGGGGGGCGGATCGGGTGGAATTGTCCGGCCTGACCGATGGGCTAGCCCGCGTCTTGCAGGCCTCCTGCCGCGAGCGCGCCGCCCGGGTGGAACGTCTGGCCGTGGAGTATGCTGCCGGGCGCTACAGCGTTGATGCCAAGGCGGTTAGCCGGGCTATCGTGGCCGAGATGAAGGCTCAGGAGCCGCCCACCGAGTAGCCTGAGCGGCCTGAGCCGGGCGCCGCAGGCGAGGCTGGGGCGGGCGACCATGCCCCACAAGCAGCCGGAAGAACATATTACACAGGCCGTCTCGGCCGTCGGCGAGGCGCTGCGGTTGCTGGCCCGCCCCGACGAGGACGCTTTGGCCCGGTCAAACGAGGCACTGAACGGAGCCCGCGCCTGCCTGGGCCTGGCGGCCGGCAGTGGGCCGGCCTCCCGGGCCGGCGCGCTGGACCAACTGTACCGCCTGCGGCGGTCGCTTACAACAGCCCGGGCCCTGGTTGAACACGGAGAGGCGTTCTGGGAAGGATGGGCCCGCCTGCGCAGCGCGCTCACCGCAGGCTACACCCCAGCCGGCGCTCCGGCCGTCGCGCCCCCCGGAGGCCGTCTCTCGGTTGAGGGCTGACGGGCATGTCCAACCTGCTGACATCGCTGATCTCCAGCGCCAACGCGCTGAGAGTGTTCGAGCGTTCGCTGGTGGTTTCGCAGAACAACGTAGCCAACGCCTCCACGGCCGGCTATGCCGTCCAGCGCCAGGTTCTTGAAGCCGGCCCCTTTGAGCCGAACCAGGGTCTGGTCGGCGGGGTCAGGGCGGGCGAGGTGGCCAGCGCGCGCAACGTCTATGCCGAGCAGGCGGTCCGCCGCCAGATGGAGTCGCTCGGCTACTTTCGCCAGACCGCCGAAAGCCTCACCTTCGTGGAGTCGGTCTTCAACGTAACCGGCCTCAGCGGCATTCCCAGGTCGTTGAGCGGCCTGTTTGAGAGTTTCTCGGCCTGGAGCCTGGACCCCAACAACAGCACGGCCCGGCAGGCTGTGCTCGACAGCGCCCAGCAGCTGTCGCAGTCCTTCCACCAGGCCGCGGCGACACTGGAAAAAGCCGCCCGCGACACGGACCGCCAGTTGCGGAGCACCGTGAACCGGCTCAACGAACTGGGCGAGGCGCTGCTCGCCTACAACGGGGCCCGCAGGCGCGGCGCCATCCAGGACGCGGGGCTGGACACGATGATCCACAACGCGCTCGAGGAACTCTCCGAACTGGTGAGCATTACGTCCCTTCAGCAGGACGACGGGTCGGTCACGGTGCTGATCGGCGGCCAGACGCCGCTGGTGGTGGGGGAGAACCTTTACCGCATCCGGCTGCACTTCGACATGCCCGCCGATCCGCCTCCGCTGTACGCCGGGGCGCCGTCGCCGGCGACGCTGGAGGGCGCCGACGGGAGCAACATCACCGGCAGCGTGACCCTGGGCCGGCTCGGCGGGCTGCTGGAGCTGCGCAACAGCGTCCTGCCGTCGATCGGAGGCGACGCCTACCGCGTTGGCGAGCTGAACGTGCTCGCCAGGTCGGTGGCCGACAGGGTGAACCAGATACTGGCCTCCGGGCTCATCTCCGACGGGCCGCCGCCCGAGGCCGGGGCGCCGCTGTTCGCTTACGACTCCAACCTGGCCACGGTGGCCCGCACCATCACCCTGGACGCGGCCATCACCCCGGGCAGGCTGGCCGCCATACGCCCCGGCCCGCCGTATGTCAGCAACGGCACCGCCCTGGAGCTGTCGGCGCTGGCAAGCCCGATCAACGACGCGGACAAGATCGACGGGTACAGCTTCATCGAGTACTACGGCCGGCTGTCGGGCCGCGTGGGGCGGCTGCTGGCCGACGCCCGGGAAAGCCGGGACTTCAGAACCGAGATGGTGGCCCAGGCCAGGACCCTGCGGCAGCAATTGTCGGGCGTGTCATTGGACGAGGAGGCCATCAAGATCCTCCAGTTCCAGAGGGCCTACCAGGCCAACGCCAAGATGGTGAGCGTGCTCAGCGACCTCACCGAGACCGCCATCAACATGCTGCGATGAGCGCGCCAGGGAGACTTCAATGATTCGCAACCTCGATCCGTCGGCCGAGCGCTTCCTGCTCGACCTCGGGCGCATCCAGCAGGCCATCGGACGCGCCAGCCAGCAGATCTCCTCCGGGCTGAAGGTGACCGCGCCTTCCGACTCTCCGGACCAGATCAGCGACATTCTCCAGCTTTACGTCGACATCGAGCGCAACGCGCAGCTCCGCACCAACCTCGAGAGGGTCAACTCGGAGACGGCCACCGCCGAAGCGTCGCTCGGATCAGCGGTGCGGCTGGTGGAGCGGGCCAGGGTGCTGGCCGCGCAGGGAGTGACCTCCACCCAGACCGCCGGGACGCGCCGCATTATGGCCGGAGAGGTGCAGGCGCTGCTTGAGCAACTTGTGGGCGCATCCAGAACCATGGTGCAGAACCGCTACGTCTTCAGCGGGGACCAGGACCAGGCGCCCGCCTACCAGGTGAACCTGGCCAGCCCCGAGGGCGTGGACCGCCTGGCCACCCCCTCGGCCACCCGCGGCATACAGCACCCGAGCGGGACCTCCTTCACGGTGGCCAAGACCGCCGGGGAGATCTTCGACCGCCGCAACCCGGACGACTCGCCGGCCTCCGACAACGTCTTTGCGGCGGTCAACAGCCTGCGGCTGGCGCTCGAGAACGACGACCAGGCGGGCATCGGCCTCTCGCTCGCCGCTCTGCGCGCCGCGGCCGACCGGCTGAACGTGGAGTTGAGCTACTACGGCGCCGTGCAGAACAAGCTCGCCGAGGCCATAGACATGTCGCACCGCCTGGAAGCCCACTTCAAAATGGAACTGAGCAGCCGGCGGGACGCCGACATCACCGAGGCCATCCTTGAGCTGCAACGCAGCCGCACACACGAGGAAGCGACCTACGGCGCGCGCAGCCAGATGCCTCGCTCCAGCCTCTTCGACTTTCTCTGACGCCGGGCGGCTTTAGCTTACTCGGCTGTGGCGGGCTCCACCACGGCGCTCATGGATCCCCTGGAGTTGGGCATGCGCGGGTCGGCCCCGTAGGCGTGGATCTGGTCGCGCGCGAAGTTGGCCTGCGGCAACTCGCAGGTGATCACCACCGTCCGCCCGGCCGTGTCGACCTCCACGGCGTGCTGAAAGGCCTCGGCCTGGCTGAACAGGAACAGGCGCTGGAGCATCTCGATCACGTAGTCGTAAGTGTGCTCGTCGTCGTCGAGCAGCACCACGTTGTAAAGGGGGACGAGCCACTCCTGTTCGTGGGCTTCGGTCTCGGGGCTCGCCGCGGGTCTGGCCATCGAATCACTCAGGGTACCCGAATTCCGGCCTTCCGGCCAGCCGCCCGTGTTAATCTGGGAATCGGGAAGGGGGCGTAACGGATTCGACGGGATTGAATTGTGGCTGGTAGGCGTGCCGGGTTCCGAGCTCCCGTTAAACGATCGGAAAACCAAAACTGCCAACACGCAGTTTGCATACGCTGCCTAACTAGTTAGGCGGCCGCCCCGCTGGTTGAGCCCGCGCAGCCGGCGTCAGGCGTCATTTTGCGGGATAGGCCGAGGGCTTCGGTCCGGAGCCGCAGGCCGAGATCAATCGGGCTAGGCCGCCTCTGTTCTTGCCGGCTCTGAGGCGGCGGCCGAAATAACCGAACCGGCTACGCACGTAGGCTGCCAGCGGCAGGCTTTCCCGGACGCGGGTTCGACTCCCGCCGCCTCCACCAATATATCTCTTTTCAGGCTCTTGGTCATTAACGGTGTCATGGGCGGAGCAAAAGGGAACCGCTGTTCAGCCGAAGACGCGGTTCGCCGCTGCAAGAGCCTGGCTCAGGTGGAGCGCGCGTTCCGCAGCCTGAAGGGAATCGACTTGCGCATTCGTCCTATCCACCACCGCACCGAGGACCATGTGCGGGCGCACGTCCTTCTGTGCATGCTGGCCTACTGCGTGGAATGGCACATGCGCCGTGCGCTGGCGCCCCTGCTGTTCGACGACGAAGAATTGCGCCAGGATCGCCTGCGCCGCGACCCGGTGGCGCCGGCGGAGATCTCAGCCTCCGCCCAGGCCAAGAAAGTCTCCCGGCTTACACCGGACGGCTTGCCGGTGCAAAGCGTCCGGACTCTGTTGCGCAACCTGGCCACACGCTGCCGCAACACCTGCCGTATCCCCTCCCAGCCGAGCGGCACCGAGTTCCAGCAGTTGACCGAAGCCACGCCGCTCCAGGCACGCGCGCTTCAACTCCCCGGCCTGTAGCCAGAAATCGAAACCTCGTTACGCCTCCTTCCCGAATCAAATCAGCCGGATAGTCCTCGCCGCGGCCTGGAACTTCGGTCTAAGAAGGGCTGCTGCCGTTTTCGATGACGTCTCCCTCTTGCGCCGCAGGGCGGAAGTGAGGACCTCTTCGGGCCTTCCACCCCGGCTGCCTGTCGATCTTCTGACGAGGCGGCCTCAAAAGCCGGACTCCCGACGCAGGACCTCGTGTCAATCCTGGCGATATTGACCGAGCGCATCGGGCTGAGGCGGCTGGCCGAGCAGTATGCCACCCTGCTGCACCTGCTCTGCCCGGGCTAAACCCATGCTTCACTCGATGTCACGCGCGGGATTCTCGACGTTATCCCCCCGGTATGCGCGATGCGGACCCAGACAAGGCAATGCGAGCCCTTGTTGTCGGGGGCCCGGCGCCTTGCGGATGTCGAGGACGTGTTGAGCGACATCTCAGGTGACGTGCACCACACATATCTGCTGACTTACAGGCCGGCGCCCGCCGGGGACAAGGGCCGGCGGACCATCCAGTTGTCCGTGCGGCTTCCGCAGCGGGTCACGATCCTGGCAATAGAGGGCTACTTCGCCGACTGATTCGGGCAAAGAGTGTTGAAGGATGCCTCGCGCCGGGTCTCGTAGGCCGCGATGGCTGATTCCTGCAGCAGGATGTAACCCAGTTCGTCCACCCCTTCGAGCATGCACTGCCTGGCGAAGCTGTCCACGGGGAACGAGATCTGCCTGCCGCCGGGCAAGGTGACGGTTTGGGAGGCAAGGTCCACCTGGATCGTAGCGCCGGGGTCCTGAGCCACAAGCGTGAACAGCTCGGCGTGGACCTCACGCGGCACAACGATGGGCAGCAGGGAGTTTTTCAGCGCGTTCTGCTTGAAGATGTCGGCGAACGAGGTGCTGATGACCGCGCGGAAGCCATACTGCGTGAGGGCCCAGGGGGCGTGCTCGCGCGAACTGCCGCAGCCGAAGTTGTCCCCGGCCAGCAGCACGCGGCACTGCCTGGCCTGAGGCGAGTTAAGGATGAAGCCGGGCCGGGGCTTGCCGTCAGCGTCGTAGCGCCAGTCATGGAAGAGCTGATCACCGAGGCCATCCTTGGAGACGGTCTTAAGGAAGCGGGCGGGGATGATCTGGTCCGTGTCGATGTTGTCGACGGGAAGCGGAACCATTCTGCTGGAGAACACCGTGAACTTGGTCATAGCAGTGTCCTCACATCGGTGACAACGCCGGTGACCGCGCAGGCCGCGGCGGTCAGCGGGCTGGCGAGCAGGGTGCGGCCGCCCGGTCCCTGGCGGCCCTCGAAGTTGCGGTTGGTGGTGGAGACGCTGTACTCGCCCGGCCGCAACTGGTCGCCGTTCATGGCGATGCACATTGAGCAGCCGGACTGGCGCCACTCGGCGCCGGCCTCGCGGAAGATCGCGTCGAGGCCCTCGGCCTCCGCCAGGCGCTTAACTTCCTGGGATCCGGGAACGATCAGGGTTCGCACGCCGGGGTTCACTTTGCGGCCCTTCAACACACGCGCGGCGTCCCGGAGATCCGCGAGCCGGCCGTTGGTGCAACTTCCGATGAAGACCACCTGGATGGGGTGGCCTAGCAGCGGCCGGCCAGGCTGCAAGTCCATGTAACGTAGGGCCTTGGAGAGGGAATCTCGCACCAGTACGTCTTTGGCCCGGGCCGGGTCCGGCACGGCCGCCGTCACGGGCATCGCCATTGCGGGGCTGGTCCCGTACGTGATCATCGGCTCCAGTTTCGCGGCGTCGAGCGTCACGGTGCGGTCGTAGGTTGCACCCTCATCGGTCGGGAGGCGCCTCCAGCGGTCCAGCGCCGAGTTCCACTCAGCGCCCCGCGGGGCATAGGGCCGGCCGTGGATGAACTGGAACGTCGTGTCGTCGGGCGCCATGAGGCCGGCGCGCGCGCCCGCCTCAATCGACATATTGCAGACCGTCATGCGTTCTTCCATTGAGAGAGCCCGGATGGTGGCGCCCGTGTACTCGAAAACGCACCCGGTGGCGCCGCCGGCGCCGATCCTGGCGATCAGCGCCAGGATGATGTCCTTGGCGGTAACTCCCCGGCCCAGTGTCCCGTCCACCACGACCTGGTACGTCATGGGCTTGCGCTGGAGCAGGCACTGGGTGGCAAGGACATTCTCCACCTCGCTGGTGCCTATGCCGAAAGCCAGCGCTCCGAAGGCGCCGTGCGTGGCGGTATGGCTGTCGCCGCAAACCACTGTCATGCCGGGCTGGGTGGCTCCGGACTCCGGCCCCATGACGTGGATCACGCCCTGCCCCGGACTCTTCATGCCGTGGCAGACCACGCCGAACTCGGCGCAGTTGGCCTCCAGTTGGGCTAACTGCCTGGCTGCCACCGGATCGGCAATGGGCAGGGACCAATCGGTGGTGGGCACGCTGTGGTCCATGGTCGCCAGGGTCAGGTCCGGCCGGCGGACCTTGAGGCCGCGCCGCCTGAGTCCGTCGAATGCCTGAGGCGAGGTTACCTCATGGAGCAGATGCAGGTCGATGTAGAGCAACGCGGGAGCGCCCGGTTGCTCGGCTACGACGTGCGAGTCCCAGATCTTCTCGATGATGGTACGAGGTGTTGTCATCAGTTTACACTGGCGAGCCCGCTCGCTCACGCTCGTGGTTCTGTGCTCAGCACCGAACCGCGACCGTCAGGGAGCGGGTCGCTCCTACAAGGCCTTGCAGACCGCTTCTCCTACTTCTGTAGTTGTGGCCGGTTTGCCGGCGGGCTTCAGGTCCGCCGTCACGCGGCCGCTTACGAGCACAGCTTCCATGGCCCGGCTCACAGCGTCGGCTTCCTGCTTCAGGCCGAAGCTGTACTCCAGCATGGCTGCAACTGAGCCGATCGCCGCCAGCGGATTGGCCTTGTCCTGCCCCGCGATGTCCGGCGCCGATCCGTGTACGGGTTCATAGAGACCGGTCCAGGCTCCCGAGGGCCGCCGCTCTCCGATGGACGCTGACGGCAGCATGCCGATGGAGCCGGCCAGCACCGCCCCCTCGTCACTCAGGATGTCGCCGAACATGTTCTCGGTGACGATGACGTCGAACCGGCGGGGGTTAAGGATCAACTGCATGGCGCAGTTGTCCACAAGCAGATGGTCGAGTTCAACGTCCGGGAACTCGGGCGCCACCTCGACCACCACCTTGCGCCAGAGCTGTGAAGTTTCCAGCACATTGGACTTGTCGACGCTGGTCACCTTGCGGCGGCGTCCCCTCGCCAGCTGGAAGGCCATGCGCGCGATGCGCTCGATCTCCCAGCGGCTGTATGTCATGGTGTTGACGCCGCGGGTTTCCGGGCCGTCCCCCGAGATGCCGCGGGGGGTGCCGTAGTAAAGCCCGCCGGTCAACTCGCGGACGATGATCATGTCCACGCCCTCGACCAGGTGGTTCTTCAGAGGGGAGGAGTCGAGCAGAGCGGCGTAGGCGCGCACGGGACGGAGATTGGCGTAGACTCCGAGGGCCTTGCGGATGCCGAGGAGTCCCTTCTCGGGCCGTTTTTCCGGAGGCCAGTTGTCGAACTCGGGCAGGCCGACCGCCCCCATGAGGGTGGCGTCCGCCTCTAATGCCAGCGTGAGGGTATCATCCGGGAGCGGTGTCCCCCGTTCATGTATGGCGACGCCGCCGAGCAAGCCTTCGGTGAGTTTGAGGCTGTGGTTGAACCTGGCGGCGACGCACTTCAGAACCCGCACCGCCTCACGGGTGACTTCCTGGCCGATCCCATCGCCGGGCAGTACTAATACATTGAGATTCATGGTGTTTCCAGCGGGGAAATCCTGATTGTACCGCGTGCGGAAGGGTTTCCGCAGCCTACCTGACGGAGGCGGCGCCTGCTACCTGCTGGGCCAGAGCTGCGATCTCCTCGTCAAGCAGGCCCTTCTTGCGGTCGGCCATGGCGGTAAAGCGCCGGTAGACCTCGTCGAGTTGCTCCCGGCTGAGTTCGAAGCCGAGGTGCTCGCAGCGGTCCCTGAGCGCATGGCGGCCGCTGTGCTTGCCGAGCACGAGGCGGCTCTCGGGCACGCCGACCGTCCTGGGGTCCATGATCTCGTAGGTGGTGGGCTCTTTGAGGAAGCCGTCCTGGTGGATGCCGGCCTCGTGGGCGAAGGCGTTGCGGCCCACGACGGCCTTGTTCGGCTGCGGGCCGAAGGTGATCAGTTCCGTGAGCAACTGGCTGGCTGGAAAGAGTTGCTCGGTGCGTATGCCGACCTGGAAGGGCAGGCGGTCCTGCCGCACCCGGATCGCCATGACCAGTTCTTCGAGGGCGCAATTGCCGGCGCGCTCCCCGATTCCATTGATGGTGCACTCCACCTGGCGGGCGCCGGCCTGCACGGCAGCCAGCGAGTTGGCTACGGCGAGGCCCAGGTCATTGTGGCAGTGCACGCTGACGATGGCGGTATCCCCGAGGGCCCGGACCAGGCGTCCGATCAACTGCCCGTGCTCGTCAGGCGTGGAGTAGCCCACCGTGTCGGGCAGGTTGACGGTCCTCGCCCCGGCCGACACGGTGGCCTTGGAGACCTGTTCGAGGTACTCCGGGTCGGTGCGCGTGGCATCCTCGGCGGAGAACTCGACGTCGTCCACGTAACGGCGCGCCAGTTCGACGGCCGCCGCGGCATCCTCCAGCACCTGCTGGCGGGTCTTGCGCAGCTTGTGCTTGAGGTGGATATCGCTGGTCGCGATGAAGGTGTGAAGCCTTGGTTTCCTGGCCTTCTCAAGAGCGCTGGCGGCGCGTTCGATGTCCAGCGTGCAGGCTCTCGCCAGCGCCGCCACCTGAACGTCGGGGAACGTGCGGCTGATGGTATCAACCGCCTCGAAGTCCCCCTCCGAAGCAATGGGGAACCCGGCTTCGAGGGTATCGACGCCGAGCTCCACCAGTTTCTTCGCCATGCGAAGCTTCTCGCTGACGTTCATACTGCATCCGGGCGACTGTTCGCCGTCCCGGAGCGTCGTATCAAAAATCTGTACGCGGTTGGTCATCGGTTCTGCCAGCGCTCAAGTCCATTATCGAAGGGAGTCTCAGATTTGACAAATTTATAATTACGTATAGTGCGATAAGATAGCCTTATGGAGCTGTATTCGTTGCAGGTTTTTCAAGCGGTTGCGACGGAGCGAAGCTTCTCGCGGGCGGGGGACAAGCTTCTGCGTACGCAGCCGGCGGTGTCGCTGTCGGTGCAGCGGCTGGAGAGCGAGCTCGGCGAGAAGCTGCTGGACCGCTCCGGCAAGGAGATACTGCTGACCGACGCCGGACGGATCGTGCTCGAATACGCGCGGCGCTTCGAGAACATGCGGCGGGAGATGGAGGTTGCGCTGGCCGAACTGCGGGACAACGCGGCCGGGAAGCTGGCGATCGGCGCCAACGAATCGACGACGCTGTACCTGCTGCGGCACATACAGCGGTACCGGCGTCTGTACCCCAAGGTGAAGGTGCAGGTGCGGCGCTGCCTGTCGAGCAAGATACCGGACCAGTTGCTGGACGGGGACCTGGAGTTGGGGGTGATCAGCTACGATCCGGACAACGACAGGCTGCTGGGGACGGTGATCTATACCGACCACCTGGCGTTCGTGGTGTCGCCCGAGCACCGCTTCGCGGGCCAGGGGGAGGTTTCAATCCGGGAGCTAGGCGCGGAGACCTTCATCGCGCACAATGTCCTTTCGCCCTACAGGGAGCGGGTGCTGCGCGAGTTCCAGCGGCAGAAGGTGGCGCTGAACATGGACGTGGAGATGCCGACGGTGGAGACGATCCGCCGGCTGGTGCAGCGCAACGAGGGGGTGGCCTTCCTGCCGCGGATGTGCGTGGAGCAGGAAGTCGAGCAGGGCACGCTGTGCGAGGTGAAGGTGGCGGAGTTGGAGATGGAGCGCCAGATACGCCTGGTCTACCCCGCCCGCCGCGCGCTGAGCCACGCCGCCAGGGCGTTTCTGGATGTGGTCAAGGGCAGGTGAGGGCGGCGCGGTGACTGTCTCTGGCCCCGGCGGTCACCGGTTCTCCGGCAGGAATTCGAGAGTCTTCCTGCTGTTGACCTTGTTGAACTGCATGGGGAAGCTGCGGCCCGCCATGTGGGCTTCCCACTGGTCCCGGTAATGCCTGGAAAGGGCGTGGCCGGATTGCCCGACCGAGATGTTCAGCAGGGACTGCTCCAGATTGCCGAAGTCCACCACCATCCGCATCGTGGGAGCGAGCGTGAGTCCCGGGGTCTTCTGCCGGGGCGTCTCCGGCGAGCCGGGCATCAACACCTGCCCGATGTTGAAGTACTTGCCCACCACCGGCAGCCGGCCAACCACCGGGTTGCTCAGCACCACCCGGTTGAGCCTTCCGTATTCCCACCGGCCGAGGTTGCGGCCTTGCATCCGCCGGCCTTCTTCCAGGGCTTCTGAGAGCGTGTCAAGCAGCAGCTTGTCGTAATCCTGAAACCAGTCAGCGGGGCGCTGGCGGAGCAGCTTCTCAATCGCCGCGGGCGCAGCCTGGACGTTGTAGACCGGCTGGCTGGCGCCGGACGCGCGCCTGGCGAGAGCCGCGCGCAGGTGCTGGTAGGTGAGCGTGGTGATCATGGGCGCGGCGTCGCCGGACGTCATCTGACCGTTCCAGCCGTCGAGCAACTGGACGGCGCCGGCCAGCGCGGGGTAAGACGAAGCGCGCCGGGCGTGCGCCGCCAGAATCTCGCGCGCCAGGAAATGGGCGAAGCCGGAGTAGACGTCCGTCTGTATGGAGAGCATCTCCTCGGCCTTCCACTGCTGCTTGGAGCCGAGCAGGTCACGGATCTGGCGATAGCGGTACGGCGCGGCGTAGTAGCCGCGCACGCGATAGGGGAGATCCGGCGGGAAGGGGTCCTGGTTCGCGGAAACGACGAATCCGCCCGAAGGGTTCAGGACGGAAGGCAGCTTGTCGAAGGGGACGTAGCCCTCCCACTCGAACCGGCCGGAAGCGCCGTCCGCCGGAACGCTGCCGTCGGACTTCGTGCGGAGCGGCAGCCGGCCGGCGGCCTGATATCCGATGTTGCCGGCGGCGTCCGCATAGACGAAGTTCAGGGCCGGCCCCGGCAGGCGCGCCAGGGCCGCGCGGAACTCCTCCCAGTTGCCGGCGCGGTTCAGGTCCGCCAGAGGATACTGGAAACCCGCGCTGTCGCCGGCCGTCCAGCGGAGCGTGACGGCGCGGCCGCCGTCGAGTGTCAGCACCGGGCCGTGCCGGGTAACCCAGACCACCATGTTCTCCGGCGCGCCACCCTTCACCCGAATCAGCTCACGCTCGGCACGCGCCTGCTCCAGGCGTCCGGCGAACTCGTACAGGCCGTTGGCCGGGTTGAGCCGCTCGACATAGAGATCCTGAGTGTCGGCTTCCAGGCTTGTTATGGACCAGGCCACCCTGCCGTTGTGGCCGATGACGATGCCCGGCAGCCCCGGCACGGTGACGCCGCTCGCGTTCAGGCGCGGTCCGCGCAGGTGCGTCATGTACCAGACGCTGGGGATGGAAAGCTCCAGGTGCGGGTCGCCGGCCAGCAGCGGGCGCCCCGATGCGGTGAGCGCGCCGGAGATGGCCCATGCGTTGGAGCCGGGCCGGGTCTCGCCGCCGGTGCCCGAATCATACAGGAAGTTGACCTTGGCGGGGTCGCCGCCGGCGAGCAGCATCTCCTTGCGCAGTTCCTGGCGCCAGGAGTTCTCCAGTGTGTGCGCTATGTTGAGGTACACGAGCAGGGAGTCGGCGACGCTCCAGGGGGCGGGGTCGTAGCCGAGCAGGGTGAATTCCAGCGGCAGGCGGCCCTGGTGGGTCTCCAGAAAGTGGTTCACGCCGCGGGCGTAGGCGGCCAGCACGGCGCGGTCGGGCGCGGGGAGGCGCCGGGCATACTCCGCGGCGATGCGCGGCATGCGCAGGCGGCGCATGAGCCGGTCCGATTCGAGCGCGGAGCTTCCCGCGATTTCGGCCAGTTCCCCGGCGGCGTTGCGGCGCAGGGCGTCCATCTGGAAGAGCCGGTCCTGGGCCGTCACATAGCCCTGTAGGAAGAAGACGTCCGGTTCGTTGGCCGCCAGGATGTGCGGGACGCCGAGCGCGTCACGCGAGACCACGGCGCGCCCGTTGACCGGCGCGCGGAGCTGCCCGCTGGTGGCGGGCAGCGGCCGCCAGGCGAACCAGTAGACGGCGGCCAGCAGGACGACCAGGGCCGCACCGATGGCGATGTTGACGAACTTGAGGATGCTCCGGAGCGTCAATCTGCAATTCTAGCGAATGAAGGACCGCAGGCTCACGAATCAAGCCACTTCTTCAACACCTACGACCAGACGTTTGCCGAGCACGTCAAGGGCTGCCTTGATCCGCGGCAGCTTGGTGGGGTGCCTCGGATCGAGCATCCGCCGTACCTCCTTCTCGTCGCAGCCGAGCTTTCTCGCCAACTGCACGTTGGCGATTCGAGCCTCACGCATGGCCAGATAGAGGGCCGCCTTCGCCGCCATCGGCGCGGGGACGGGAATCAGCCGCTCGCCCCGCAATGCCCTGGAGGCCCTCGGGATCTCGCGGCCGCCGGCGATCCTCCCTGCAATCGCCTCTTCCAGGCAATCTGCCGCCTGCCAGAGTGCGTCCTTCTCTCCGCTCCCCTGCGTGATCGCCTCAGGAATATCCCGGAAGCTCACCACGACGACTCCCGCCTTCTCCCCGCGCTCAAAACTCGCTGGATACACGAACGTGCGCACAGCCGCCTCCTTACTCAAGGTCTCCCTCGCTCAGGCGAAGCTGCTTGAGCATCTTGTGATAGGCGCGTTTATCGATTTCATCCTTCAGGTTCCGGACGGTGGTCATGTTCGATCCGTGGTAGAGAAGCCCGTGGCTGCCCTTGCCGCGATGTGCGGCCCAGCGCACCTCCACGCCACGCTTCTTGCCCAGATCCCGAACGCGCCGGACGAACTCGCTGCCTCTCACACTCTCAGTATCGGACAAAAATGTCCTTCCGGCGACTGACGAGCGTGCAGGCCCGCCTACCGCACTCGCAGAAGCTTCTGGACATCCTGGCGGAGGGGGTCCAGGCATTTCGCAAAGAGCATCTGGTAGCTGTGGCAGAAGTAGTCGAGGTCCTCGAAGCGCCTGGCAGGAGCGTGGCGCAGCTTGGGGCAGCCCTGGCGGCAGACGGCGACATACGGGCAAGCCTCGCACTCGGGGCGGGGGAGGGTCTTGTTGATGGCGAAGGCGGCGCGGCGCCGGCTGCGGGCCAGCTCGGGCCAGGAGTCCAACATCACGTTGCCCAGCTTCCAGCCGGACTCCACGAAGAAGTCGCAGGGGAAGACGTCGCCGTTGTGCTCCACCACCACGTAGCTCGCGCAGGTCTCGTGCAACGCGCAGTTGCCGGGCTTCTGCCCGGCCAGCGCTTCGGCGATGTTGTCAAACAGGCGTATGCGGACCTTGCGGCGGTCGGGCCACCAGAGGTCGAAGGTGTCGCACAGGAACCTGCCGTACTGTTCCGGCGTGATGGTGAAGGGCCGGGCGGCGCCGGCGGGATCGAACTCGGCAAGCGGGATGTACTGTATGTGCTCGATCCCCAGACCGCGGAAGAAGCGGTACAGCTCCCCGGGCCGGGAGACGTTGGCCTGGCTCAGCACGCACAGGACGTTGAAGTCCACCTTGTGCCGCTGGAGAGTCTCCATCCCGGCCATCACACGCCGCCACGAGCCCTGGCCTCCGCGGTTGAGGCGATAGCGGTCGTGAGCCTCCTCGGGGCCGTCGATGGAGACGCCGGCCAGCCAGCGGTAGGCGCTGAACAGCTCGCACCAGCGGTCGTCTATCAGCACGGCGTTGGTCTGGATGGAGTTGGACACGGACTGGCCGCCGCGGCCGAGCAGTTGCTGAAGCTTCACGAGCTTCTCGAAGAACTCCACTCCGGCGAGCATGGGTTCCCCGCCCTGGAAGGCGAAGGCGCTGGCCGGGTAGGAGTAGAAAAGATAGGAGTCGACGAGCCGCTCCAGGGTCTCGTCAGTCATCCGGCGCAGAGGCAGATCCCTGTAGGGATCCGCCTCGCGCTCCAGGTAGAAGCAATAGGCGCAGTCCAGATTGCAGAGCGCCGAGACGGGCTTGATCAGCAGCGAGTCTATGCGGGCGGGGCCCGCCAGCCCGGCCGGGGCGGCCGGCGGGCTCACGCGAATTCAGGGTGTTCGAAGATCGGGCGCCGCCAGCCAAGGTTCGGGGGCATCTCCTGCATCGGCCCCTGCCACAGCAACTGGCGCTCGATATCGGCGTGCATGCGATACTTGCGCTGAACGTCGGCGAGCCTGGCGTTGCCGCGGATGTCGATCTTGGCCAGATCCCACTGCCCGAGGCCGACTTCGCCGGAGAACTTAAGCCAGCCAAGCCAGTTGGCGTCCACGCCCATCAGCTCGGCGCCCACCCGGTCGGCGGCGAAGTAGTCGGTGGAGGCGAGGCAGACGCGGTGCGGCACCGGAGTCCCGCTGGCCGGACCGTTGCCCTCCATGCCCTCGAAGCCGTCGATGATGGTGGCGCCCCAGTTGGTGGATAGCTTCTGCGCGGTCAGGAAGAAATTGTAGTTGCTCTGCCGGATTCCGGCATGGTAGCGGCGCTTGTCGTTCCAGCGGACAGTGGCCTTGGGGGGCTGGTGCAGAGGAGCGCCCACGACCATGTTCTTCACGGCGAGCGTGACGATGGCCACATTGTGAGTCTTGATGATCGCCGCGCCCATCACGAAGGCGTCCGGGTCCAGCAGGCGCGCCGCCAGACGAACCGGCACGACGTGGATGTTGTAGTCGATCAGCGGCTGAAGGACGTATTTCTCCTCCGCGTTGAAATCCAGGAGGCTGACTCGCTGCTTCTTGAACTCGGACACAAGCGCCGGGTACTTGAAGTTCTCGAAACCCGTCATGGTATCGCCGGCCGAGGACTCCCCGATGATGACCGGGCCCTTGAAGCGGGGCGCCAGGTAGTCCAGGATGCCGCGGATTGCGTCGGCGTGCGTGGCGCCGAGCTGGTTGGTGGTGGTGACGTTGTTGGGCTTAATTATGACGTACTTTTTGTTCCTCATCCGGGGCTTGATCTGGTCGTCGATGGCCATGAGCGATTCGTAGGCCATCTTGCGCCGGTCCTCACCCTGAACCAGAGAGACAACCGACCGGCTGGCGAGGCCGGGAAAAGGATCGGGATGAGGAGTAACCCCGCCCTGGGGTTTCTTGGGCGCCGCCGGCTTGGGGGCGTCCGCCGCAGGCTGCTGTTGCGCCGCCCCCACGGTGGCGGTCAGCGCGGCGCTGGCGGCGACTCCTGCCAGGTGAAACAGGTTGCGACGGGAGTAATGCGAGGACATCTTCAAGACCCTCCTATGAGACGCAATGCCTTCAACGACGAGTATGGCCGCCGCGCGGAGGCCGTGTCAATATACTCATGTAAACAAAGCTTCACCTGTGGCTGCTGGCGGTTCAGCTATAATGTCAATCACTTGATCCCCGGAGGAACACGTGAGACGGACAACTACAGTTATTTTAGGTTTGCTGCTGGTCCTGGGCCTTCTGCCGGCCGTTTCGAGCGCGCAGGGAACTGGCGCCCTGCGGTCGCCGGACGTGATTTTCGTGCCAACGCCGCAAGAGGTGGTGGACGCCATGCTGAAGCTGGCCGAGGTGCGGAAGGGCGATGTGGTGTACGACCTGGGCTGCGGCGACGGCGGCATTGTGGTGACAGCGGCGAAGACCTACGGCGTGCGCGCAGTGGGGATAGACATCAACCCCGAGCGCATCGCGGAGGCCAAGGAGAACGTCGCCAAGAACGGGGTGGGCAAGCTGGTCGAGCTCCGCACCGCGGACCTGTTCGAGGCGGACATCAAGGAAGCCAGCGTGGTGACGCTCTATCTGCTGACATCGCTCAACATCAAGCTGCGGCCGAAGCTGTTGCGCGAGCTGAGGCCGGGTACCCGCATCGTGTCGCACAGCTTCGACATGGGGGACTGGAAGCCGGAAAAGACTGAGAACATCGACGGTCGCACCATCTACCTGTGGCGAGTGCCGGCCAACGCCGCCGCGCAGGCCAGATAGTCCAGCCTCAACAGGCCCCTTCGCAGATCAGGCAGCCGGGCTGCACCCGGCTGCCAGAAAGTTTACATCGCTGCCGGAGCCCTCTGCAATATACTGACGATGGCGCGTTCAGCAACCGATAGTGCTTTTTCTCAAAGGGGGCAATCCATGAATGGCAACTCCAGAAGGCGTTTTATCGCAGCCGGGCTCGGGCTTCCCGCGGCCGGCGCGGCAGCCATGCGCACACTCAACCCGGCCCTGGCCGGTCCGGCCGCCACGTTGCAGTCCGGCGGCGGATTCACGTATCGCACGCTGGGCAAAACGGGCCTGAAGGTCACCAGCGTGGGCTTCGGGTGCATGATCACGTCGGACGCCAGCGTGGTTGAACGGGCGGCGGACATCGGCATCACCTACTTCGACACCGCCCGCGGCTACCAGCAGGGCAACAACGAGAGGATGGTCGGCGGGGCGCTCAGGAAGCACCGCAAGAACCTGGTCCTTTCGAGCAAGACCCAGGCGAAGGACCGCAAGACCGCCCTGGAGCACCTCGACACCAGCCTGAAGGAACTGGGGACCGACTACCTGGACATCTGGTACCTGCACGCCCGCAGCGGCATGGACCAGGTGACCGACGAACTGATGGACGCGCAGCAGAGCGCCAGGCAGCAGGGCAAGATCCGTTTCGCGGGCGTGAGCACGCACCAGAACCAGGCGACGTTCATCCCGGAGCTGGTGAAGACCGGCAGGATCGACGTCATCCTGGTGGCCTACAACTTCGCCATGGAGCCGGAGATCGGCGCGGCCATTGAGGCCGCCGCCAGGGCCGGGGCCGGCATCGTGGGCATGAAGGTGATGGCGGGAGGGTTCCGCCGCGCGCAGCCGGGCGACAAGAACGCCGAGATCCTGAAGCGGCCCGGGGCCATGCTGGCGGCGCTGAAGTGGGCGCTCGCCGTACCGGGTGTTGCTACCACGATCCCCAGCATCACGGACATGGACCAACTGGACGAAAACCTGAAGGCCATGACGGAGCCGCTGACCCCGGCCGACAGGAAGCTGCTGGCCGCGCAACTGGACTACATACGTCCGCTCTACTGCCGGACGTGCGGCGCCTGCGAAGGCAAGTGCCCGCAGGGTCTGCCCGTGGCGGACATGCTCCGGTATCTGACGTACTCGGACGGCTACGGACAGTTTGCGCTGGGACGGGAGCACTTCAAGCAGTTGCCGGAAGATCTCCAGTCGGTGCGCTGCCGCGACTGCGAAGGCTGTACAATCGAATGTCCGCACGGAGTCAGCGTCGCATCCAGGCTCACGCGGGCGCAGGAGGTTTTTGCTTGAACTCATCATCCCGTCGCAGTTTTCTCGGGGCCGGGCTTGCGTGGCCGGCCCTTTCCTCCGTTAGAACCGATAGCGCGGCTCCCCCGGAGCCGGCCAGCCTTCAGACGCAGCCCAGGCTGGTGTACGGCAATTTGGGAAAAAGCGGCCTGAAAGTCACGCGCATGGCCTTCGGCTGCATGACCACCTCGGACCCCAGCGTGATCGAGCGGGCCGCCGACATCGGCATCAACTTCTTCGATTCGGCCCGCGTCTACCAGGGCGGCAACAACGAGCGCATGGTCGGCGCCGCGCTCAGGAAATACCGCGACAGGGTCTACATCGCGAGCAAAACCCTGGCCAAGACCGGCCAGCAGGCCATGGCGGACCTGGAAACCAGCCTGAAGGAGCTACAGACCGACCGCCTCGACGTCTGGTACCTGCACAGCCGGAGCACGCCCGACTCGGTGACCGGCGATCTGCTCCAGGCGCAGTTGGACGCCAAGAAGCAGGGCAAGATCCGGCTGGCCGGAGTGAGTTTTCACGGCGGGCACGCCGAAGTCATGCCCGCGTTCCAGAAGCTGAACCACTTCGACGTCTTCCTCATCAGTTACAACTACGCGATGGGGCACACGATCGACCCGCTGATCGAGCAGGCCCGCAAGGCCGGCATCGGCATCGTGGCCATGAAGGGGCTGGCCGGAGGGGTGAAGCCCACGGTGCGGTCTTACGTGATTCCGCCCGAGAAGCTTAACCTGCTCAACCAGGAAGGGGCGCCGGTGGCCGCTCTGAAATGGGTGCTGAACAACAGGAACGTCGACACCATCATCCCCAGCATCGTGGATATGGACCAGCTTGACCAGAACATCCAGGCGATGTCGTCTCCCTTCGGCGAGCGGGACGCCAGGCTGCTGGCGGCGCGGCTGGAACAGATCAAGCCCTGGTACTGCCGCATGTGCGGCGCCTGCGAAGGCCAGTGCCCCAAGGGCCTGCCGGTGGCCGACATGCTGCGATTCACCATGTACGCCGACAGTTACGGACAGTTCCCGCTGGGCCGGGACAACTACCGGGCGCTGCCGGAGCAGATCACGACGGTGCGTTGCGCCGACTGCGCCTCCTGCCCGGTAAAATGTCCCAATGGCGTGCAGGTTTCAGCGCGCCTGACTCGCGCCCAGGAGTTGTTCGGATGAACCGTCTGAAAGCGTCTGTCGTTTTCGCCATCCTGGCCGCGGTTGCCGCCGCGGCCCAGGCCCCCGCCCCGGACTGCAAGCTGGTGCCGGGGTGGAGCCAGCAGGGAGAACTGCGCGGGTTTGTCGCCGACAACCTTTTTGAGTACATGGACGGCAACGCGGAAGGCTACGTCATCTACGACTTCGTCAGCATGGCGGGCGTCAACTGCGTCGCCGGCGGCGTCACGCTGACTTTCGACGTGTCCGAGATGGCCAGTCCGGAGGCGGCCTACGGCATCTTCCAGTCGAACCGCGATCCGGGCCGCCCCGTCGAGAAGCTGGGCACAATCGCCCAGATCCAGCCGCGGCGCGGCGTGTTCGTGAAGGATAAGTACTACGTCGAACTGGCGGCCAATCCGGAAGGGGATCACACCAAGGTCATTCTGGCCTTCCTGTCCGCCATGGAGAAGCGCATTCCCGGCTCCGCGGGGCTCCCGGCGCTGCTGACCTGGTTCCCGCCGGAGAAACTGGACGAGGCGACGCTCCGCATGGTTCCGCAGAGCGTGCTGGGGCTTTCGCTACTGCGGCGCGGCTACCTTGGCCAGTACGAGTACGGCAAGGGCTTCATCGTGACGGAGGACTCGCCGGAGGCGGCCGCCGCGGTCCTTAAGAAGGCCATGGCGCGGTTCAAGGAGACACAGCCGGCTAAGGTGGGCGACGAAGCCTTCCAATTCACCGACAGGTACCTGGGGCGGCTGTGCTTCTTCCGCAAAGGCCGCTACGTGGGCGGGTTCGCCAACGTGACCGAGCCCACCGACCCGGTGGAAGCGGCCCGGGCGCTGGCGTCAAGGATCCCGTGACTCGAAGGCCACCCGGCGGGCCACCTGGCCGCGGGTGGCCTGGAGCAGCTCGCTGATTGTGCTGCGCAGCACCGGGTGCCGGAGGCCGGGCGCCAGTTCGGCCAGGGGCTCGAGCACGAAGCGGCGCCCGGCCATGCGCGGGTGAGGGACCGTGAGCGCCGGAGTACGGATCACCGCGTCCCCGTAAAGCACGATGTCGATATCGATGGCGCGGGGGCCCTTGGGGGCCGCCCGCTTCCGGCCCAGCTCCCTTTCGACTTTCTGCGTCCGGGACAGCAGTTGCCTGGGGAACAGGTCCGTCTCTATCTGGGCCGCCAGGTTCAGGAACCAGGGCTGGTCCCGCAGATCCAAAGGTTCGGTCTCGTAGACCGAGGAGACCCGCACGAGGCGCAGATCGGGCGCCTCAAGCAGGCGCAGGGCTTCGGTCAGCGTGGCTTCCCGGTTGCCCACGTTGGAGCCGAGCGACAGGTAAGCGACTTTCACATTCAAATCAACCACAAAGGCACGAAGACACAAAGAACTCACTGCATAGAGTCTGTTCCCTTTGTGCCTTCGTGTCCTGGTGGTCCATCTTCAGAACAACGTCCGCTGGTTGGTGCGGAGGCGGCGGGGGATCCCGAAATGCTCGAAGGCGCGGTCGGTCGCCACGCGGCCGCGGGGCGTGCGGTCGATGAAGCCGAGCTGTATCAGGTACGGCTCGTAGACCTCCTCGATGGTGTCGGGCTCCTCGTCGATCGAGGCGGCCACCGTGTTCAGCCCCACCGGACCGCCGGCGTACTTCTCCAGTATGGTGAGCATGATCTTCTGGTCGATCTCGTCCAGGCCGAAGCGGTCCACCTCGAGTAGGTCCAGGGCGGTGCGGGCGATCTCAGCGGTGACGCGCCCGTCGGCGCGCACCTGGGCGTAGTCGCGCACGCGGCGCAGCAGGCGGTTGGCGATGCGGGGAGTGCCGCGGCTGCGGCGGGCGATCTCTTGGGTTCCGCCCCGATCGACGGCCACGCCCAGCAGGCCCGCTGAGCGGGCGACGATCTTCTCCAACTCCTCTCCGTTGTAATGGTTGAGCCGCAGCACCAGCCCGAAGCGCCCCCGGAGCGGAGCACTCACCAGGCCCTGCCGCGTGGTGGCGCCGATGGCGGTGAAACGCGGGACGGGAAGGGAGTGCGTGCGCGCGCCGGGGCCCGATCCGATCAGGATGTCCACGCGGAAATCTTCCAGCGCGGCATAGAGCATCTCTTCGACGTCGGCAAGCAGGCGGTGGATCTCGTCCACGAAGAACACCTGCCGCGGGCGGACATTGCTGAGGACTCCGGTGAGGTCCAGCTTTTTTTGCAGAATGGGGCCGGAGGTCTGCTCGAAGCCCACGCCCAGCTCGTTGGAAATGATGGTGGCGAGAGTGGTTTTGCCCAGGCCCGGCGGGCCGTAGAGCAGCACGTGGTCCATGGCGTCGCCCCGCCGGCGCGCCGCCTCGATGGCGATGGCCAGGTTCTCCTTGAGTTTCGACTGGCCGGTGAAGTCGGCCAGGCACGCGGGCCTCAGGCCGGCTTCGAACTGGCGCTCGTCCTCCTGAACGGAGGGCGACACGATTCCCTTTTCGCGCATGGGCAACCGCTTTTCAGCTTACCGTATCAATTCCATGGCACGTCGGAAGAGAGGCTCGAAGCCGTCGCCGGAAGCCTGGGCCTTGGCCTTCCTGACGGCGGCCTCCGCCACCGGCCGCGCGCAGCCCAGGTTCACCAGGGCGCTGAGCACGTCCAGTTCGAGCGCGGAAAGGGCGGCGGCCTGCGGGGCGGCCGCCACCGCGCCCGCTCCGAGCGTCTCCAGCTTGTCGCGCAGCTCGAGCACGATCCGTTCCGCGGTCTTCTTGCCCACGCCCGGGATGCGCACAAGATGTTCGACCAATCCCTGCCGGATGGATCCGATGAGCTCCTGGACCGGCAGGCCCGACAGCACGGTGACCGCCAGCCTCGGGCCGATGCCGCTCACCCCGAGCAGCTTTTCGAACAGCAACTTCTCCTGGTCCGTGAGAAAGCCGTACAGCGAGAGCGCATCCTCTCTCACGTGGGTGTGGATCTTGAGGCGGACTTCGGAGCCGGTGGCCGGCAACGCGGAGAACGTGGAGATGGGCACGGTCACGTCGTAGCCCACGCCGCCCGCTTCCACGATCACCTGGTTAGGATGCTTCTCGACAAGGACCCCGCGCAGAGCCGCAATCATGACAGTGGGACAGGACTTCCGGCCTGTCGCTGCTAGATTATTGTACATGGCCAGGCGGCGGTTCTTCGTGGACGAGGTGCGCGGCGGAGAAGCGGTGATAAGCGGAGACGCCGCCGGGCACCTGCGCCGGGTGCTGCGCGCCGAAGCAGGCCAGCAGTATGAGATCTCCGACAACCAGTCGGTTTATCTGGCCGAGATCGAAGGCTTCCGCAAAGGGGCGGTGCTGTTTCGGGTGCGCGAGAAGCTGCCCGTGGAGCCGCCATTGCCGCGGCTGACGCTGCTCGCCGGGCTGGTCAAGTTCGACCGGTTCGAGTGGATGGTTGAGAAGGCAACGGAACTGGGGGTGGAGGCCATAGTGCCGGTGGCGGCGGCCCGTAGTGAGCACGGTCTTGACAGGGCGGCGGCAAAGAGGCTGGAGCGCTGGCGGCGGATCGCCCTGGAGAGCAGCCAGCAGGCGAGGCGGGCCAGGCTGCCCGAGATCCGCGAGTGCGTCGCGTTCGCCGAAGCGCTGACAATTTCAGCGGGCAGCCGCTGGATGCTGGACGAGGACCGGGACGCGCCCGCGATCCTCTCTGTTCTCCCGGAACAGGGTCCGGACGATCATTGTCTGCTGGCGGGTCCGGAAGGCGGCTGGACCGAACAGGAGCGCGGGGAAGGCTCCGCACACGGCTGGGTGCGGGTATCGCTGGGGCGTCAGGTTCTGCGCGCCGAGACCGCGGCAATCGCAGGCGTGGCCGTGCTGGCGGCCTGGCAGGACAGGGTCAAGCAAGAAGGCCCTCCACTTCCCAGGGTCGCGGAGGGCCACAGGTCGAGCCCCTAAGGCTCAGCCGGCGGGCCGGACTTGGCCCAGCGCCGTCAGCGGCGCCGCCGGCCTCGAAGGGTTTTCCCTTCAACTGCTTACCCTGTGGGATGCGCGCCCGTGGCGCGCGGATGCGGAGAGTTGCGCCCTGGCGGCGGTAAAATCGTCGGCATGGAATCCTACACGCGCAGGGAGTTCGTAGGCGCCGCCGGTGCGGCAGTCGCCATGACGGCGAGCAGCCGGGCGCAGGTTGCCGGGGCCGCCGAGCGCATCCGCATCGGCGTCATAGGCTGCGGCGGCATGGGCATGGACCACATCAAGACCCTGATCAAAATGCGGGAGGCCGAGAACCTGGAGATCGTGGCGGTATGCGACCTCTTCGACAAGCGCACGGAGATGGCGGCCAGCCTGACCGGCGGGCGCCCCTACAAGGACTACCGCCAGGTGCTGGCGCTCAAGGAGGTCGACTACGTTCTGATCGCGGTCACCGAACACTGGCACTACCGGATCGCCATGGACGCGGCCTCGGCGGGGAAGCACATCTACGTCGAAAAGCCGATGACCCGAACGAGCGAGCAGGCCAGGAGGCTGGTGGCCAGGGTCAACGAGACCGGCGTGAAGCTCCAGGTAGGCGTGCAGGGCATGTCGGACGACTCCTATGAGACGGCCAACAAGTTCGTGCGCGAGGACGCCCTCGGCAAGGTGGTGCTGGCGGAAATCGACTACAGCCGCAATCACCTGGACGACATGTGGATGTACTCCATCGATCCGGATGCCCGGCCGGGAGTGAACCTGGACTGGAAGAGCTGGCTGGGGCCGGCGCCCAAGCGGCCGTGGGACCCGGAGCGGTTTTTTCGCTGGCGGCGTTACTGGGACTACTCGGGAGGGATCGCCAGCGACCTGTTCATACACCGGGTGACGCGCATCATCAAGGCGCTGGGATTGACCTTCCCGGAGCGCGGCGTGGCCTCGGGCGGCAGCTGGTACTTCAAGAAGGCGGAGGTGCCCGACACGTTCAACATCATGCTCGACTACCCGGGCGGGCCAACCGTGCTGCTGGTGTCCTCCATGGCCAACGACACGCCCGTGGAGCACGTGCTGCGCGGGCACAAAGCGACGCTGCGTTTCACGCGCACGGGTTTCGTGATCGAGCCGCAGCGGCTGTACGCCAAGCAGGTCCAGCCGTTCGAGCACAAGAAGACGGGCGCGGAGAACATCGGGCTGCACCACGGCAATCTGATCCGCGCGATCCGCCAGAACGAGCCGCTCAGCTGCGACCACATGCTGGGTTACTACGGCGTGGTGGCCTGCGAGATGGGGATCGAGTCGTTCCGCCGCCAGCAGTACATGCGCTGGGACCGCGCCCGCCAGCGCATCGTGCGGGCTTAGTGTGCCGAGTCAGGAACCCGCTGAACAAATGCGCCCGCTTGCTGACGCGCGGTTCCGTGCCGGCGCCGAACCGCGACCGTGAGGGAGCGGGCCTACGGGCTTCTAGGCCGTGACGATGGCGGCGGCGACGGGGCGGGGGCCGACGGGGATGGTCGTGTAGAGCGGTGCGCCGCGCGCGCGGCTGCGCACCACGGCCGGCGGACGGATCACGGCCATGGTCCCTGACCGGCGGTTCAACACCAGGGCGTATCCGTCGTCGGGCGTGAGCGTGACCGAGGACGGCTCGGCGCCTACGGCCACCACCGCCACCACGCGCCGCGTATCCGGATCCAGGATAGTCACGTCCCCGCTCGGCGGATTGGCGACGAAAAGGTACTGGGGAGAGCGGGAGAAGGCCATGGCGCCGGGAGCGCGGCCCGCCAGCACCGTCTCGGCCACTTCATTCTTGAAGGGATTCAGGATGACGACGGCGTCCATTCCCTCGCCGGTGACGAACAACTCGCCGCCGTCGGGCTTGAAGCAGAAGTGCCGCGGCCTGACGGCGAGCTGCACCGTGGTCACCACGGCCCGCGCCGCCGTGTCGAGCACCACCACGGTACCGCGGCCGGGGTCTCCGACCAGGATGCTCTTGCCGTCCCCGCGAAATCTCACCACTCCCGTGGTCTGGCCCGCGCGCGCGGAGCCAAGCAGGCGCCAGGACTTCGTGTCGAGGATGCTGACCAGGCCCGCCTCAGCGTGCGTCACGGCGGCAACATGTCCGTCGGGAGCGAAATCGAACGCCGAGGGAGCTGCCGGGAGCGCGGCCCGCGCGTCCGGCCGGAAGCGCTCCAGGGGGACGCGGAGGGCCTCCATGGGATCGCTGGCGAGCACCCAGAGCGCATCGCCGGCGGGAGCCAGCCGCATGGCCGCCAGGCGCTGAGCCAGACGGGCCCTGCGGCGCACGGCCATGGCCCTGGTGTCGATTTCCAGGATTGTGCCGGCCAGTGGCGCCAGCGCGAATACGGAGCCCTCCTTGCGGGCGGCTTCGACGCCCGTGGGGCTCGCGCCGAGTGGGATGTGCCGCTCGAGCGCGAAGGCGGCCAGGTCCACCACGGCCAGCGATTGGGCCTGCTCGTCGGCGACGAACGCGAATCCCGGGAAGCCGCTGCCCCGCCGGGGCCGGCAGCCGGCCAGCGCAAGCGCGGCCGAGGCCCCCAACTGGCGCCTTGTGATCACCACTAAGTTATTGTAGAGCTTGTCCGATTTTCGGGCGGCCTGGCGAGGCAGACGGCCGCGGGACCAAGGAGATGGGTGGCCGCATGCCAGGCAACCTCGTGGCGATCCGCCCCATGAAGGACGGCGTGATCGCCGACTTCAAAGTCACCGAACACCCGTTCCGGGGCCATCACCGGCACACTAGAGATCCGTGGCGGGCCTGACGCGATCTACCTTGAATGGCCACTTCGCAGATGGCCGCCCTCCCCAATCTTCGAGAAAGCCGCAGATCCTGTTCAGATCGGCATAATAATCGGACCGTTGAGCAAGTTCAACCGAGCGGGTCCGGTAACACTCCTGGCCCATCAATTCCCCAATGCACTTGACCCCCATTTGAACCGTGTAGCTCCTTGCTTCGAGGACCATGCAGACGCCCAATCGCCTTAGCCATTCGGCGTTGAACGGTTGCGCGAATACCCTGGGAATGATGAGCTGCGGCACACCACACTTCATTGCGGTGGCGGCCGTGCCAATGCCACCGTGGTGAACGATTGCACTTGCTCCGGGAAGAACCTCAGCCAGCGGCCGGAAGGATCGCCGTACTACGAATCCCGGTGTCGGGGGCCGCTCATCCACTCCCTCCGCCCCCAACAACAGACCGTCACAGCCAAGAACCTGACAAACCCTTCGACTCACGTCGTAGAATCGGTTCACCCAACCACCTGTCGTTCCAGCCGTGCCGGCGACAAAAACCACCCTTCTCCGCTGGCCACGATTTTCAACTGCCGGCCCCCATCCTTCGGGGCTTACTCCCTGCGGTGGGACAAAGCCAAAGACGTGCGACGCCCACCTCTTGCCCATGCCGCTGGCGATCCAATCGGGCCATAGCGCAATCCTGGGGACCACCCACTGCGAGGAACGCATCATTCGCACGATCTGATGTCGCCCCACGCTCAACCCTTCCTTCGCAGCGACAGCACTCCACGCTGCCTCCGCCCTCGCCGCGAGCAACCGCTGAACATTGCCCCATGGCACTCCCTGTGTGAGCCCTACGGTTGCTGGAGCAACCGGGAGGTCCGTGAGCACCCTGATCAACGGTATACCCAGGTGGGCATTGGCGGTGAGGTCCGCCCAAAGGTTGGGACGATCGACCGCCAACAGCCTCAGGTCCGGAGACGCAAACCGCCTTATAGCCCGAAAGATCACTTGATTCCAGGACACCGAATGCCTCAGAAGGAACAACCAGAAATACCGTGTGGCGAGAAGACGCTTCTCCTGATTGCTTCGTCTGTACTCCTCCTCCCCCGATAATGCTACGAACTCCAATCCGTTCTGCTCGGCGACTTGCTCGTGGACGACATGCGCAAGGAGCGTCACCCGGTGGCCTCGCGTCTTGAGAGTCCTGCCGAGGGTGGCTAATGGCAGGACATCGCCGATGCTTCCGACGGTTAATATAACGAACTGCATGTATCCACTCTGGAGCCGGCCATAACTTCTTCCTTACGGAGGCCCTACTCTGGAACCGAGGCGTCAAGCACCTCTTCCTCACTCCACGGTTGGACGCCGGGCCAGTTCCTAAGCACGGTCCCTTGGCCGTCAACAACCAGCATCTGCGGTACTAGTTGAAGTCCGAGTGCCAGATACGTAGTGTAGTTCGGGTCCGCAAGAACTTCTTGACGTGGGATGCCATGCGTACTGGCGTACTTGTCGGTTGCTTCCACGGAGGCACGGCTGACCCAAATGATGCTCCACGAGCCAGACCCACGCAGCCTGGAGGTCAACGAGCCCCATTGTGTCTGGCTGGCGATACAGGTTCCGCAGTTAGGGGACAGAGTAATAATCAATAGACGTTTTGGCTCGGTGTTTGGAAAGGACACTATGCGTGGTCGACCCCAAGCGCCTTAATCGATTTCAAAGCGGCGCCGGGCCTTACGTTGGGTGCGGTACTAGTCTCGCGGAGTACCCTATTCTCGCGGAGCAGGTAGTAGTTCAGGACCAGCACGAACAGGGCGAGCAACCATATGGCGACATTACCAGCCAGCCTGCCGTATCGCAAGATCCTCTGCTCGCGAAATCGTGTAAACAGGAGTCCCACAACGCTGGCCCGCAGTTAAGGGTTGCAGGTTGCACGGTGGCCCTTCCGCGCAACGACAACGGCATGCTTGGATGGTCCTACCATTCCGGACGAGCCTTCACGTCAAGTGTCCTGGATTCGCCTGCTGCAAGCTCTAAATCGATGCCCCTGGCGGCGAGCCGTGAGGCCGTTTCGCTGTCCTGCCATAGAGACTGAGGCAAGCCGTCGACTGCGATGACACGATACTCGCCTGGTGGGACGCCGGACACGATCCTGTATGCCCCGGTTTGATCGGCCTGCGTGACCAGTGCCTGACGGCCCGTCGCTGGAACCAGGATGACCGTAGCGTCCGGAACCGCCTCTCCGTCGCTCCCAAGGACGCGCCCTCTCACACTGGCGCCATCAGTACCCAGTACGATCTGAAGATCTCCATTGCCCGGCCACAGGCCGCCATCGAGAACATTCTTGCCCTGCTGCGATGCGCTGAACAAGTAGTAGCGTTCCGGCAGCCCATCCACGCGCACTCCGTAATCATCCGCAAAGACACGATCAAGAACAAACGATCCGTCTTCCTGAGGCTCCCCGGAGTTCGTGGCGACGATGGCCAGGCTCCGAAGGGAGGGAGCAAGCCGAACCCGGATACCCCGAGCCAAGAATTCCCCCGCCTTTGCGCCCTTCAGGGCCATAGCACCGCGCAATTCCCTAGGCCGAAGTACGTCGAGGATTCCCAGATCCACATCCAGTTTATCGACGACGGCGACGGACCGGCCGTAGCCAATGACTTCAAAGGGGCTCTCGACATAACTGGTTACGTGAAACCGATACTCGCCCGCGGTCAGCCCACAAACCTGGTATTGTTCCGCTTCCGTCACCGGTCCTTCGGCCACGGTGGCCGCTTCCGCGCCCACCCAGTCTTTCAACATCAGCGATGCAGTGGAAGTCGTGCCGGGCTTCGACAGGGCTCCAGCCACCTTGAACGAAATGCAGATGCCAGGGACCCTGTGGATTACGAGGTCTAGATTCGGATGTTCCTGCCCGGAACGAACAGTAACCGGTGCCGCGCCGTCCAGAGAGCGACTCCCGGGATAGAACGTCGTAGGCGGGTATACTTTACGCCTGAGGCTGCCCCCCGTAGCCGGCCCCTTCCGTAGCGGCACCCGATCGGACACGGCGGCGACCACATAGGTACCGTCCCGGAGATATGGAATCCTGTACGCGCCCAAATCGTTAGTTCTATCGCCCCCCTCCATTTGCAGTTGCAGCTTGCCGTCACGCTTGAACCGCAAGAACGCCAGAACCGTGACCCCGGAGACGGGCTCCCGGTTCTCGTCGAAGACCCTTCCGGATAGGACCGCCCCTTTCGGGATGCGGAACTGGACCTTCAGGCGCACCCCCCCCGCCAGTGTGACGGATCGGGGTCTCGGCGCGCTCATGTTCTCCTTCCGTCCTACTGTGATCAGGTACGAACCCGCCTGCTTGCCTTTCAGTGAGTAGCGGCCCTCACCATCCGTTTTCGTGAAGGCTGCCTCCGGCCCGGAAATGGTGACGTACACCCCCCTGACCGGCCCCGAGTCACTGACCACTGTGCCCGTCACCTCCCATCCTGTGCCCGTTTGTGGCGGCGCGCCGATCTGCGTATAGGCTACAGGCAAGCTTGCGGCCAGGGCACTCAGCAACATCCCTGCCACTCGTCTTACGGTGGTGAGTTTCATTGCTGGGAGTACCTCAAATCCGCTGTTGCCTTCTGCCCCGGGCTGAGGCGCAGGAACTGCGCCCCAGTGTTCGCAACTACAACAGGGTCCATGTAGTCCATGGAATTCAGCTCCTTCACAGCGGTCAAGTAGTACTCTCCCGCGGGCACCCTTTCAAACCGATAGCGGCCCCCCTCATCGAGGTGAGCGGCCCGCGGCGGCTCCTCCCGGTCCGCCGAGACCAAGAGGACCATTCCCGTTGTGAGTCTATCATCGCCTCCACTGACCTGGCCCGCGACCTCGCCCGTCCCGGCTCCGATCCTGAGCGTGAGCGGAGCTGAGCCATCGACCATCGCGATGCCGCCGGGCGCCACCTCACTGCCCACGAGCAGAGATGTAAGAGAGCACGAATGGCCAAGTTCAGGCAGCGTGACCGTGTAGCGGCCGGGTGGCAGCCCGTGTACCGTGAACCGATCTCCGGACACCGAAACGGCGGGCGACCACACGTCAAGCCATCCATCTTGGGAAAGGAATTCGACGCGGCCGGTGCCACCGCAGCGGAGATCGCCCGTCGCTTGCCTGTCCCAAACGAACCGGCCGTCAACGGTGACCAAGGGGCGCAATTCCAGATCGACCTGCTGATCACCCCCTACAGACACGGTGAGCGCTCGTGAGGCCGCACGCGCATTGGCGCCAGCCTTCGGCCCTGTTGGACCCCAGTCGCTGATCGGCCCCCACGCAGTCAACTGATACTCGCCGGGAGGCACGCCCCGGAAGCTGAACGCACCGTCAGCCGCCGTCAAGGAGGTTGTAATGCCGATCTGCGCATCGCCGCCGGTTGCCAGCGAAACAGCGGCGCGCCCGCCGTTCCATTCCTTAGGGACTGAGGAGACAGAGCCGGAAAGGGAGACCGCCCCAATATCGCCAACCGACAAGTCTGCCGACGTCATCACGTCCCCTGCCTGGAGTCCGAAAAACAGAGCCTTGCTGGGATCGCTCGTTCCAGGATAGTAGACTGGAGCACACACCCCAGCGCCCATCACCTCTTCGGTTGGAACCACGGCGACTGAATAGTGGCCGGGAGGTAGGCCAAACAGCCGGTATCTTCCAGCATCGTCCGTGGGAGCGCCTCCACCAAGCGGTACTAGGCGGAGACGGCCTCGTGCCGAGCGCCGGACGATAGCGACGACCTTAGCTCCCTGCAGTGGCCTGCCTTGCGCGTTCATCACCTGTCCCGAGATTGCGACGGTACGGTTCATGCGCACGGAGATCGCCGTCCGGTTCGCGGACGAGACGATCACACGCCGACCTAGACCGTCCGAATCTAGCAGGTCCGCGTAGCCGGGCTTTGTGACACGGAGCCTATAGGCGCCATCTTGGATCCCGGCGAACTCCGCTTGGCCTTCCGAGTCGGTTTCAGATTCCAGGACAGTCACACCCCCGGCCGAGATCTGCACTGCTGCTCCAGAGATCGGCCTCCCAGAACTCGCGTCGGACACAGAGACAGACGCCGCTCGGCCCGTCATTGACAGCGTGGATCCAAGCATCATCAGGCCGATGAAGACATGGATCCGCATTCTCGCACTATCGCTCGGCAGACACACGGCCACACCCTGGCACGAGAGTTTACTCAGGCAGAGGTCGTTTCGCTACGAAGGGCAAGGACTGTTCACAGCGACGCACTTGCAGCCGGTCGGTTGATAGCAGCAGCCGTGTCCATCATCACCCGCAGTACACCCGGCAAACTCCCTGCATTGATACAACCAAGTCCTGCACTCCCCCCACGGGTCCCACGCAAACGCTAAGTGAGGGCTACCCGACCAAGCAGCCACCACCAATCCGACGCCTAGGGCCGTCTTTCCGGCTGGCTTCAACATGTCCCTCTTGCGCATTGAGTTCTCCTCTTCTGCGTTCGGAGCCGCATTCCGAGCTACCGCTCCGATCTGGCTTCATTCAACCCCCCCCCCGACAATGTCAAGAAGAATGAACTGGACTGAACCCCTGGCGTGAGACAGCAAGTCAAGGGGGTTATCGCCGTTCGATGGAAGATCGATGCACGGCGGGGTCGATGAAGTCCGCTCTGGAAGAACCTGAGCAGAGATGGGGCACTGCGGGGACGCAACCTGAGCGCCGACTCAGCAGCCGGAATGACCGGCGGCGGCTCCAGCGGCCGCTATTGGTCATTGTGGCCTCGCTGCGACCAATCCCGGGGGTTTGGGGGCAGGGCTCCCCAAACTGAAGATCTGCGGAGCATCCTCATTGGATTCTCCCGCCGTTTCACTCGAAGTCGGCTGGGGGCACAAAGCCCCGCGCCCGCCACTTGCCGCGCAACGTTCCAACAGATGCTGGTTGAGTTCCAGGCGCCGCGCAACCTCGCTGACGGGCCCCTCTTTCCGTCGCCACGGTCCTCCCCCCAACTGGCGCCGCGTGATCACCACTAAGTTATTGTACGGCAAGGGAAACTTTCGCCCCGACTGGCGGCGGCTCACGGCGATATGATAGGCTTTGAGATCACGCCCGAGAGCGAGGTCCTTGCGGCTACCGAATGAATCTGCGTTCGCTTTTCAGTCTGTTTTCGTCCGACCTGGCGATTGACCTTGGCACGGCCAACACCCTGGTGTACGCCAACGGCAAGGGCATCGTCGTCAACGAGCCCTCCATCGTCGCCATCAACAAGACCACGGGAGATGTGGAAGCGGTCGGCCGCGAGGCCAAGCAGATGCTCGGCCGCACGCCGGGCAACATCGTGGCTATCCGGCCCATGAAGGACGGCGT
>JBBITL010000036.1:0-43696 GCA_037440765.1 Solibacteraceae bacterium
TGTTTTCAACGACTTACGGAAAAAGGCCCTCAAAAAAGCGCAAACATGCGCTAGAGAATCCCCTGGAACCCGCCTGGAAACTCCTGGGGGCCGGCGCGCCCTCGCCCCAAATCTTCGTTCACTCCCCCAGTTCAACACTGTCCCCCCCGCGTGAACAGATGGGTTGCCCTGACGCTTACGGTGCAGAACCTGCGACCGCTGCCCCGGCCGGATCATCAAAGACTTTGTGCAGCAGAAGCCAATTCTCGAAAGGCAAGCAACCATAATGACGTTCAAACCGCCGGTGGCTCGGACAGCTCTTCTGCTGCTCGTGATCTCAGCCGGCACTCCGATCTGGGCCGCAGACGCGGAAGGAGAACCCAGGCCGGTCACGCAAACCGAGGTCCTGGCGGACGCTCCGGGATCGGTGGCGCCGGCTCGGGTCGAACCGGTCTCCTACCGGCCGCTGAGTGGCAAGGAGCGCTGGAATCTGTATGTGCGGGATACGTTCTGGAGTCCGGGAGCGTTCTTTCGCGCGGCCGGCCCGGCGCTGGGAGGGCATCTGAGCAATGAGCCACCGGAATGGAGACAGGGAACAGCGGGTTACAGCCGGCGGTTTGCCAACCGCTTCGGGCGGTTCACCTTGCAAAAGAGCTATGAGGCCGCCGGCGCGGCCTTGCTCCAGCATGAGGTGAGATACCGCCGCAGCGACCGTTACGGCTTCCTGCCCCGGGCCTCTCATGCGCTGACGGCCAACTTCGCGACCTACGATGCCAGCGGCCGCAGAGCACCGCACCTTGCCCGTGTAGGGGCCGCGTTCGCGGCGGAGTTCACGGGCAATCTGTGGGTGCCGGCCGGCCATCGGGACACGGCCACGGCCTTGCGTGGAGTAGTCACGCAACTGGGGGTCAGCAGTGCATTCAATCTCGTCCGGGAGTTTGCTCCGGAGTTGAGGCGGATGTTTTTCTGGAAATAGACGGACGCACGAAAGGCGAGTATCATGACGAACCGAATCTCCAGTCTTCTCCTGATTCTGGGAGCCACCTGGACGGCGGCGCCCGTGGCCGCGGCGAACAAACCGGCGCCGATGCAGGTGGTGCCCTATGTGGACTTGGCCCGTTACGCTGGCAAGTGGTACGAGGTGGCGCGTCTGCCAAATCGCTTTCAGCGTGACTGCGCCAGCGATACTTCGGCCACCTACACTCTGCGTCCGGACGGCAAGATCACGGTGCTCAACCAATGCCGACAGGCGGACGGATTGATGAAATCGGCCCGCGGAACGGCTCGCCTGGCGAGCAGCAAAGAGCCCAACACCAAGCTGCGGGTCACCTTCTTCTGGCCCTTCTACGGCAACTACTGGATCATCGACCTGGAACCGGACTACCGGTGGGCGGTGGTGGGCGAGCCTGATCGCAAGTACTTCTGGATCCTTAGCCGGGAACCGCAGTTAGACGAGGCCCTTTACAATCAGATAGTTGAGCGCGCCCGGAGCCAGGGCTATGACCTCAGTCCTCTGCTCCGCACACCCCACACACGATGAGCTTCCCGGCGCGCTTCGGCCTGTTCCTGACTTTACTGCCGGCTTGGCCGGCGGGCGCCTCCGGGACGGTGTCCTGAAGCCAGTTGAGAGTTGGCGACGGCGGCTCGCGGTCATTCTGCGCCGCCGCCTGCCGCGTCACCTCAGACCACAGCCTCTTACGAGAGGCCTTTGGAGAGGAATCGAATCTTGCCGCGCCCGGCTGTCTCTGCGCAGCCTTCGTCGATCAGCAGAGCGGCGAGGTAGACCGCCGGATTCAGGGTGAGCTTGAGCTTGTCCTTGATGAACTCGCCAAGGCTGCCGCGCGTTGGGCCGTCAAAGCTGCCGCCTGCGGGGACCTCCTTGCCGGCGAAGCGCTCCAACACTGCGTGCATGAAGTACTGCGGGAAGCTTACGGGGCACTTCATCCCGCCGGGCCAGCCCTTCTGGCCCGGCTCTCGGCCATTAGTGCGGGCAGGCCGAGGCGGAATCCGGTCAGAAGGCCTGGCCGATGCTGAAGAAGAACCTGCCCGGCGCTTCGCCGGGCCGGCGGTCCAGCTTGAGGCCATAATCGGCGCGCAGCAGGAAGTAAGGAGTCCGGATGCGCAACCCGACGCCTCCCACCTTGCGTGTGTCGCTGAGGCTGAAGTCGCCGGCCCGGGCGTACACGTTGCCCATATCAAGAAAACCCACTCCGTCCAGGATGCTGACCAGCGGAAAGCGCGCCTCGCTGTTGAGCAGGAGCAGGGCGTTGCCTCCGGCCGGGTCTCCGAAGAAGTCAACCGGCCCCACGGTGTTCTGCTCGAAGCCGCGCAGCGTCGTGCCGCCTCCGGTCCGGAACCGTTCGCTGAAGATAAGTTCCTGCCCGCCCAGTCCCTTGGCCAGCCCGACGCGCACCGCACCGGCGTACGTCCACCGCGAGCGCCTCAGGCCCTTGCCGAAAGGCACTTCGGCGGGCGCCGACAGCGGAACGAACTTGAAATACTGGCCGAAGTAGCGGACGAACCGGATGTCGGACCGGAGCGAGGCGGGCGCGACCTCAAAAGCCTGCGAGAGGAACGAGCCCCGGGTTGCGTCCAGCGGATCGTCGCGCGTGTCCCTGGTTGCCGTGACCGCGAGGGGCGCGATCTTGTACGGCAACAACTGGAACGGGCTGTCGGGGTCCCTGTCAACGACGTGAGTGCGCTCCAGGCGGTATCCGTAGGAGACGATGAACTTGTTCCTGAAGCGGGCCTCCTGCTGCAACGAGAAACCCGTGCGGTCCGTGTAGAAGGTCTTCTCGATCTCGCGGCGGTGATAGCCGATGATGTTGCTTTGCGCCGGAAAGCGCCGCAGGAAAGGCTGGCTGAAGTAGCCGCGGAGTTCGCGTATATCGGAGTCCCAGCGGGTCCGGACGCCGACGTGCCGGGCCGCGCCGAGCGTGTTGCGGTTGGAGAAGTCGGCGATGGCGCCGGGGCCCCGCTCGGTGTCGTAGAAAGCGCCGTAACGGAACTGGAAGGGCCGCACCTCTCTCAGCCTCACCTGCAAGGTCACGGGCTTCTTTCCGGCGGGCAGCAGCACGGGGGCGGGTTCCTCGGGCTTGGGCCGGATCTCGACCAGCGAGTAGGCTCCCGTCTCGTAGAGGCTCCTCCGTGACCGGTTAGCCTTCTGAAGGTCCAGCACGTCGCCGCTGCGCAGCGCCAGTTGAATGCGGACCAGGTTGTCGCTCGTGGCGCGGTTGCCCTCGATCTCCACTGCCTGGACAATCTCCTGCCGGCCTTCATCGATCTGGAAGTGCGCTTCCACGGCCGCCTGCCGGTCCGCGCGGGTGACCGTGTAGTTCACCACGGCGTCGTTGTAGCCCTTCGCCCAGTACAGTTCCTCGATGCGGCCGAGCGACGCCGCCAGCGCCGCGGGGCCGAAGTCCGCGCCGCTTTCCACGGGCACGGCGGCCTTGAGTTCCGGCTCGCCGACGGCCTGGTTGCCACGGAATTGTATCGCCGCGATCTTGAACCGCTCGCCCTCCCGCACAGGAATCACGACTCTCCCCGTGCCGCTTCCTGCGTCGAGCTCAGGGCGCGGATCGCCCACCTTCGCATCCAGCCAGCCCTCCTGCCGGTAGTAGCGCGTCAGGAAACCGGCGACCCGGGCGGGGTCCAGGTATGCTTCATCGCTGAGCCGCTCCCTCCTGACCGCCTCCGCCAACCGCCCGGGCGGGAGTCCGCGGGCGCCCTCAAACACAAGCGGGACATCGCCGAATCGCGGCCCGGGCCGGATCCTGAAGAGTACCCGTTTTGAGCCTTCCGAGGGCGTGCTGATCTCATGGCTGATCGCGGCCAGGTAGTGCCTCTCCCTGACCAGATCGGCGCGGATGGCCCGGACCGCGTCCTGAAGGCGCTGAGTGTCGAACAGGCCGTCCCGCCAGATGGCTCGAACCCGGTTCCGGACGCCGCCCGGCACTTCCCGGCCTTCGAAAACGAAGTCAACCGCGGGGCCCGCTTCTATGTGGATGGTGAGCGCCACCGACGAGCCTTCCCGGCGGCGGTCCACCCGGATGTTCGCCTCCAGGCGGCCGCGGCTTTCGTAGAGCCTGACCAGACGGTCGATGCCGCGCTGAAGCCTGAAGAAGTCGTAGGCGTCGCCGGGCCTGAGGTCCAGGCTGCCGTTAAGCGTTTCGGCCGGTAACAGCGGGTTGCCCGCGTACTCGATTCCGGTGATCTTCTCTCCGGCGGCGGGCCGGGCGGGGGCGGTCTCCGGCTGGGCTCCTCCGCCGAACTGCAAGTCGTGGCGGAAGTCGAAGCGATAGGTGTTGTCGCTCTGCCGCGTGCCCTCGGTCTGGAAGCGGCGGCCGACGCCGTACCGCGCGATGTAGATCTGGTCGCCGCCGTTGACCAGGTTCATGGAGTAGATCAGTTGCAGGCGGCTGGTCACGTCCTGTCCGACAGTCAGCCGCGCTCCGGGATTGGCCTCGGAGTTGATAAAACTGGGGTCGATGCGCACCTGGGACAGTCCCAGGCTCTGCTGGGCGCCGCGTGAAAGGAACCCCGCCGCCCGCCCCGCCAGCAGCGATCCGGCCTGCTCCCGCGCCGCCATGAGTCCAGCGCCTTCAAGTTCGTCCATCGTTCTCCCGGTCAGCAGGACCGAGATGATGTCAGGCTCACTGAGCTGCGGCTCCGCAGTGAAGGCCGCCGAAAACTTCTCCGGCGGGCCGCTGAGCTGAAGCGTGATCTCGTAGGGCCGCACCTCGGTCCGCGCCAGGATGTCCAGCTCCGGCTCGATCCGCGTCTGGTTGTTGAAGGTGACCACGCCGCGGTCGACCAGATACGTTCTCTCGTTGAAGAACAGCTTCCCGCCTTCCTCCAGCGAGGCGCGGCCCGTCAGTCCGGGTCTGTAGACTCCGCCCACCAGCCGCAGGCTGGCATTCAGCGTCAGCTTCGCCAGGTTGTTGTCCACCAGGATGGGCCCCTGCGTGTCCAGCCCCAGGTCGAACCGGATCCGGTTCAGGAACGGGTTCCTCTCCTCCAGCAGCAACGTCCCGCCGCCGGGGCGGAAGTAGTTGAGCGTGTCTCCCCCTGCTTCGAGCGGAGCCAGATACGAACTCTCCAGTACCTGGACTCCGCCCCCAAGCACCAGGGACTCCTCCTTTGAGCGAACCGTGAGGTTCGCCCTGAGCTGCGACCGCAAGCCCGGCGGAAACTCAAGGTAGGCGCCGTCGGCGAGCAGGTTGACTCTCACATTCCTGAGCCGGCCCCCGGCGTAGTTGATCACGCCCAGGCCGTTCAGGCTGCCCCCGTTCAGGCTGCCTGTGAACCGCCGTATCTCGACGCTCTCGGGGCTGATTGCCAGGCTGACGTCCAGATCCTGCGCCTCCAGCCGGGGCGTACGCAGGCTCGCCTGGCCCTTACGCATCTCGAATGATCCGGAAAACCGCGGCGCGGTGCGCTGGCCGGCGACGGCGATCTCCACTGTAGTTGCGCCCTGTGCCTTAAGCACGCCGGTGAACAGCGTAAGGAGGCTGGCGTCGATGTTCCCCGCGGCCCGGATGTCGAACGGCCGGTCCCCGGCGAGCGGAGCCGAGCCCGCCAGCCGAATGCTGGTGGCCGGTCCGGTCAGGTGGAAGTGGTCCACCCGGGCCGTGCCTTCGCTCACCGACAGCGACGATTCGCCGCTCTGCTCAAGCTGGTAGCCGGCCGTACGGACGCGGAGTTGCTGAAACACGGCCCTGGCCCGCAGGGCCAGCAGGTCCGCGGGCCTCTCCGTTTCGCCCTGAATGATCAGGCTGGCGGCCGCGTCAGCCTGCTCCGGAGCCGCCCGGAAGGACTTCAGATCCAGGTTCCTCAGGTTGACCAGGAAACTTGCCGGACCTTGATCGCCCTCCGGCAGGGCGAGCGGCAGGCCCTGGGTGAGCGTGGCGACTGGTGCCCGGGCCGTCGCCTCAAGCTGGCCCTGGCCCAGCGTGGCGCCCACGCGGTCGGCGATGAGCAGCCCGGCTTCATACCGCGCGGCGACTGCGGCGCCGGTCACCGGCGCGGCAAGCTGCGGGTGCTCCAGCACCCCGCCTTCCATCCGGAGCCTGACGGCGGGATCGAGCCGCTTCACGCTCCCGCGGACTGCCGCATCCAGGTTCAGAGTCCCCCTGCCGGAAACACCGCCGGTTTCGGGCAGCAGCGCGAGCATCTCGCCCACGTCAAAGCTGCCGGCGACAAACAGCGGGCCGGTGGCCTTGGAGTCCTCCAGCGGCAGTTCTCCCCACAGGCTCAGGCGCGAAAGCCCGGCCACGAGCCTGGCGGAGGCGACCTTGAGCGTGTGGCCCAGGTAGGTTGCCTGTAGCGGGCCTTCGTTGCGCACTTCCACGCCCCTGGCTTTGACCAGCAGATTGCTCACTTCGAGCGTCGCCGCCGCGCCGGCGGGCGCCGCCAGGTCCCCGCGGCCCTTCACCGAGAGCGTTACGGCGCCCTCCAGACCCTGAATCCCCGTCAGAGAAAGATCCGTTCCGCTGGCCGCCAGATCAAGCTCGGCCGGGTATGGGGGCTCCGTCGCCAGGCGAGCCCCGGCCTCCAGGCTGAAGCGGGGAGCGGTCAGCCTCATGTCCGCCTGCCTGTCCGCTATGCGGGCGGCGAGATCCAGCGCACCCAGCTCCATGCCGCCGATCCTGGCGTCCGTGGCCTTGAGCGCGGCGGCCAGCGATGGGTTGTCAAGCGTGCCCTCCCCGCCGGCCTCCAGGTTCAGACGGGCGCGTACGGCCGGGATCTCCGGCAGGACCAGATCCGTGATGGCCAGGTCTCCTTCGGCCTTCACCGAGTAACGCCTGCTGTCCAAGTCGAACGTTCCCGAGGCTGCGAGCCGGCCGCCATCAGGTCTCTCCAGCCGCAGCCGGGCCAGTTCCAGCCTGCGGCCCGCCAGGCCGGCATCAATGTCCATCTCTCCGAGAGCTTCTCCATATGCCCTCAGCCCGCCGGCCGAGGCGGTTAGGCGGGCCTTCAGGTCCCGCACCGGGCCGGTGACGCCGGCATCCAGACTGAAATGGCCCTCTACCGGCGCCTCCAGCCCCAGCCCGGCCAGAAGATCGGGCAGCGAAGCCTGCGCCATGCGGGCATTCAGGTCTGTCTCCGGGCTCTCTCCACCAAGGGCGACTTCTCCGCTGGCGGTGAGCGTCTGCCCCTGCCAGGTGAGGGCGGCCGTCTCCAGTGTCGCGCGTCCCGGCGTGTATCCGGCGCGCGCGGATAGGCCCACGGCGCGCAAGCCTGCGATAGCCAGCGCGGGGGCCTCCAGCGCCAGGGATATTTCCGGCTTCTCAACGGAGCCGGCAAGCTGCGCCTCCGCCCGGAGGGCGCCGTCCAACGCCGTTCCGGCCAGCGAGCCCGGCGTCCTGCCCAGAAAGGACTCCGCGCCGCTCACCACCCGGGCCAGGCTCTCCGCTGTCACTTCCAGAGCCCCGGCCACGGTCTTGAGCCCCTCGGAGGCGATGCGGCCTGTGAGGCGCACGCCCGCCGACTCCAGACTCTCCAGATGGAGTTCGTACGTTCCATCGCGGGCTGTTACAGCCAGTGCTCCCGAGACGGGCAGCAGATTCCGCGCCGGCTCCCGGCGGCTGGCGGTAAGATTCAGCCTGGCCTTTCCGCCGGCTGCCTGGAAACGCACGTCCGGCCAGCGGGCATCGGCGGAGCCGGACAGGCGGGAGGCGGCGGCGGCCGGCAGTTCCAGGTCCCTGGCAATCCTCTCCAGCTCCAGGCCTGCGACGGTTGCCACAAGCCAGCTCTGCCGGCCTTCCCTCAAACCAACCTCGGCGCGGGCATTCACCGAACCGCCGGCGTAAGCCAGGACGAGCGATTCGGCCGACACCCTCGGCAGCGCCCGTTCGTAGCGGGCGTCCAGATCCAGGCTGACGCCGCTGACGCGCTTGAACCCCAGACCGCGGCCGGAGACCTGCCCTGTGACGAGCAGTCGCTCCAGTTTGCCTGTCGCTGCTGCTTTCGCCTCCAGTCTCCCGGCCGTGTCCTTCAACCCCGCCAGCGGCGCCAGGCCCGCCAGATCCAGTCCGGCCCGGACTTCCAGATCCAGGGCAGGGGAGGCGAAGTCCACCACTGTGCCTGACACGCTGACTAGCGAATTCACCGCCACCAGGCGCAAATGCTCCACCTCAACCGCTCCGGGCCGCAACCCAAGCCGGACGGCGATCTCGTCGACAGGGAGCGCGCGGCCTTCAGAGGCGGCCGTCCCTGGCGATTGCGCTCTGAACTCGAGCTGATGCGAGCGCGTCAGCCGGTCCCCTCGAACGTCAAGCGTCCATGCCGGAAGGCTGGCTTCGAGCCTGTTCCCAAGGTCCGTGAAGTGTAACGAGCCGTTCACAACCCGGGCGCGCTCGAGCACGAAGGCCAGCGGCGCGTTCGGATCGGGCGCGCTCTCCTCCCGCGGCGTCGAGGAAGCCGGGAGATTCAAGGCTCCGGCCGCGTCGCGGACGATCTGAATTTGGAGGCCGTGGACCTCGGCGTTCTCGACCACCGGCAACCCGCGGAGCAGGGCCGGAATCGAGAGGCTGGCCGTGGCTGATTGCAGCCGCAGGAAAGCGGGCCTGTCGGCGGCGGCGGTCGAGCGGGCGGAAACCCCTTGTAGCCATACCGACAGCGTGAGCAGGTTGTAGTCAAACCGCTCCGCCTTGAGCTCGATCCCGCGCCCGCGCAGGTAGGAAGCCGCTGCGGCCAGCACCACGCCTCTCACGGGAGGCGTGTGCGGGGTGACGGCCAGCAGCGCGGCGGCCACGGCGCATACTGCCGCGATCCGAGCTGGTCTTTTCAATCTCACCTTAGGGGAGACCGGCTAGCGCACGCTCCTTAGCAGGGACTTCACCCTGTCGGCCTCCGGGGCGTCCGGAGCCAGTTTCAGGAACACCTGGAAGACGTTGACCATCCGGTCCGGGCGCCGCATGTTGCTGTAGGCTATGCCGGCGTGATAGTACGCGTAGGCGTTGCCGGGGTCCAGCCCGATCGCCCGTTCAAGAGCCGTCACCGCGCCGGCGTAGTCCTTCCTGTGGACGCGCAGCTTGCCCAGCGCGAAATGCGCCTCCGCGCTCTTGTCGTTCTCCTTGAGAGCTTCGTCGATGAGGCCCTGCGCCTCGTCGAACCGTTTCTGCTCGGTGTAGACCTGCGCCAGGCCCGCCTTGATCTGGTCGCTGCGGGGCGCCTCCTCCGGTGGCTGTTCCCCGGCCAGCCTGAGCTGCTCTGCCGCCGCGTCGTACTCCTTCAACTCCATGAGCGCCAGGCCCAGGTAGTATCTTCCCGCCACGCTGCCGGGCGATTCCTCCAACGCAGTGCGCAGTTCGGCGGCGGCTTCGCGGTACTTGCGCGCCTCGTACAGTCCGACGCCCTTCCGCAGATCCGCCCCGGCGGCCAGGCCGGAGAAGACGAACAGGCCTGCCAGCAGGCCGTGACTGAGTGTTCTGTGTCGCATCTGCATGTGCCTCCGGGGCCGGGGTCATCGCGCGCCCCGCACGCGGGTCTGGATGGCGTACAGGGAATCGGACGCGGTGATGAACAGGGTGCTGTGGTCCTTGCCGCCGAACGTAACGTTGGCTGTCCAGTTCTCGGGCACCTCTATCTGGTCAATCTGAGCGCCCTGGGCGTTGAACACCGTAACGCCCTTACCTGTCAGGTAGATGTTCTCCTTCTCATCCATAGTCATTCCGTCGGAGCCCATCTCGGTGAACAGCCTCTTGCCCGTGAGCCTGCCGTCCGGGCCGATGTCGTATACATAGGTCCTTCTTCCCCTGATGTCGGCCACATACAGCCGCTTTCCATCCGGGGTGCCGATCAGACCGTTGGGCTGCTGCAGGTCGTCGGCCACACGGATGACCGAGCGGCGGTCCGGGGCCAGGTAGTACACGTGCTGCCCGTCCTGTTCCATGGGGCCGCGATCCCAGTACGCCCTCTTATACAGCGGGTCGGTGAAGTAAATGCCCCCCTTGGGATCGATCCACAGGTCGTTGGGGCCGTTGAGCTTCTTGCCGCCGAAATCCGCCACCAGGACGGTGTGCTTGCCCGACGGATCGATCATCCACAACTCGTTGTTCAGGTCCGCGCAGGCGAAAATGTTGCCCGCCCTGTCCAGATACAGGCCGTTGGCCCGCCCGGGGCTTTCGTGGAATACCGACAGTTTGCCGTCCACCGACCACTTGTGAATCTTGTTGTTGGGTTGATCGGTGAAGTAGACGTTGCCCTGCGCGTCCGCCGCCGGACCTTCGGTGAAGCCGAAGCCCTCTGCCAGCAGCACCAGCTTCGCGCCTGGCGAGACGATGCCTCCCTCCTGAGTCCATCCGGCGATGGGAAGCCCCGCCAGCAGCAGCGGCAGCAGGAACACGGCGGGCCTTCGTAATTTGATCATGATCCCTCTCCTAACGTCATTTTCCGGCCCGGCGGCCGGCCCCGTCAACCCAAACGCTTCTGTCCGGGCGAGCTCCTTCCTTGACTGCGCGCTCCGGCTGAGAGATCCTGCCGGGTGAGCGGCACAAGACATGAGCATCACCACCAGGAGCGGCGATGGCGGGTCCACCAGCCTGCGCGGGGGAAGCCGCGTGTCCAAGGCCGACCCGCGCATCGGATTCTACGGCGCAATCGACGAACTGGGGGCCCACATCGGTCTGGCCCGCTCGCTGTGCCAGGATGCGGAGCTGGCAGGCTGGTTGCTGGCCATCCAGCGCGACCTGTTCAAGGTGGGCGGAGCGGCTGGCGCGGCGCCGGTGCAGGATGAGGCCGCGCGGCAGATCGGCCCGGAGTTGGTCGCTGTTCTCGACGAGCACGTGCGGCGCGCGGAAGCGGCGGGAGGAATCCCGAAGGACTGGGCGCTCACCGGAGCGCTGCCTGCGGCGGCCGCCCTGGACGTTGCCCGGACTGTATGCCGCCGGGCAGAGCGGGTGGCGGTCGGACTGGCCGAGTCCGGCGCCGTGTCCAGCCCGCCCGTTCTGGCCTATCTGAACCGGCTCTCGGACGTGCTGTGGCTGTTCGCCAGGCTGCTGGAGTCGCGCGCGCAGTGAGGCGGCCCGCCTGGCCGGGCTGCGCGCCTGTGGCATGATGTTGTTGCCTTCGTCAAGGAGATAACAGGAAATGGGCACTAGGTCGAATCGCCGGAAGTTCGTTGGGAAGGGCATCGCCGCCGCCGCGGCGGCCGTGGCGGCGGCCGCGCCGTCCTCCGGTCAGCAGAAGCTGGCCAAGAAGGTTCACCGCCCGGCCGGCGCCAAGCCGCCCGCCGAGCCCCCGCTGTTTAGTAGCGTCGTTTCCTACGGCAACCTGGTGTTCCTCGCTGGCGTCGTGGCGCACTCCAAGGGGGATGTCAGGGAGCAGACCAAAACGGTCCTGGACCAGATTCAGAAAAACCTGGAGCTGGCCGGATCGTCGATGGAGAAGGTCTTGAAGTGCAACGTCTACCTCAACGACCTGAAGGACTACCAGGCGATGAACGAAGTATACCTGGGACGCTTCGGAGCCGAGCCGCCGGCCCGCACAACCGTGGCGGTGGCGGGAGGAATCCCGCTGGATTCGCTCGTCGAAATCGACGTCGTCGCTTATATCTGACCCGCGGGGATTGCGGCTCGCGCCCGGCCTTGAGGCCCCGCCGGGGGCCGCTAATCCGCCGCGCTCTGGTGCGCGTCCACCACGGCGATGGCCGCCATGTTGACGATCTCGTTCACCTCGCTGCCGCGCTGCAAAACGTGCACCGGTTTGGACAGGCCCATCAGGATAGGGCCGATGGCCTCGCACCCCCCGATGCGCATCAGCAGCTTGTAGGCGATGTTGCCCGCCTCCAGGTTGGGAAAGATCAGGACGTTGGCGCCGCCCTTCAGCCGGCTGAACGGATAGGTCTCGTCGATGATCTCCGGCACGACCGCCGTGTCGGCCTGCATCTCGCCGTCCACCATCAGCCCCGGCGCAAGCTGGCGCACCAGTTCCGTGGCGCGCCGGACCTTGTCGCACAGCGCGTGCCGCGTGCTGCCGAAGTTGGAGAACGACAGCATCGCCACCCGGGGCTCCACGTCGAAGCGGCGCGCCATCTCGGCGGCGGTGATGGCGATCTCGGCCAGGTCCTCGGCGGCCGGGTCGATGTTCACGGTGGTATCCGCCAGGAAGTACAGGTCGCCCCGCCTGGTGATCAGCACGTACAGGCCGGAGACTTTGCGCAGTCCCGGCCGGGCCGCCAGCACCTGCAAGGCGGGACGGACCGTGTCCGGGTAGTGCGTGGTCAGCCCGCCGATCAGGGCGTCGGCGTCTCCCATGTGGACCATCATGGAGCCGAAGACGTTGTGGTTGAGCATCAACTCGGCGGATTCCTTTCGGGTCACTCCCTTGCGGTGGCGCAGCCGGTAGAACTCCTCCGCGTAGGCCTGGAACCTGGGGTGGCGCGCCGGGTCCACGATCCTGACGCCATCCAGATGCAGATTGAGCTCAGCGGCGGTGCGCTCGATCACCTCCACCGGGCCCAGCAGTATGGGGTTGGCGATCCCCTCGTCCACCAGGATCTGCGAGGCGCGCAGGATGCGGCTGGCCTCGCCCTCCGGGAACACCACACGCCGGGGGTCTCGCTGAGCTTTGTTGATCATGACGCGCATGACCTCTTCGGCCTTGCACAACCGGCCGCGAAGTTGCTCCCGGTATTGCTCCACGTCCAGGGGCAAGCCCGCCACGCCCGTTTCCATGGCCGCCTGGGCCACGGCGGGCGCCACCCACAGCAGCACCCGCTGATCGAAGGGCTTCGGGATGATATAGTCCCGCCCGAATCGCAGGTCTTCGACGCCATATGCCCGCCTCACTGCGTCCGGCACATCCTCCTTGGCCAGGGCCGCCAGGGCGTTGGTGGCCGCCAGTTTCATTTCCTCGTTGATGGCGGTGGCTCTGACGTCCAAAGCGCCACGGAAGATGAAGGGGAAGCCCAGCACGTTGTTCACCTGGTTGGGGTAGTCCGAACGCCCCGTGGCGATGATGGCGTCCGGACGGGCGGCCCGGGCCGCTTCGTATGTGATTTCTGGGTTGGGATTGGCCAGGGCGAATATGATCGGATTGGGCGCCATGGCCTTGATCATCTCCCCGGTGACGATGTTGCCCACCGAGAGGCCGACGAACACGTCGGCGCCCACCAGCGCCTCGGCCAGCGTGCGGGCGGTGGTGTCCGAGGCAAAGCGCTGCATGTAGCCGTTCATGCCCTCGGTGCGGCCCTGGTGTACCACCCCGTGGACGTCGCTCATGATGATTCTGTTCCGGCGCGCGCCCAGCCGCAGGTAGTGCGCCGCCGAGGACAGGGCCGCCGCGCCCGCTCCGCTGAACACGATGGACACCTCCCCGATGCTCTTTCCGGCCAGCTCCAGTGCGTTCAGCAGGGCCGCGCCGGAGATGATGGCGGTGCCGTGCTGGTCGTCGTGGAAGACGGGGATCTTCATGGTGCGGCGGAGTTCCTCCTCGATGGCGAAACACTCCGGCGCCTTTATGTCCTCCAGGTTGATGCCGCCGAAGGTCGGCTCGAGCACCTGGCAGACGCGGATCACTTCCCTCGGGTCCTCAGTCGCCAGCTCCAGGTCGAACACGTCGATGTCCGCGAACCGCTTGAACAGCACGCCCTTGCCCTCCATCACCGGCTTGCCGGCCCCGGCGCCTATGTTGCCCAGCCCGAGCACGGCCGTTCCGTTGGTGATCACCGCGACCAGGTTGCCCTTGGCCGTGTACCTGTAAATGAGAGAGGGGTCGCGCTCGATCTCCAGGCATGGCGCCGCCACGCCCGGCGTGTAGGCCAGGCTGAGGTCGCGCTGCGTCCGGCACGGCTTGGTGGGCACGACTTCGAGCTTCCCCGGAGATGGAGACGAATGGTATTCGAGGGCATCCTGACTGCGTAACGTCATATACTGGCCTCCTTCAGGCGCTGCTTCCAGTATCCTTCGCAGGTAACCGCGGTGTGTATCACACCGTCTGCGTTAATATCGGTGCAGCGAGCGATATGCCTGAACAGAACGGCCGCGTGCTGGAGGACCTGGGAGAGCGGAGCTTCTCCTTCTACCCCGCCATACTGAACGTGGAGCACAACGAGTGGCTCCTGCGCCGGGGCACCTGGTCGGAGGTCCTGGTGGCCAACGCCAGGACCGGCGTGGAGGTGTGGATCCCGCGGCGCTTCATCGGCGATCTGGTCCGCGTCGAGGACCCCGTGGTTATCGTCGGCCTGCGCAAGGAACTGGAGTACAAAGCCGGCGCCGTCTGGCCGCGGGAGCGGCGCGTGTTTGCCATGCCGAGAGCCGGGATCCGCCCGCCGGCGCCGGGGACGGCGGCCTCCGGCGCGCGCCCCGCCCACGGCCGCGGGGGCCACGCTCCAGGTGCGGAGGCCAAGGTCAGCCGTCTGATAGTGGGAGCGCTGGTGCTGGCGATATCGGCGCTGGTGGTGGTAGTCGTCATCATGAACAGGCCGGTCAGCTATAAGGGGATGGAACAACTGGCGCTGGGGCTGAACAGCACCGATGACTACAATTCCATTGTTCGCAAGCTGGGCCAGCCGTCAGAGGACCGCTGGCGGCCCGAAGCCGGAGCGGAGCTTCAATACCGCGCCCTGCTTTACAAGGACCTTTCATTCACTCTGGTGCTGATGGGCACGGACCGCGACAGCGCCCGCTACATCGGCGCCCTGAACAAGGAGTGGAAGCCGGTCCATTCCGTGACGCTCCCCACGGGCGGGGACACGCTTGCCATCCTTCGCCGCGTGCCGGAGTTCTAGCCCGCGGCCGGGCATATGCCCGCGGCCGGGAGCTTCGGCCGCTACTCCTGCCAGCCGTAGCCCGTGCGCAGGACGGTCATGATGTGCGAGGCGCCCACGGTTCCCAGTTTCCGGCGGAGCCTCTGGATGTGCACGTCCAGAGTCCTGGTCCGCGTGCCGTTCTGATATCCCCAGACGGTTGACAGCAGATAGTCCCTGGACAGACAGCGGCCCGGGTTCTGCCGGAGCAAGGACAGAAGCTCGGATTCCTTGCGCGTCAGCCGAACCTGGGGGATCTCGGAGAAGCCACCGTTGCGATGCGAGTTGAAAGCGCCCAACTGAGTCGTGACCTGTGCCAGCATTGCATTCCTCTCCAGCATTGGATTCACGCCGCTCGAGCGGGGATTCAGGATTGCTGGCCAGCCGCAAGTAATTGCAACGAAGAAGCCGGCGGCGCGCTAGTTGCCGGAGCCGGGCCTTGGGGGGATGGTCCAGAGCAGGATGCGGGATCCGTTCACGGTCTCGCGCCTGTCGGGCGCCCAGTCACCCATGTCGTGGCTGTGGGACACCACCCGGGTGCCGGGCTTCAGTTCCCTGAGCAGCTTCGGCCGCAGCTTCATGTTCACCGAGGGCCACAGGAACAGCGTTACCACGGTGGCCTCGCTGATGTCCGCTTCGAACAGGTCCTGTTCGCGGAACGTCACCATGCCTGTGACGCCGGCCTTCCTGGCGTTGGCGTTGGATTCCTCGATCCGTTGCGGATCGATGTCTATCCCCACCCCGCGGGCGCCGAACTGGCGCGCGGCGGCGATGGGGATCCGGCCGTCGCCGCAGCCCAGGTCGTAGACCACGTCGCCCTTTCTGACTCCCGCCAGCTTCAACATGGCCTCAACCACCTGGTCCGAGGACGGCTCCCAGTGGATATCCGGCTGGCGTGTTGGTTTGCGCTGGGTTTGCGCCAGCGCCAGCGGGAGAAGCAGAGCGCAGCAAGCCGCTGCGGCAAGGAGTGCCCTTCTACGCATCACGGTTCAGACCTCCCGCTCATTGTAGCGGGAATCCGTAAGGCTTGCCTTTTCCCGGGGCAGGGTACAATCTGTCTGAACCATGGACGCGATACGGTACTGGATAGCCCTGCTGGTGGTCGCGTTCTACCCGGGCGCGCTGCTGTACTGGTTTTCCTTGCATCCGCTGATCGGCTTCTGGCGCAGGGCCGGAGTCAGGCTCACCCTGGCGGTCCACTGGGCCATGATCCTGGCCGTGGCGGCGGGCGTCTATGGAATGCGGGGGCCGCTGCTGGCGGTGGAGTTCGGCACGGACTGGGGACTCCTGACTGCCGGGGCGACGCTGTTGATCGCCTCGGTGGCCATTGGCAGGGCGCTCGGCCGCCACTTCGGCCGCCGCGTGCTCCTGGGGATTCCGGAGCTTGCCCCGGACGGGAACGCGAGCAGGCTCATCACCGGAGGAATCTACTCCCGCATCCGGCATCCGCGCTACCTCGAACTGATGCTGGCCGTGGCCGGCTACGCCCTGGTCACGAACTACCTGGCGGTCTATGTCCTTGCCGTGGCGGGTCCATTCGCTGTGGCTCTGGTCGTGCGAATCGAAGAGAGGGAACTGCGGGCGCGCTTCGGAGCGGAGTACGTCGAATACTGCGCCCGCGTGCCGCGATTCATTCCCCGGCGCACGGCAGGAGTATAGACTGAGAGGTAGACCGGCCGAGTGGAGGAAGGAAAGGCCATGGATCTGAGAGAGCTGCAACGGCACGTCCTGACGCTGGCCACGCTGGAAGAGTCTGAGGCCCCGGTGGTGAGCTGCTACCTGGATCTGGGGACGGGCGAGTACGAAGCCCTTTTCCGTGAGCGCGTCCGGCTCATGCGCAGGACGCTCCCGGCCGGCGGGCAGCGGAAGGACTTGGAGGCAGCCGTCGCGCTGATCGAAGAGTGCATCGCCTCCGGGCTGCGCAACAAGTCGAGGGGTCTGGTTGTGTTCGCCCGGGGAGGCGCCAGACGCTTCCTGCTGCCGCTGGAGTTTCAGGTGCCTGTGCCGAACTGGATCGCCGTGGGTCCGCTGCCGAACATCTATCACCTGGTGGAGCTCAAGGACACCTACCACCGCTACGTAGTCATGCTGGCGTCCGGGAGCAGCGTGCGTATCCTCGGAGTGAACCTCGGTTCGATTACCCAGGACATCTGGGACAGGCGGCCGGAGTTCAGGCAGCGGGTGGGGCAGGGTTGGGCCAGGGAGCACTACCGCAGCCACAACCTGCACCGCGCCGACCAGTTTCTGCGCGAGGGGGTGCAGGTCATGGAGAGGCTGATGCTGGCCGGCGGCTACAGACACCTGATCCTGGCGGGGGACCCTAAGAGCACGGTGCGGGTTCGCCAGATCCTGCCGGAGACGCTGGCTGCGATGCTGGTTGACATCGTGCCCGCCTCGGCCGGGGACGACGTCTCCGATGTGGTTAATGCCACGCTGTTGAGCTTCATCGAGCAGGAAGAACAGGAGTCACTGGCCATGGTTGACCGTCTCCTGGAGGCGATCAGCACCGATGGCCTGGCAGCCGTGGGCACAAGCGCGGTCTGGGAGGCGCTGCGGGCCGGGCGGACCGACGTCCTGATTCTGGCGAAAGCCTACGAGCCGGACGCCGGCTGGATCTGTCCGGCCTGCGAGGCCGCCGAGGTGGAGACGGCGGCGCCGAACCGCTGCCCCCAGTGCAAGAGTGCTGAGCCGTCAGCCCTGGATGTCAAGGAGGCCATGGTCAGGTGCGCCGAGCGTAACGGGTGCCCGGTTGAGGTGGTGAACCATAGCGAGGCCCTGCTGCGGCTTGGCGGCGTCGGGTGCCTGCTCCGCTATCTGGATCCGGAAGCACGCCGCCCCAGAGCCGCCTGAAGCGCCAGCCTGGGCGCGTACGGCTTGCGGTGGCGGCTGTCTTGTGATGTTATAGCCCTCATGGCTACTCCCTTGATGCCCGGCCTGGACCCTGTCCAGAAGCCGACCCGCGTCCGTTATACCGTCATCCTTTTCGCGATGCTGCTAGCGGTGCTGGCTTACGTCGACCGGGTCTGTCTGTCCATGGCTGCGCCTTTCGTCAGAAAGGACCTGGGCCTGGACGCGGTCCAGATGGGCTACGTCTTCTCCACCTTCGCCCTGGCCTACGCGCTGTTCGGCCCTCCCAGCGGCTGGCTGGGGGACCGATACGGGCCCAGGAATGTCCTGATCTTCATCGTGGCCTGGTGGAGCCTGGGCGTCGCGGCCACGGGGTGGGCCTGGGGACTGGCCTCGCTCCTCGTTATCCAGTTCTTTTTCGGCGCCGGCGAGGCCGGCTGCTTCCCCAATCTGACCAAGGCGATCACCATCTGGCTGCCCAAGCACGAACGGGTCCGCGCCCAGGGCTTCATGTGGACCTTCGCGCGCCTGGGCGGCGCTTTCACTCCGCCGCTCATGCTGATGCTCATCTCGCTGGTGACCTGGCGCTGGGCGTTCGGCATCTTCGGCGCACTGGGTTTCGTCTGGACGTTGTTCTTCGTCTATTCCTACAGGAGCAATCCGCGGGAGCACCCGAAGGTCAACCAGGCGGAACTGGCCGTCATCGGAGACACCCAGGCCCTCACCGGGGCCAAGGTGAAAGCGCCCTGGGGCAAGCTGACCCGATCGCGGACCGTCTGGCTCATCTGGGCGCAGTGGTATCTGGTGTCCTACCCGTTTTACTTTTTCCTGACCTGGTGGCCGACCTACCTGATGGAGGGGCGCGGCCTGGCCCGCGATGACGCCTCGCGCTGGGCCATCTTCCCGCTGCTGTTCGCCGCCGCCGGCTCGTTCTCCGTGGGCCTGTTCACCGCGCCGCTGGCCCGCAAGCTCGGCAGCTTCAGGAACGCCCGCCGGCTGATCGGCGGCGCGAGCATGCTGTCCGCCGGCCTCCTGGTGATCCTGCACATGAAGACGGAGGCCCTCCTGCCGGCCGTTCTGTTGATGGGATGCGTGGCTTTCTTCACCGACCTGACCGTGCCCACCGCCTGGAGCGCCTGCATGGATGTTGGCGGCAAGTACACGGGCACGCTGTCGGGCACCATGAACATGTTCGGTAACTTAGGGTCGGTCACCGCTCCGATCGCAATGGGCTACATGGTCCGCTCGACAGGCAACTGGGATTACGCCATCTACAGCATGGTGGCGGCGTACCTTCTGGCAGCCGTGTGCTGGCCGCTGATGGACCCGGAAACGCCGCTGGAGCCGGCCGGCTAGTGCCCGAGTCAGAAGCTCGCTGAACAAATGCGCCCGCTTGCTGACGCGTGCGGTTCTGCGCTTTCGAGGTGCTGCACAGAACCGCGACCGTGAGGGAGCGGGCTTGCAGGCCTGCGGGCTTCTGATTCGGGACACAAGGGGCGCCTGTAACGCGCTCGTTGCCTCCTGCATCACACAGTTGGTAGATTGGAATTCTGCGCTTGCAGCGCCCTTGGCATCTAGCCCCTGGACGACTCAGATTGGTTCCGCCGGCAGCTAAAGCGTTTCTGCTTGTGCCGCTGATCGCCGCGGCCCTGGCCGCCGGCGATGCGCCGGGCATGGCTCCGTTTCAGGCTGCCCAGGTTCTGGAACGTTACTTCGCCGCTCACCAGCGCCAGCGGAGTCTGATGCGCGGCGCCGCCATGGATGTGGCTATCGAGGCCAGCCTTCCGAGGCTCAAGAAAGAAGGCAGCCTGCACGCCGTGCGCCAGATCGGAAACAACGGTGAAATAACCTACGAGGACTCGCGGCCGGCTGGCGACAAGATGGTGATCAAGGACGTGATCGCCCGCTACCTGACGGCCGAGGCCGAGGCCAGCAGGGGTCTGGTCGACTCGGCCGGCAAAGCCCAGCCGATCACCCTCAACGACGAGAACTACCGGTTCCGGCACAAGGCTGTCCTCACGGCGCGTGGCCAGCGAACCTACATCTTTCAATTGACGCCGAAGACCAAGCGCCTGGGGCTGTTCCGGGGCGAGTTGTGGGTGGACGAGCAAACCGGGATGCCCGTGCGGGAGTCGGGCCGCCTGGTGAAGAGCCCCTCGGTTTTTCTCAGCAAGGTCGATTTCGTTCACGAGTACGAGCTGCGCGGCGGGCTGGCCGTGCCTGTCCGCGCCCACAGCGTGATCGAAACGCGGCTGGTCGGAAGGGCTGAACTCGACATCCGTTACAGCAACTACTCTCCCCAGCAACCCCCTGCCGCGCGCATCTGCGCGCTCGGCTGGTAGGACCCGGCCCGGCACGACATGCCGCCGGGCCTCATCTGTCGCTCCACAGTTCCACGCCAGCCTGAGGAGTCACTGCGAGCGACGCGATCACCAGCAAAAACATCACCGCGGTGGTCAGCTTTCCGTTAGCGAATCGTCCCATCGTCGCGCGATCGGTCACAATGCGCAGCAGGAGTATTGTGACCAGCGGGATCGCCGCCGTCATGAGCAGCGAAGACGCCATGATCAACGGCACCGGCGTCCAGTCCGTCCAGAACACGTACATGGGACAAGCGCAGACACCCCTTTCGTCCACTCATCGATGAGCCCGTCAGCCGCAACTCCCAGGAGTCCTATTTCGTCCAACTGGCGGACCTTAATGCATACGCCGCCTTCAGGTCCGTCTGTCCTCCCCCGACGCGGCCGATCAACGCTGTGCTACAGACGATGTGGGACGACCTGGGGCCGGCGAGGCTTGCAACGTCAGCAGGCTCAGGGGTGGGCCACCAGGGATCGTTGCACGGCTGCATGGCTGACCCCCAGGAAAAAGGGAAAGCCCCCATAGGAGGCTTAAGGGAAGACCCACACCGCCCTCGGGGACGGGTCGGTCTTCACCCCTTACTTCAGACAATTGCCTTGTTTCCATCAAGACCATTTGTCGTGGCTAAGAGGCCCCTTTTCTGGTCTCCTTGGCCGCCAGCGAGCCTGAAGCGGGAGGGCTCCATGGCGGCCCAAGTTCATCTGCCGCCCAGTCGGCCTGCGCAATGCCCGGGCGGTGTGATATGCTCCCGGAATTGCCGGGCAGTAAGGTGAGCGCTTTCCACTAGGGAGAACGGGGTAGATCAGGGCCGTGTGCGGGATCGCCGGGTTCACACACAGAGGCCAGCCCGCCGCGAGCGACGCGATCCGGCGCGCCACGCGGGCGCTGACGCACCGAGGGCCCGACCAGCAGGGCACCTACGATTCGCCGGTCATCTCGCTCGGCGCCGCCCGCCTGAAGATCATCGACTTGGTCTCGGGCGACCAGCCCATGTTCAGCGAGGACCGCGACACGGTCATCGTCTTCAATGGGGAACTCCGCAACAGCTCCGAGCTGCGGCGGGATCTCGCCGCTTGCGGCCACGTCTTTCACAGCCGGTGCGACACGGAGGTTGTTCTGCGCGCCTTTCTCGAATGGGGCCGCAAGTGCCTCGGGCGCCTGCGCGGCATGTTCGCGCTGGCCGTCTGGAAGGAGTCCGAGCGGATGCTGCTGCTGGCCCGGGACCGCATGGGCATCAAGCCGCTGTACGTGCTCCGGCGCGGGCCGGATCTGTACTTCGCCAGCGAGATGAAGGCCATCTTCGCCCATCCGGAGGTGGAGCGGCGCATAGATCCGGCGGGCCTCCACCACTACCTGGGCCTCAACTATGTGCCGGGTCCTTACACGCTGGTGGACGGCATACGGAAGCTGCCGGCCGGCGGGTGGCTCGAGTGGCGCGACGGCCGGGTCGAGACCGGCGAGTACTGGCGCCTCAGCCTTCGCCCCAGCCCGGCGTGGACAGTCGAAAGCGCCAAGGAGGAATTGGACCGGCTGCTGGCGGACTCCGTGCGCGAGCACCTGGTGGCGGACGTGCCTCTGGGAATCTGGTCGAGCGGCGGGCTGGACTCTTCGACGATCATGCACTACGCGGCCGGGGCGTCGCCGGGCCGCCTCAAGACGTTCTCGGTTTCATTCCGCGGCCGCAGCTTCGACGAGAGCCGCTACTTCCGCCTGGTCTCGTCGGTCTACGGAACCGACCACCACGAGCTCGACCTGAACCCGGGCATCGGCTTGGCGTCCGCTATTGAGGGTATTGTCCACCATGCGGACGAACCGACCGCTGACGCCGGCGCCCTGCCGGTGTGGTTCCTGGCCGGGATGAGCCGCCGCCACGTGACCGTGGCCCTGAGCGGCGAGGGCGCCGACGAGCTTTTCGGCGGGTACGTCACCTACGTGGCCGACCGGCTCGCCGGAACTCTGCGAAAGGTGCCGGCCGGGGCGCGCAGACTGGCGCTGGCCCTGCTGCGGCACTGGCCCGTGTCGGACGAGAAGATCGGGTTCGAGTACAAGCTGAAGCGGTTCCTGGCGGGCTCGCTGCTGCCTCCCGGTGAGGCCCACGTCTTCTGGAACGGCGCCTTCAGCGAATCGGAGAAGCGCGAGCTGTACAGGGAGGGCTGCCGGCGGTCCGCCCTTCCCCTGTGCGAATCCTTTGCGCCGCCACCGGCCGGGGCGGGCCCGCTGAGCCGGTATCTGCACTTCGACCAGAAACACTACCTGCCGGACGACATCCTTGCCAAGTGCGACCGCATGAGCATGGCTCATTCGCTCGAGGTGCGCCCGCCGTTCCTGGACCATCGCATCGTGGAGTTTGCCGCCAGCCTGCCGGATAACTTCAAACTCCGGGGCCGGACGCTGAAGTACATTCTGCGGGAGTTGATGCGTGACAAGCTGCCCAGGCAGGTGATCCGCCGCAAGAAGGAAGGCTTCGACATCCCTGTCCACGACTGGTTTCGCGGCCCGCTGCGCGCGCTGCTTCTGGATACACTGTCAGAGGAGGCGATCCGCCGCCACGGGCTGTTCAGGCCCGGGAAGGTGCGCGCGCTGGTTGAAGCCCACCTGGCGAGACGCGCCAATCTCGGCTACCACCTATGGGGACTGCTGATCCTGCACCTGTGGCTGAAGCAGTGGCGCATCGACACGGCGCCCGCTCGCAACTGATCGTCGTGCTGGCCGCGGCGGCCATCTTCCTCGCCTGCGTGGTCAGCCCCCCGTCCCTGATGGACGACGTGGACGCGGTGCAGGCCCAGATCGCGCGAAACATGCTGGAGTCGGGCGACTGGGTGACGGCGCGGCTGAACGGCGTCGCCTATCTCGAAAAGGCGCCCCTCAAGTACTGGATGATTGCGGCGTCCTATGCGGTCTTCGGCGTCCAGGACTGGGCGGCCCGCCTGCCGGTGGCGCTGGCCGCGGTCGTGCTCGCCTGGGTGACCTGCCGTTTTGCCGCCTGGGCCTTCGGCGCAACGGCCGGACTGGTGGCGGGTCTGGCGGTGGCCACCTGCGCCGGCCTGTTCCTGTTTACGCGCGTCCTGATCCCGGACGTGATTCTGACGCTGGCCGTCACCACGGCCATGTGGAGTCTGCTGCGCGCGCTTGATGAGGAGGAGCCGCATCCGCGGCTCTGGGCGCTGCTTCTGGCGTTCTCGATCGCCTGCGGTTTGCTCCTCAAGGGGCTGGCCGCCGCGCTGTTCATCTGTGGAGGCGGGGGGGTGTATCTTCTTTTGACGCGGCAGTTGTTCGCCATGCGCACCTGGCGGAGGCTGCGTCCCTGTAGCGGGCTGGCCGTCATACTCGTGGTTGCCGCGCCCTGGCACGTTCTGGCCACGCTTGCCAATCCGCCCTATTTCGACTTCACCATGCGCAGCGAGCGGGGCGCTTACCACGGCTTCTTCTGGTTCTACTTCCTGAACGAGCACGTGTTCCGCTTTCTCGACATGCGCTATCCGCGGGACTACAACACGGTTTCGCGCCCGCTGTTCTGGCTGCTGCACCTGGTGTGGCTGTTCCCCTGGAGCGTCTTCTTTCCAGCGGCGGCGCGGCTCGGCTACAAGCCCGTGGACCGCGCGGGACGCACCCGGCTGCTGGCGCTGTGCTGGACGGGTTTCATCCTGCTGTTTTTCGCCTTCTCGACCACGCAGGAGTACTACTCGATGCCGTGCTACCCGGCCCTGGCCCTGCTGATCGGCTCGGCCGTGGCGGGCGGGGGCGCCTGGGTCGGGCGCGGATACCGCGCGGCCGCGGCCATCGCGGCCGCGGCAGCCGCCGCGGCGGCCACTCTGCTGTTCTTGGTCAGGAACACGCCCGCTCCGGGGGACATCTCGGCGGCCCTGACGCACAACCCGGAGGTCTACACACTGTCGCTCGGGCACATGAGCGATCTGACATTGCGCTCCTTCGCCTACCTGAGGACGCCGCTCGCCTTCGCCGGCGCCGCCTTGGCGACCGGCGCAATCGGCGCCTGGATGCTCAAGGGCAGACGGGCCGCGCTGGCGCTGGCCGGCATGATGGTGTTGTTTGCTCATGCCGCGCGGCTGGCGCTGGTGGCGTTCGACCCGTATCTGTCTTCGCGCCCTCTGGCCGAAGCGCTGGCGCGCGCGCCGGAAGGGCGCTGGATCGCCGACGACCAGTACTACACCTTCTCCTCGGTCTTCTTCTACGCCAACCGCCGGGCGCTGCTGCTGAACGGGCGGGTGAATAACCTGGAGTACGGTTCCTACGCGCCGGGCGCGCCTGACGTGTTCATCGACGACCAGGAGTTCCGGCGGCTGTGGGGCGGGTCCGAACGGTTCTACCTGACGGCCTCCTGGACGGCTCTGCCGCGCCTGGAGGCGCTGGTGGGGCGTGCGTCCCTCCGCGAAGTCGCCTCGGCCGGCGGCAAGCACCTGTTCACGAACCAGTAACCGTATGCGCATAGCGATCGACTGCATTCCGCTTCTGTTGCGCAGCGCCGGGGTGAAGACCTACCTCCACAACTGGTTCCGCAGCATGCGCCGGCAGGCGGCGGGCGACACGCTTCTGGCCTGGCCGTACCTGGAGGTGACGGACCGTTACTCGCACGAGGAGTCCCTGGTGAGCGCTCCGGGGACGATGGCCCGCCTGGCGCTGCTGCACGCCGCCACACGCCTGCGCCTGCCGGTTGTGGACTGGATCGGTCCGAAGGTGGACGTCTTCCACGTCTCGCAGCAGATGTGGAATCCGCCTCGCCCGGCGCTGGTAACCGCCACGCTCTACGACATGACCTGCTGGCTGGTTCCCGAGACGCACTCGGCGCGCAACGTCCGGGGCGCGCGGCTGTTCGCTGAGAGGGTCCTGCGGCGGGCTGACGGGCTGATCGCCATCTCGGAGAGCACACGCCGGGACGCAGTACGGATACTGGATCTCGACCCCGGCAGAATCGAGGTCATCTATCCCGGAGTCGCCGAGGCATTCTTCCACGCCGTGCCAGCCGCCGGAAAGCGCCCCTACGTTCTCTTTGTCGGCACAGTCGAACCAAGGAAGAACCTCGACGTGCTGCTTGACGCCTGGAAGCAGGTCCGGGAAGATCTGCGCTCAGCCTTTGACCTTGTCGTGGCGGGTCCGGCGGGCTGGGGACATTCGTCCACGCTGGAGCGTTTGCGCGCCGGAGACGGCGGAGTGCGCTATCTGGGCTACGTCGCCGAACAGGATCTGCCGGGTCTGACGGCGGGGGCGGCGGTCTTCGTGTATCCCTCGCTCTACGAGGGTTTCGGCCTTCCGCTGGGCCAGGCCATGGCCGCGGGTGTCCCGATGGTTACGTCCAACGTCTCGTCGATGCCGGAGGTGGCGGGTGACGCGGCGCTGCTGGTGGACCCGCGCAGCCCGGCCGCGGTCGCCGCGGCCATCGAGCGGCTGCTTGAGTCGCCGGACCTGCGTGCCGCGCTGTCCAGGAACGGCCTGGCGCGGAGCCACCGCTTCACCTGGGACTCCTGCGCCCGCCAGTCGCTCGCCTTCTTCCGCCGTCTACTGGAGCGGGGCTGAGCCCGCCGCTGCTTCGAAGGCGGCGATCAGTTCATCGGCCGCGCCCTCCCCCCGCACCTGGCCATGATCGAGCCAGATGGCGCGGGTGCACAGTCCCCTGAGCGTCTCCATCACGTGCGAGGTGCAGATCAGGACTCTCCCTTTTTCCTTGAGTTGCTGGATCTTGCGCATGCACTTGTGCTGGAAGGCCTGGTCGCCGACCGCCAGGACTTCGTCGATCAGCAGGATGTCGGGATCGACGGCCGCCGCCACCGCGAAGGCCAGCCGCATCACCATCCCGGCGGAGTAGGTGCGCAGCGGCTCGGCGATGAACTCGCCGATTCCGGAAAACTCCACGATCTCGTCGAACTTTTCCCTTGTCCGGCGGCGCGAGAAGCCGAGCAGCGCCGCGTTGAGGCGCACGTTCTCCGCTCCGGTCAGATCGGGGTGGAACCCGGAGCCCAGTTCCAGCAGCGCGGCGACGCGCCCTGCGACAACCACCCGCCCTTCATCCGGCCAGGAGAGCCCCGCCACCAGGCTGAGCAGCGTGCTCTTGCCGGCGCCGTTGGGCCCAAGCACGGCGAGGCTGTCGCCCTCGCGCAGTTCCAGCGACACCTGCTTGAGGGCGTAGAAGCGTTCCTGGTGGGCGGGACGAAACCTGCCACTCAGGTACGTCTTCACGAACTGCCGGGTCACCTTGCGCGAGTAGGTCTTGGATACGCTTTCCAGCCGGACGATGCTCATGGGTTCACAGGTAGTCCGCAAACCGCCGCTTAAGCCGCCCGTAGACCAGCAGGCCCAGCGTCAGGAACAACGTGGACACGAAGAAGAGCTTGTACAACAGGGCCGGCGGCGGCGCCATGCCGTCGATCAGAATGTTCCGGCAGGCCAGCACCACGGCCGCGATCGGGTTGTACTGGTACAGCGCGTGGAATTGGGCGGGCACGATCGCGAGCGAATAGAAGATCGGCACCATCCAGAACAGGACCGTGTTGGCCGACTCCACCACGTACCGCACGTCCCTGAAGTACACGTCCAGCGCCGAGGTGATCAGCGACAGCCCGCACACGAACACCACCTCCAGGGCGAACACGGCGGGCAGCAGCGCCCAGTATGCGTTCACCGGGTAGCCCGAAACCAGGACCACGGTCACCAGCAGCCCGATCTGGATCAGGAAGTGGATGCAGTTGGCGAGCACCGTCGAGAGGGGAACGATCTCGCGCGGCAGGACGACGCGTTTGACCAGACCCGAGTTCTGGAACACCGACATGGTGCCGCTGGCCCACGCTATCGCAAAGAAATTAAAGGGGATAATGCCGCAAAGCACGAATACGTGAAAGTCGCGGATCCCGCCGGCCACAAAGATCCGGGTGAAGATGAAGGTCAACACCGCCATCATCACGAGCGGGTTCAGCACAGACCAGAACACCCCCAAAGACATGTTGCGGTAGCGGACACGGAAGTCCCGCAGGATCAGGTTGGTGAGCAGGAAGCCGTAGTTGGCAACGCGCATGGGAGGTGAACTCAGCAGTCTACCACGGCGGCCCGGCCGTGCTATACTGTGGAGGTTTGGAGCACATCCTAAGCCACCCAGCCGGGTGAATCGGGAAAACCAATCCAATGCCTAAGCTGAAGACCCATAAGGGTGCGGCCAAGCGGTTCAAGAAGACGGGTACGGGCAAGGTGGCCCGCAGGCATTCGTTCGCCCGTCATATCCTGACCTCCAAGGCCCCCTCCCGGAAGCGCCGGCTCGGGAAGTCCGTGGTCGCCGACAGCGCCAACCAGGCCGAGCTGAAAAGAATGCTTCCCTACGACTGATTCAACGCGGGCGTGGACGGTGCGCGAGGCACGTGCCCGATCCGCCCCGTAGATCTGCTTCTAAGGAGTGAAACGTGCCGAGAGTAAAACGCGGTATTAAACGCCGGGCGTCGCGCCGAAAGGTCCTGGCGCGGGCATCCGGCTTCTTCCTCACCAAAAGCAAACTGCACCGCGCGGCCCAGGAGGCCGTCGAGAAGTCGCTCCGCTACGCCTTCGTCGGGCGCCGGCGCAAGAAGAGAGACTTCCGGTCTCTGTGGATCGTGCGCATCAACGCAGCCGCCAACGAACTGGGATTGTCCTACAGCAAGTTCATGAGCGGCCTCAAGAAAGCCGGCATAGAACTGAACCGCAAGGTGCTGGCCGAGATGGCGGCTGCCGATCGGGCGGGCTTCGGTCTGCTAGTGGAGAAGGCCAAAGCCGCGCTGGCTCCGACCAAGTGATGGAAGGCGCGGCAGGAGCGGAGATCGACTCACTCGCCCGGCTGGAGGAGCGTGTGCTCCAGGCCGCCGGTCAGGTGGGCGCCCTCCGGCGTGAGGTAGCCAGACTCTCCGAAGAGGTGGAGTCTCTGCGGCGCGAGCGCCAGCAGGTGCGCGCCAGGATCGAGCGGCTGCTGGGCAGGCTGGAGGAAGTGGGCGGGGGATAGTCCGAGCTGGAGGACGGCCCTCATGGACGCCGTGAAGAGGCCTCTACGGGTCACGATCTACGGTCAATCCTACTCGCTGCGCTCCACGGGCGACCCGCGCGAGACCGAAGACCTGGCCCGCACGGTCGACGGCCTCATGGCGGGCATCGCCTCCCGGACCGGTGACAGCGATCCGGCGCGCGTCGCCGTGCTGGCCTGCCTGCACCTGGCCGATAGCCTGCGGAGCCTGGAAAGGGAACTGGCCGGCCTGAAGGATCGCGTCGACCGGAAGACCCGCGAATACTCCCTCCTGCTGGAGCGCGCCCTGGAGGACACCGGACCGCGATCGTCCGGGAGCGGCTTCTAGAACAGCCTCTCCTGCCGCCGCAGCGTGCCGAAAGAGCCGATGTTGGCCACCATGAAGGCAGCGCGAAAGACGTGGTCGTTGCGGTCCGTCAGGCCGAGGCGCGAGTACTGCACGCTGAAGCCGCAACAGTCCGTGTTGTAGGTGATCTGCGCCGTGGCGTGCCGCATGACCCCGTTGCGGAAATCGTATACCGAGTCGAAGGCGCTGCTCCAGCCTCGCCTGTTCTCTCCACCCAGGGCGAAACGGCCCCGGAACTCGTTGGCGCTGGCCGAGAGCTGAGGGCCGCTGCGCACCAGGTTGTGTCCCAGCCCGAGCGAGTAGATTGAGCGGCGCCAGTCCCCCGTGAGCCAACTGTTGACGGGCCGCCGCCTGAACGGGTCGTAGTCGCTCCGCCACTCCACCCCAAACCCGGCGAGGGGGGCGATGCGCAGAGCCGACACCACCGGCGAGTAGCGCCGCGGGCCGTCCAGGAAGGAGAAGGCGGTCAGCCCGATGGAACTGGCGATGACGTTGCGCCGGGGCCTTCCCGCCGCATCGAAGGCGGACACCGCCCCGCCGAAGCTCGGATCGAAGTAGCGCGCATGCCAGAGATCCCAGCTCAGCAGTTCAGACACTTCCTCGCCCCGCTTCACGAACAGGCGGTTGGCGAGGGAGACCTCCAGTTCGGTGGTATTGGCGGCCAGTTCGATCTCGTCGAAGCGGATCAGCCTGTTGAAGTCGCGGTATCCGGCGGCGTGGCGGAAGACGGCCCGCGGCTCGATGACGTGCTTGACCTTGTCGCCCAGCCAGCGCGGCCCGTCGCCCACGCGCGCCAGGGCGGGAGGGACTAGCTCCAGCGTGAATTCGCGGCCGAAGCGGCTGATGTTGGCGCCGCCGACGCGCCCTTCCTCCATGCGGGAACCGTAGTAGGTTTCCCGCAGGCTGACGCCAGGCAGCAAGGTGAAGCCCTTCCAGCGCAGCGCGGTCATCAGGCGCGGCTGAAAGTCGAGCCGCTCTGTGAAATGCCGGGTCTGAAACTGCGGCTGGCTCCGCCGCAGCAGGCCGGCGCTGGACTCCATCGAGACCCAGAACTGCAACCGCCCGATCGCGTACCGCCGGCGCCGGATCTGGAACTCCACCTGCGGCAGTTTTCGAATGGACACCTTCTCGTCCGGCAGGTAGCCTTTCAGTTCGTCCAAGTAGCTGCCGGCATTCTGTATGTTCTCGATGCGCGCGCCCACCAGGGTGAGGCCGAAACCCGGCCAGTGCTTGTCAACGAACCCGGCCGAGTGCACTTCGGAGGCGATAGCCTCATAAAGGCTCTCGGTGAAGGCCGTGCGGAACCTCAGGGATGTAAGGTAGTTGGCGTCCAGTCTCGCGTTGAAGCCGCCGCCCAGTTCGGCGTGTCCGCTGGCTGACAGTACAAGGCCGCCCTTCTTGCGGCGCTCGCCGCCGGGCTGCTTCTCGCCCCGGTCGTTCACGCCGTACAGGAACACGTTGTACTCCGATGTCGCCGACGGCCTGCCGCGCAAGTCCACGTGGTGCGCGAAACCCCTCTGCGTGAACCACTGGCTTCGGTACGTGGCGTCGTGGCTGCGGCTGTACGCCCAGTAGTATCCGGCTCCCACCATCCTTCCACGCCGTGAGCTGTTCCCGATATTGGGCGTCAGCAGGCCGCTCCTGCGGGGCTGCTCGGCCAGGGACTTGTAGAAGACGGGGGCGTACAGCAGCGGTATCCCCCGTACCCTGAAAGTGGCGCGGTAGGCCAGCGCCCGGTCTCCGGGCACAATCTCGAACCTCGGGGAGCGCAGGGCCCACCAGGGCTTGGGCAGCCGGCAGTTGGTGACCAAGCCGTCGTGGAGAATGTACTTATCTTTGACGCGCTCCGCCGAGCGGCCTTCGAAGTAGAACGGATTGGACGTGGTCAGCAGCCCCGGCCGGTGCTCCACCCGCGCGGGGACTGAGCCGCGCAAATTGCGGAATTGGCCGGTGTCCTCCTTCAGGTCGTATTCCACCTCGTCGGCCCAGAGTTCCTCTCCCCTGAGGAAGTGCTTGAAGCGGACGTCGCCCCGCGCCTCGGCCTTGCCGGTCTCTTCGTTGTAGTCCAGTCGATCCGCCCAGAGCTGCATTTCCGTGGTCTGGAGCGAGGCGTTCCCGCGAAGATGATAAACCGGGCCGTCAGACCACTTTGAAAGGGCCCAGACCACCACTTCGTTGGGGCCGGGCGGCTCAATCCCGGCCGGGCGGGCGGGCGGCGCCTGGGCTGAAGTCGTGGCGGCAGCCAACAGGCACAGGGCGGCGCCGCGCCACAGGGCGCTGAGAAGTGCGTGACAAACCCGGCCGATTATGCTACTAACAGGAGGAGAGAACCGACCGTACGCCTGGCGCCGAGAGCCCAAGCGAAAACCCTAGCATGGGGTGTCTGTCTCCCGCAAGGCCGCGGCGGGATCGAGTGTCGACGGATGGTTTGTGCGTATTGCGGCGCCTGGAACGCCGAGGACGAGCATCGTTGTTTGCGCTGCGGCCGCCGGCTGGGCCCGCCTCCGGCGGCGCCCCTGAGGTCCTCCCTGGCGCCGGCCCGGGAGGTGTCGCGCATCGTGGAGATCCCTGAGCGCGACGTGCAGCCCGCACATCCTCCGCAGCAGCCGGACCTGTTTCGGGTGATTCCGTTTGAGTCCATTGCCCCGCCGCGCCCCGCGCCAGACCAGGGGAGGCGCCGCCCGCCTGCCCGCCGCAACGCCGGCCGCATTGCGGACCCCAACCAGGGGAGCCTTTCCTTTGCCGCGCCGGCGGCGCCCGTCAGCCAGCCCGTGGCGCTCTGCCAGGGCCCGGTGGCGTCTTTCGGCAGCCGCGTGAGGGCCGGGGCTGTTGACTCCTCCATGGTGGCGGCCGGGGCCATCCTGTTCCTGCTGCTCACCCGCTTCTGGGAGAGCCCCCTGCCCTTGGACCGCGCCATGCTCTGGGCGCCGGCCACGGTCCTGGCGTCAATCCTGTGCTTCTACAAACTGGCGTTCTGCCTGCTCTCGGATCGCTCCCCCGGGATGCGCGCGGTCGGGCTGCGGCTGATGCACGTAAGCGGGCGGCCCGCCCGCAGGCGGGAGCGCCTGGTGCGGGAGTTGGCCAGCCTGCTTAGCCTGCTCACCGGAGGGATCGGTTATCTCTGGGCGCTGGCCGATGACGAAGGACTGACCTTTCACGATCACATCTCCGAGACGTTCCCGACCGCTGAGACGCCGCCCGCCTGAATTCTGTCGGATGATGAGAGGATATGCGCATCCAGTTTGACGAGACCAACCTGCGCGCCGAGATGGTCGGCGCCGCCCACGGTGTGACCGGTAAAGAGATTGCCAAGATGGACGCCAGGGCCGGCAAGGCGCTGGCGGCCTTCCGCAAGTCCAGCGACGAAGGCCGGTACGGATTCCCGCACCTGCCGCTTCAGACGGCCCTGGCCAGGGAGATCAGCCAGTACGCCGGCCGGGCGCAGGGCTCCTACGACACCGTCTGCCTGGTCGGAATCGGGGGCAGCGCTCTGGGCGCCTGGGCCCTGGATTGCGGCCTGCGGGGGCCGCACCCGGTTCAGCGCAAGTTCTCCACCAGCTTTCCCCGCCTGGTTGTGCTCGACAACGTCGACGCCTCGCTCACCGCCTCGGCGCTCGACTCCATGAACCCCAGGCGGACGCTGGTGGTGGTGATCGCCAAGTCGGGCTCCACGGCCGAGACCATGGCGACTTTTCTTCTGGTGCGGCACTGGCTCCGGAGCAAGCTGGGCCCGGGGGCGGCGCGCCGGATCGTCGCCGTGACCAGCCAGGGGCGGGGCGAGCTCTCCACGCTTGCCGCTCGCGAGGGCTATCGGACCTTCCCCATCCCCGACAACGTGGGCGGACGCTTCAGCGTCCTGTCCGCGGTGGGCCTGGCGCCGGCGGCGCTCATCGGTCTGGATATCCGCAAGCTGATGAAGGGTGCGGCGGCCATGAACCGGCTCTGCTGGTCCGAGGACCTTGCCGGCAACGCCGCGCTCAACTCCGCCGTGCTGCACTACCTGATCTGGAGGAACAAGAACAAGACCATCCAGGTCGCCTTCCCCTATTCAAACCGGCTGTGGGGCGCCGCTTTCTGGTTCCGCCAGCTCTGGGCCGAGTCGCTCGGCAAGGCCAGAACGCGCGGCGGACAACTGGTGAACACCGGGCAGACTCCGGTTGCCGCGCTCGGCACCACCGATCAGCACTCCCAGGTCCAGTTGTACATGGAGGGGCCTAACGACAAGGTGTTCACGTTCTGGGCAGTGGCCAGACCGCCGGCCGAGGGCAAGATCCCCAAGGCGCGCCTGGGCCTGGAGGCATTCGATTACCTGGCCGGCAGGAGCCTGGCCCAACTGATCGACGCCGAGCGGCTCTCGACAGCGGCCGCCCTCACCCTGAACAACCGTCCGAACTGCACCTTCACGCTGGACCGCATCGACGAGGAGCACCTCGGAGCCTTCCTTCAGATGCTCGAGTTCCAGACCGCCTTCATGGGTGAACTCCTGGACATCAACGCCTTCGACCAGGAGGGAGTGGAACTCGGCAAACGGTTCACCTTCGGCCTGATGGGCCGGCCGGGCTACGAGTCGTACCGGGAACAGTTCGAGGAGTACGAACGCCGGCGTCAGGCGGCAGGCGGCTAGTGTCCCGAGTCAGAAGGCCGTAGGCCTGCAAGCCCGCTCTCTCACGGTCGCGGTCATGTGCAACACCTCAAAAGCACAGAACCGCGCGCATCAGCAAGCGGGCGCATTTGTTCGGCGTGCTTCAGACTCGGGACATTAGGCTTCCTCTACAATCCGCCCGTCGCGGCCCAGGCGGAGCCGCAGGCCGCGCCATTCGACCGTGTTGCCGAACAGGCTGTAGAGCCACACTGCGAAGCCCCACAGATCGCGAAGGGGGATCAGGTAGAAGCGCCGCAGGACGCTCCGGTCGCCCAGGACGCCCGCGCCGGCCGCCAACCCAACAGCGATGCGCAGCGCCACAAGCGGGGCCGCCATCCACCAAGCGCCCGCCGCCAGCGCCGCAAGCGCCCACAGGCTCGTGTTCGCCAGCGGCAGGCCCAGGTACGCTCCCCGCGACACGCGTATGGAACGCGCCCAGCGCACCTGCCTGCGCCACACCTGGCCCCAGGTTCGTCCGGCCGTTGAAGTCACGACCGCCAGCCTCGACAGCACCACCCGCCGGCCGGTCTCCGTGATCCTCCTGGCAAGCTGGTAGTCGTCGGCGATGTAACCGGCCACAGCCTCGAAGCCTCCTATGGCGTCAAGGTCCGCCCGGCGGAACAGCAGCGTGGACCCGAGCCCGAACTCACGCACGCCCAGCAGCGGCGCCACCAGCACGCCCGGGGCGAAATCCGTGGCGATGCCGAGCGCCTCCCATCGGCCGGGCCGGTGGTCGCTGCTGGCCCGGTACAGGCAGGTCACCAAACCGGCCGACGGATCCTCCAGCGGCCCCACTATCCGCCGCAGATACTCGGGCGGGACCGAGATGTCGCTGTCGTTCACCACCAGCAGCGGGTTGCGCGCCTCCCTGGCGAGGTCCACCAGGGCGCCCACCTTGCCGTTCGGCGCCCGGGTGGACACCCACACCAGCCGCAGGCTCCTCCCGGGGAAAGCCTCCATCAGGCTGCGGATCTCCGGCAGCGCGGGGTCGGAAGGATCGCTCACGCCGAACAGAACTTCGTACTCCGGATAATCCAGTTCCGCGTGCGTGCGTATGGCTTCCCTGAAGTGGGGATCGAGGCCGCGGATCGGCTTCAATATGGAGACCGGCGGAAGGGCCGACGGCACTGGGTCCCGTTTCATCATGTGTCGCAGCGCCGCCACGAGCGCCAGCAACTGATACGCCGCCGAAGCCGCCGCCAGCAGGACGACCAGCGTCATAGGGCCACCAGCGCCACGCCGCAGGCCACCAGCAGGGCGCCTGCCCAGCGCCTGGTCCCGATCCGCTCCTTCAGGACGCAGCGCGCCAGGACCGTCTCGACCACGTAAGCGGCCGCCGTGGCGGGCACCGCAAAGCTCAGATCCGCGATCTTCAACAAAGACAGGAAGGCGAAGAAGGAGATGGCCATGAACAGCACCGAGGCCGCCACGTGCGGGTTCCGCGCCACCCGGCGAAAGGCGCGACCGAGCGCGCCGGGCCGGAAGTCGCGGATCTCTCCGTGGTTCTTCATGCCGTGGGTTTGCAGAAGTTCCCCGCAGGAGGTTGCGGCCACGATGATCGCCACCAGAGCCCACTTCATGGGGCGTCCTGTTTCCGCTCCGGCGTGGTGCGGATCGGAGTGCCGCCAACCAGGCTCACTCCGGCCACAATGAGCGCGATGCCGGCCCAGCGGGCGGCCGAGACGTACTCGCCCAGAAACGCCTTTCCCATGAGGGCTGTCAGCACGTAGCCCAGAGCCGTGACCGGCAGCACGTAGCTCAGGTCGGCCCAACTCAGCAGCGTCATGCGCGAGAGCATCCACAGGACCAGCAGCGAAACGCCCAGCATCACCCACGGGTTGAACAGGGCAGCCAGAAGAAAATCGGGCGCCTCCCCGGTTCTCATCCCGCGGCTAAGGAAGAAGTTGCCGAGGACGTTCGACACAATCACGATTACGGCCAGCAACCGCGTCTTCAGGCGCAGCCGCGAGTGGGACGCGCTCATGCCCTGTGGCTCTCGACGAACCGCCTGCGCCTGGAGCGCAGCGAGAGGTATTCGCGCGCTTGCTTGCACAGGCGCCGCCGCCCGGCGGAATCCAGCAGCGCCTTGCGCACGATGCGCCAGGCGGCGCGCGGCCGGAAGTAGTACTCGCCGTAGAAGCGCTCGACCCACTCGACCAGTTCGGCGCGGTCAAGGCCCGGGTAGGCGATGTTAGGGAGCTGGTGGCCGCGGTCGTCGGTCATCGGGTCGATGGTGAGCATGCCGTTGCGCCTTACGTAATCGTAGAACTCGGTGCCGGGGTAGGGATGGGCGATAGAAACCTGTATGGTCTCGACGTCCAGCCGCTTGGCGAACTCGAGCGTGTTGTTCAGGCTGTCGCGGGTCTCTCCCGGCAGGCCCACGATGAAGTCGCCGTGGACGGCGAGCCCGAGCCGGCGGGCGTCCCTGGTGAACCGCAGCGCCATCTCCACAGTGGCGCCCTTCTTGATGTTCCTGAGGATGCGCGGATCGCCGCTCTCGTAGCCCACGATCAGCAGGCGGCAGCCGGCCTCCTTCATGGCCCTGAGCGTCTCGTAGTCGGTGGTCACGCGCGAGGTGCAGGACCAGGTGGCCTTCAGCGGCTTGAGCCGCGCGGCGACCTCCATGGTGCGCGCCTTCTGATAGTTGAACGTGTCGTCGTCGAAGAAGATCTCGCGCAGGCCGGGAAACGCCTCCAAAGCGAAGCGGGCCTCGTTGGCCACGTCCTCGGCCGAACGCCGCCGCCAGCGGTGTCCGGAATGAGTCTGCGGCCACAGGCAGAAGGTGCACATGGCCGGGCAGCCGCGCGAGGTGTAGAAGGCCACGAACGGGTGCTGAAGGAACGGCACGTTGTAGCGGCTGATGTCCAGGTCCCGCTGGTACACCCTGGTGACCCAGGGCAGCGCGTCAAGGTCCTCGATATAGGGCGCCGGCGGGTTGTGCACGAAACCGCCGTTGCTGCGGTAGCTCACGCCGGCCAGTTCGGAGGCCGGCCGGCCGCGGGCGAAATCCACCACCTGGTAATCGAACTCCCCGCGCACCACGAAATCGATGGCCGCCGAGGAGGCCAGCGCCTTGTCCGGCTCCACCGTGACGGGGGGGCCAACAAAAGCGATCCTGAGCTTCCGGTTGGCGTCCTTCATCCGTTCGGCGATCCCGACGTCAACGTGGAATCCGGGCGTGGAGGTGAACAGCACCACCAACTCGAAATCGCGGGCCAGGGCGACGCACTGGCCGATGGACACCTTGTGCGGCGGCGCGTCCACGACCTTGCTTTCGGGGAGCATGCCCGCCGGGTAGCACAGCCAGACCGGATACCAGTAGGACTCGATCTCCCGCGTGGCCGGCCACCGGGAACCCGCGCCGCCGTCGAACCCCTCAAACGATGGAGGATTGAGGAACAGCGTCCGCATCGGGCTTTCCTTGAGTGTACGGCAAACCGGTCCCACGCATGGCTGAGCTACTCTGGACGGGTGGACCCCTCGCAACTGCGTGTGGTGCTGGTCGAGCCGCGAAACCCGCTGAACATCGGCGCGGCGGCACGCGCCATCAGCAATTTCGGCTTCTCCGGCCTTCGATTGGTCAAGCCCTACGACGTCGCCTTTCGCGAGGCTCGCTCGGCGGTGGGTGCGGGACACATTCTGGCCGGCGCCCGGGTGTTTTTGACCGTTGCCGAGGCGGTCGCCGACTGCGCCCTGGTGGTGGGCACCACGGACGCCGCGCGGAGGGAGTTGCAGCATACTGTGCGGAGGCTGGAGTCCGGAGGAAGGCTCATACGCAGGCGCCTCGCCCTCCAGCCGGTGGCGCTGCTGTTCGGCTCCGAGAAGCATGGCCTGTCAAACGAGGACCTGGCGCACTGCCACTGGCTGATGCGCGCGCCGGCCCGCCAGGAACACGGCTCCATGAATCTGGGTCAGGCCGTGGCCGTCTGCCTCTATGAACTGGCGCGCAGCCCGGAGGCTGCCGAAGCGCGGCCCGAGCGGAAGAAACGCGCCGAGGCGGCCGGTCTGGAGGAGTTTACCCGGTTGCTCATCACGGTCCTGGCCGAAAGCGGCTACGTGCACGAACGGGTGGAGGCATCCACGGAAATGAAGATCCGGCGGCTGGTCCGGCGCATGGACCTCTCCGGCCACGACGCCGAAATCTGGCTCGGCATGCTGCGCCAGATCCTGTGGCGGCTGACGTAGACGCCCGGCATGCCCGGCCCCTACCTCAAGGCCGTGAACTTCCGGTAGAGCTCCGCTATGCCCGCTGTCCGCGGGTCGTCCGGGTGGATCACCACGCGGTAGCGCAGCCGCAGCCTCTCGCCCGGCTGAAGCGTAAGGCTGCCATCCTGTGTCTTGTCGTTCATGAAGTCGCGCGCGCCGAAAATGTTGGCGGCGCACAGGCCGTAGGCGCGGCAGTGCCAGAAGGTCGGGTAGCGCGGGTTCGTGGGGTGATCCATGATGGCGACGCCCACCTTCTGCCCCTCCACCTCGCCGGAGACGTCCACCCAGGCGGCGCGCTTGCCCCACACGTTGGCCTCCGACTCGCGGCCCTCGGAATCGATCATCCGGCCCGTGCGCGGCGGAGCGGCAGCCACTTTCGGCCCGGGCGCTTCCAGGCCCGAGGCGACCCGCACGGCGAAGGTCCCCTCCTTGGTGTCGCCGAACCTGACCTTCTCGACGGCGGTGAGCGTTATGTCCAGATCGATGGTCCGCAGTTTCGGGTCGGAGTAGAACGTCATGACCCTGGTCTCGGTGAGGAGCCTGCCGCCCTCCGGGCCTACCCAGTCAAACAGAGCGGTGATGGCGCCGTCGCGGGCGGAAACGATCCTGTTGATGACCACCCGCCCCAAGTTCTTGCGCGTCGCGGACGGCTCGTTTGCCCAGAAGTCGACCCCGTTGACGTCGCCGTGGGTGAACCACAGTCCGCGGTGATGGGGATGGTCCAGCGTCTCGCCCTCGACCTTGGCCATCGGGAAATGGCGGCTCACAATCAGGCCCGAGGCGGCCCTCAACGGGTGCAGGTAGGGCTTGGGGGCGTCGGCCCCGTAGAAGAACTCGGTGAACGGCCGTCCGTCTACGTCCACCGAGATCTTGCCGTTGCCCTGTGTGAACCGCACCTGGGCGCAGAGCGGAAGCACCGCCGCCAGGACCAGCCAGCCTCTTGTCCACATGTCCCGTATTAGACCACGAAAAGGGGTATTATGAAGGTGAATCGAAGTAGTAGGGAGGAACACAGATGGGTCCGCTGGGCTGGCAGGAGACGGTGTTTATCTTTGTCCTCGCCCTGCTCATTCTCGGACCGAAGAAGCTCCCCGAAGTGGGCAAGACCATCGGCAAGGCACTCACCGAGTTCCGTCGCGCCTCAAGTGAGCTTAAGCACACCTGGGACCGCGAAATGAGCAACCTGGAGCGGGAAAATGAATCAATCAAGGAAGTTACGAGCAGCGTTCAGAGCGAACTGAACGATTACAGCTCCTCGTACAACTACGAGGACGGCTCGTACGGTGCTTCCTCGTATGATTACGCCGCAGAGAGTTCTTCCACTGTAAGCGCATCCGCACCTGAGGGCGCTGATCCGGCCGCCGAGGACGTAGGGGCGGCTCCCGATGCCGTGGCGGCCGACTCCGGCGACCCAACGCCGGAGCCGAACCCCTTGGCCACGGCCGGGGAGGGCCCTGCGTCCGAGCCGCAGGCTGTAGCAGGCTGAGCCGCACCGATCAACATGGATTCTGAAGAGAAGCAGCCGGGAGGGAACCCTCCCGAAGTGGAGGCTTCGTCACAGGACGGCCTGGTGGCGCTGGAGCCCGAGGTCTCAAGCGTCGAGGAGCCGGGCCCTGCGCCCGTGGCTGCGCCCGAGCCCGGTCCTCCCGCCGCCGATGAGGAGGACGGCGAGGAAGAAGGCATGCTGCGCATGTCGTTCCTCGAGCACCTGGAGGAACTGCGCGGCCGCGTCTTCAAGGCTCTGATCGGCATAGGCATCTCGTTTGTGTTGTGCCTGGTGTTCGCCAATCAGATCTGGCGGTTCGTCAGCGCCCCTGGGATAGAGGCGCTCAAGGCCATCGGCGCATCGCCCAACCTGGTTTTCATCAAGCCGACCGAGGCCTTCGCCATCATCTGGGTGAAGGCCCCCATGCTGGCTTCGCTCTTCCTGGCCGCGCCCTGGATCCTGTACCAGGTATGGGCGTTCATCGCGCCGGGTCTGTACAAGCGCGAGCGCCGCTGGGCCGCGCCCTTCGTGATATGCACGGCCGGGCTTTTCGTGCTGGGAGGGGTGTTCGCCTATTTCGTGGCTTTCCGCTTCGGCCTGGCGTTCCTGCTGGGCATCGGACGGGACATCAACGTCCAGCCCATGATTTCGGCCACCGAGTACTTCAACCTGTTCGTCAACGCCACGCTCGGCATCGGCCTGGTGTTCGAACTGCCGGTGCTGCTCTTCTTCCTTACGCTGTTGCGGGTGGTCTCGCCGGCGTTTCTGTTGCGCAACACGCGCTACGCCATTCTTCTGATCGTGGTTCTGGCGGCGATTGTCACTCCCACTCCGGACATCTTCAACCTGATGCTGTTCTCGGTTCCCATGTGCGGGCTGTTCTTCGTGGGCGTCTTTGCCAGTTACCTGTTGGTGCTGCACCGGGAGAAGCGCCGCTTCCCGTGGGGGAAGGTCCTGTACGGCCTGCTGGTGCTGCTGGTGGCGGTGGCCGGCCTGGTATACCTGGCGGTGACCAAGTACGGCTATCACATGGTCTGGCACTGGCCGTTCCTGGCTCGTTGAAACCCCTGGAGGGACGGACGGTCTATACTGGGAACGACGGCCGCCTCTAGTGCGCCCGGCGAGGGGCCGGGGCTGTTTTTGTGTCCGGCACATCGATAGAGATCATCGCCATCATTCTTCTGGTGCTTGCCAACGGCGTGCTGGCGCTCTCGGAGATGGCAATCGCCTCCGCCCGCAAGCCCCGCCTGCGGCAGCAAGCCGAGGACGGGGAGCGAGAAGCGGCGGTCGCGCTTGACCTGGCCAACAACCCGAACCAGTTCCTGTCGACTGTCCAGATCGGCATCACCCTGATTGCGACCCTGGCCGGTGCGTTCGGTGGCGTTACGCTGGCAGCGAAACTGGCCGCGTATCTGAACACGTTCCCGGTGGTGAGGCCGCACGGCGAGCCTGTGGCGATCACCGTCGTGGTGGTGGCCATCAGCTTTCTGTCCCTGATCCTGGGGGAACTGGTTCCCAAGCGAATCGCGCTGGCCAGCCCGGAGCGCCTGGCCATGGCGGTCGCTATTCCCATGCGCGCGTTGTCGAAGGCCGCGGGCCCGGCCGTGCGGTTTCTGGGCTGGACCACCGACGGCATTCTGAAGCTCTACCCCGTGCGGGTGCCGGCCGAGCCGCCGGTGACCGAAGAAGAGATCAAGCAGATGATCGAGGAGGGCACCGAGGCGGGGGCCTTCGAAGAGGCCGAGCAGGAGATGATCGAGGGTGTCTTCGGCCTCGGCGACCGGCGTGCCGTCGAGTTGATGCGGCACAGGATGAATATCGTCTGGGTCGATGTCCAGGACGCCCCCGAGGCCGTCTGGAAGACCATCAGCGGGAGCGCTTACTCCCGCTTCCCGGTGGGAGACGGCAGCCTGGACCAGGTGATCGGATACGTGCACGTGAAGGACCTGCTGGGGCTGCACATCGAAGGCCGGCCCCTGGAGTGGAAGACAGTCATGCGCGAACTGCCCGCGGTGCCCGAGACCATGCGGGCGCTGAAGGTCCTGGAGGTCTTCCAGCAGTCGCGCACGCACATCGCGCTGGTGGTCAACGAGCACGGCGGCGCCGAGGGGCTCATCACCATGCACGACATACTGGAAGCCGTGGTCGGGGATCTGCCGGCTCCTGGTGAGAAGCCCGAGTCGCAGGCCACCCGGCGGGAGGACGGCTCCTGGCTGGTGGACGGCAGCATGCCCGTCTTCGAGTTCAAGGAACTGTTCGAGATCAAGGAACTGCCCGGCGAGGACACCGGCGGCTTTACCACCCTGGGCGGATTCGTGGTTTCCCACATCGGCTGCATCCCGGTGGCCGGGGACTTCTTCGAGGTGGGCTCCAAGCGCTACGAGGTCGTGGACATGGACCGCAACCGTGTCGACAAGGTCCTGGTCAGCGAATCGCCGGCCCCTCGGGAGAACGGGGACCGGCAAGAGGAGAGCTGAGCCGCCGCCGGTGTTCCTCCCTGGTCCGGAGGCTGTTCGGGCCGGCGGCGCGGTCGACGGCCAGAATCCCGTCAAGGTGATCCATTTCGTGCTGCAGCAACTCGGCCAGCGCCCCTGAGGCTTCGAGCGCGCGGGGTGCGCCGGTTTCGTCCGTGTACCGCAGCACCGCCTCGGAAGCCCTCTCCACGCAGACCAGCAGGTCCGGAAACGAAAAGCAGTCGTCCCATAGACGAATGCGCTCCCCGCCCAGCCGGTCGAAGGCGGGGTTCAGCACAGAGTACTGCTTCCCTTCGAACTCCAGGTAGACGATCCTCAACGGCTGGCCGATCTGAACCGCGCTGATCCCGCGCCCGAAGCCGTGGTTGCTCCTGAACTCGCGCAAGGTGCCGCGCAGGTCTTCGAGCACCGGCGCGGCATCGGCCGGCCGCTCGACGGGCCGCGAGCGCTCGCGCAACAGCGGGTCGCCGAGTTGCAATATCCTGCGCGCGGGCACTATGGCAGCTCTTTCAATTCCAGCCGTCGGAACTCAACGTGGCTACGGTGGCCGAGCAGGCCGATGTGCCCCCTGGTGCGGGAGAGTCCGGGGTGCCGCTTGAGAATCTGCGGATCAGTCACCGTGTCGAGGTCCGCGTCCACGACGATCACGCCGTTGAGCCTGACGCTCACCCGCCGGCCGTCGGCCGTGATCTCAAACGCATTCCACTGGCCGGCCGGCCTCAGGGCGCCCTGCCGGGCGGGGAAGACCCCGTAGAGGGAGCCGCAGCGCTGGGCCGGCTGGATGTCCTTGTAGACCGGCGCCGGGTCGTCGAGCACCTGAATCTCGATGCCCTGGTAGGCGACATCGCCCCCAAGCGGCGCGCGCAGCCCGATGCCGTTGTTGCCTCCTTCGCTCAACCTGAACTCCAGGCGCAGGACGAAGTTGGCGTATTCCTTCTCGGTGAAGAGATTCCCGCCGCCGTCGGCGGGGCAGACTATCTTGCCGTCCTCGACACGGTAGCCGGGTCCCGCGCCGCCCACCAGTCTCCAGCCATCCAGGTTCCAGCCGTTGAACAGGGGTTGGAAGCCGGGCTCGGCCGCGCTCGCGGCCAGCGCGGCCACCAGCAGCCAGCCGGCGGCAGGGGCGGTGCTCACAATTCAAAGACTATCACTGTGTGGCGGAAGCTAGTGGGGGTCGAACCCACCTGCGACGCGAGACGCGCCGCACGCTGGTTTTGAAGACCAGGCCCAGCACCGGCCAGGACTAGCTTCCTCGCCGATTCTATCACCGGCCCGGCTCAGTTTCCGGCCAGCCCAAGTTCTCCGGCGATTTCCCGCAGGGCTCCTATGCAAGTCTCGATGTGCTCATCAAGCGGCACGCCCAGCTCCGCTGCGCCGTCCACGATATCCTGCCGGCTGACCGACCGCGCGAAGGCCTTGTCCTTCATCTTCCGCCGCACCGAGGCCACATCCACCTCGGCCAGGCTGCGGCGCGGCTTCACCAGGGCCACCGCCGTCAGCAGCCCCGAGATCTCGTCGCAGGCGAACAGGCATTTCTCGAGCAGGCTCTCGCGCGTGACGCCGGTGTAGGAGGCGTGGGAGAGGATGGCGCGCCGTATCTCGGCGCTCACGCCGCGCCCGGCCAGGATCGTCTCTCCTTTCATGGGATGGTCGGGGGCTTCCGGGTGTATCTCCCAGTCGAAATCGTGAAGCAGCGCTGTGACGGACCACTTGGCCTGGTCCTCGCCGAACTTCCTGGCGTAGGCCAGCACGCACGCCTCCACCGCCAGGGCGTGCCGCCGCAGATTCTCATTCCTGGTGAATTCGCACAGGAGCTGCCAGGCGTGATCCCGGTCCATCTCTGTAATATAATGGAGTAGTTCGCCTGCCGCGTGGGCCTGTGGCGCAGTTGGGAGCGCGCTTCCATGGCATGGAAGAGGTCGTGAGTTCGAATCTCACCAGGTCCACCAAAACAAAGCCCAACAAAACAGGCTCTACGCCAACAACGGGGGAGACCCCGATCCCAAGACAATTTAACCACATAAGACTTTGACGCGAAGTCTGTAGTTCTGGAAGTTGCGGAAGCCGAAGGCTTGGCGGTTAATGAGTTCCATCTTGTTGTGGAAGCCTTCGGTGATGCCGTTGTTCCGGGTAAAGCGCCACATGGCAGCGATCTCCACGCTCCAGGAATGCAGAGTTTCCCCGAGGGTGACCAGTTGCGCCAGGCCGGCCTGGCGCAGTTGGGAGATAGCTCGCAGCAGGCGGGGCGCCAGGGTTTCGCACTGCTTTCGTGTGCGATGTTTTTTGAGCAGCAGGTAGCAGAGGCGCTGCTTGAAGCGGTAGATCAGCTCCAGAGCCGGATGGGTTCAGCCGCTTCATCGTGCACTGGGACCTACGGCCGGCCATGACCGAGGGCGACATCGAGATCATTCTACAGGCGGCGCGGGAGCGGCATCCGCAGGCCCGGCCGCGCGTCATCTCCGACAACGGGCCGCAATTCCTTGCCCGGGACTTCAAAGAGTTCATCCCCATCGCCGGCATGACTCACGTGCGCACGGCGCCCTACTATCCGCAATCGAATGGCAAGATCGAGCGCTGGCACAAGTCCCTGAAGAGCGAATGCCTCCGGCCCGGCAC